>JBCDFM010000162.1:0-9334 GCA_039178015.1 Pseudomonadota bacterium
CGAGTGTTATTTTTCTCGTCAACCTTGATGACTCTGGGGGTCAAGAATTCGTTTACTGCACTCTGCATAGGGGCACCTGTTTTGTAGGTTGATCCTTCAATGGGTTACTTGGAGTAAAGCTCGACAATCAAGTTCTCATTGATTTCGGAAGAGAGGTCCTGACGATCTGGCAAGGACTTAAACGTTCCTTCCAGCTTTTCATTGTTCATATCAATCCACTCTGGTTCGCCTCGCTGAGCAGCGAGCGCCATCGCGGACTGCACTCGCAGTTGCTTTTTCGCTTTCTCTCGCACTGACACAGTATCGCCAGGCCTGACCTGGTAGGAAGCTATATTCACAACTGTCCCGTTAACCATAATGGCTTTGTGAGCGACCATCTGCCGAGCTTCCGCCCTCGTAGATCCGAAGCCCATCCGGTACACCACATTATCCAGGCGACTTTCCAGCAGCTGTAGCAGATTTTCACCGGTAGCACCTTTTAGTCGTGCCGCTTCTTTGTAGTAATTTCGAAATTGCTTTTCCAAGACGCCATAAATCCTGCGCACTTTTTGTTTTTCACGAAGCTGTACACCGTAGTCAGATAAACGCCCACGCCGGGCACCGTGCTGGCCAGGAGCAGCCTCGACCTTGCATTTGCTTTCCAACGCGCGCACACCGCTTTTCAGAAACAGGTCTGTTCCCTCGCGGCGGGAGAGTTTGCACTTGGGTCCAATATATCGAGCCATGTCAATGCTTCCTGTACGCGTTAAACGCGACGTTTCTTTGGTGGACGACAGCCGTTGTGCGGTATCGGCGTGACATCCGTGATGTTGCTGATCTTGTAGCCACATGCGTTTAAGGCACGCACTGCAGACTCCCTACCAGGGCCAGGGCCTTTAACCTGAACATCCAGGTTCTTTAGGCCGTACTCTTTAGCGGCCTCGCCTGCACGCTCCGCTGCGATTTGCGCCGCAAATGGCGTACTCTTGCGGGATCCACGAAAGCCGGACCCGCCTGAAGTCGCCCAGCTCAGCGTATTGCCCTGGCGATCGGTGATGGTAATGATCGTGTTGTTGAATGACGCATGTATATGGGCGATGCCATCTACAACCGTCTTACTGATTTTCCTGCGAGTGCCCTTGGCACCTGGCTTAGCCATAATCTGTCCTGGTTTAATATCATCACTGCACTGTGGTGCAGCTACACTAAATTCGGATTCGCTGAGGTTTTAGTGACTATTTGCGAATCGGTTTGCGAGGTCCTTTACGCGTGCGGGCATTGGTTTTGGTGCGCTGGCCGCGCAAGGGAAGACCCCTGCGATGGCGCAGGCCGCGGTTACAACCCAGGTCCATCAATCGTTTGATGTTCATGGAGACTTCACGGCGAAGATCACCCTCAACCGTCATGTCAGCAACCTTACTGCGAAGCGCGTCCATTTCCGCCTCTGTAAGCTCGTTTATCTTAGCGCTCTCGGCAATACCAGTATCAGCGCACAAGCGCTTCGCCTGACTACGACCCACACCATAAATGTAGGTTAGCGAGATAACAGTATGCTTGTTATCAGGTATATTGACGCCGGCAATACGTGCCATCCATCTTTCTCCAATCGTTTAATTTCGCTATCGCTAGAGACGATTTATGCCCAGGACCCAGGCAAAAGGCGCAGTATTCTAGCGATATCGTTGTCTAAAATCAACTTTTCAGACCAGGCCTCTCAGCCCTGGCGCTGCTTATGGCGCGGGTCTGTATCGCAGATCACGCGCACCACGCCATTGCGGCGTACCACCTTGCAATTGCGGCAAATCTTTTTAACTGATGCGCGTACCTTCATGACACCCTCTCTCACTTAACCGGCGCACAGGCCGCTCGCCTCTAGCGAACGCGGCCACTGCCACCATAATTCTTTAAATTGGCCTTTTTCATGACCGAATCGTACTGATGCGACATCAGGTGGCTTTGCACCTGAGCCATAAAATCCATCACTACCACAACGACAATCAACAGTGATGTACCACCCAGATAAAACGGGACATTCGCCGTCACCACTAAAAACTGCGGAATCAGACAAACAATGGCGATATAGGCTGAACCAAAAACCGTGAGCCTCGTTAGCACCCCATCGATATAGTTGGCCGTTTGCTGGCCAGGACGAATGCCTGGTACAAATGCACCCGAGCGCTTCAGGTTGTCCGCCACTTCACTGGGATTGAACATCAAGGCTGTGTAAAAGAAACAAAAGAACACGATAAATATGGTGAACAACAGAATATTCAACGGCTGACCGGGGCCTATCGCAACGGCCAGGTCCTGCAACCAGTCGGACGAACCCGACGAGCCAACCCACTGCGCGATGGACGCTGGGAACAGCAGAATACTGCTGGCAAAAATAGCCGGTATCACGCCCGCCATGTTTACCTTCAAGGGCAGATGCGAGCTCTGAGCCTGATACATCTTGCGCCCTTGCTGGCGCTTCGCGTAGTTAACGGTGATACGACGTTGGCCGCGCTCGATAAAAACAATGGCAAAGATCATCAATATCGCAAAGACCAGGATCGCAAGCAGGAACAGGATATTGAGTTCGCCCTGACGCGCCTGCTCCAGTGATTGCCCTATCGCGGATGGCAGTCCCGCGACAATACCCGCGAAGATCAGCAGGGAGATACCGTTACCGACACCTTTCTCGGTAATCTGCTCGCCCAGCCACATCATAAAGACTGCACCCGTTACCAGGGAGGTGATCGCGATCAGGAAAAACATGGGGGACGAATCGTACGACATACCCTGGTTAGCCATACCTACAGTCATGCCTGTCGCCTGAATGATGGCGAGCACTACCGTCAGGTACCGCGTGTACTGGCTTATCTTGCGACGACCCGCCTCACCCTCTTTCTTGAGGGCTTCCAATTGCGGTGTGACAGCAGACATCAGCTGCATGATGATCGACGCTGAGATATAAGGCATGATTCCCAAGGCCAGAATACTCATTCGCTCCAGCGCTCCGCCGGAGAACATATTTGCTAAACCAAGTATCGTGCCCTGATTTTGATTAAACAGCGCCGCTAGCTGCGCAGGGTCTATACCCGGAACGGGAATATGAGTCCCAATCCGGTAGACAATGATCGCAAGCAAGACAAAACGAAGGCGAGCAAATAGCTCGCCCAATCCGGCCTTGTTAACGGAGTTTGGCAGCTGCGGGGTAGCCATTTACTCTGCCACCTTGCCGCCCGCTTTTTCGATGGCCTCTCGAGCACCTTTGGTCACTGCTATACCTTTCAGACTTACGGCTTTGGTAATCTCGCCCGAAAGGAACACGCGCGCTCGTAATATACTATCTTTAATTAAGTCGGCATCCTTCAGAGCCTGCAAGTCGATGGTTTCGGCCTCCACGCTGTTTAGCTCACCAAGTCGCACCTGCGCAGTCGTCTGCCCAACGCGGGAGGTAAAGCCGTATTTGGGGAGGCGTTTTTGCAGCGGCATCTGACCACCCTCAAAGCCGGGCCTGACACGGCCTCCCGACCTTGATTTTTGACCCTTGTGTCCTCGCCCCGCGGTTTTACCCAGCCCGCTGCCTATCCCGCGTCCAACGCGCTTGGCGTCCTTGCGCGATCCCGGTGCAGGACTCAGCGTATTTAGTCTCATGACATCTGACATGATTTAATCCTCAACCCGTACCAGATAATGCACGGCATTTATCATGCCGCGCACCGCAGGCGTATCTTCCACCTCAACTGTGTGCCCGATTCGACGCAGACCCAACCCAGCCACACAAGCCTTGTGGCTTTTGAGGCGGCCGTGCACACTTTTAATCTGCGTAACTTTTATCTTTGCCTTAGACATGACGAGCAAATCCACTCATTAGTTCAATATTTCTTCAACTGACTTGCCACGCTTGGCCGCAACTTCCTCCGGCGCGCACATATCACGCAGGCCGTTGAAGGTTGCGCGAACCACATTCACCGGGTTGGTTGATCCGTAGCACTTCGCCAACACATTGTGAACGCCCGCGATCTCAAGCACCGCACGCATTGCACCACCGGCAATCACGCCAGTACCCTCTGACGCGGGCTGCATGTATACCTTAGACGCACCGTGGACGGCCTTAACAGGGTATTGAATCGTCCCATCGTTCAGCTCGACCTGGATCATATTGCGTCTGGCAGCTTCCATCGCTTTTTGAATTGCCACTGGAACCTCACGCGCTTTGCCGCGACCAAATCCCACCTTACCGTTGCCATCTCCAACGACGGTCAATGCAGTAAAGCCGAATATGCGGCCTCCCTTCACCACCTTAGCGACGCGATTGACCTGGACCAGCTTCTCTTGAAGATCGCCGTCCTGCTGTTTCTTCTGCTCGTTAAACGCCATATCTCTTGTCCTAGAAATTCAATCCGGATTCGCGCGCGGCGTCAGCCAATGCTTTCACCCGACCATGGTACTTGTAGCCAGCGCGGTCAAAGGCGACGGATTCGATTCCCGCGTCCTTTGCTCGCTGCGCAACCAGCTTGCCGACGGCAGCGGCCGCTTCCACATTACCCGTTTTGCCACTTCTCAAATCGCTATCCAATGTGGACGCTGCGGCCAGGACTTTGTCCCCCGCGGGCGTGAGCACCTGCGCGTAAATATGCCGGGGCGTGCGGTGCACACTCAGACGATTGATTCCCAGCTTACGCATACGGGCTCGCGCGCGCTTCGCGCGGCGCAACCTTGAATCGTTCTTTACACTCATCTCAGCTTACCTACTTCTTCTTGGCTTCTTTGCGCCGTACATACTCGTCTGCATACCGAATGCCTTTGCCCTTATAGGGCTCCGGTGGTCGATAGCTGCGAATCTCAGCCGCCACCTGGCCTACGGTCTGCTTATCCACACCACTAATAACAATTTCCGTTTGGCTGGGTGTGGTGGCTGTCACGCCTTCGGGTAATGCATAGTCGACCGGATGCGATAAGCCCAAGGTTAGATTAACGCTCTTGCCACCCGCTTTGGCACGATAGCCAACGCCATTGAGAACGAGCTTCTTTTCCCAGCCTTCAGAGACGCCCTTCACCATATTGCTGACCAGAGCGCGCGTCGTACCCGCCATGGCTTTAAATTTATCGCCTTCATAGGCGATGTTCAGCGCCTGTTCGTCATGACTGACCGTTACGCCTTCAACAACCGCAAGCTGAAGGCTACCCTTGCTGCCTTTCACGGTAAGGTCATTACCCTCGAGCTTTACTTCTACCCCTTTTGGCAGCTCTACCGGACTGTTTGCAACTCTAGACATGTCAAATACTCTTCAAATCAACCGTTAAAAGACAGTGCAGAGGACCTCACCGCCCACACCTGCTGCACGGGCTGCTCGATCAGACATAACACCCCTTGAGGTGGATATGATTGCTACTCCCAGTCCCGCACGCACAGACGGCAGTTCATCTTTAGCACTGTAGCAACGTAGCCCGGGACGACTAACGCGATCTATCTCCGCAATGACCGGCTTGCCCTGGTAATACTTGAGCGCAATGGCAAGACGTGGCTTGCCGTCATCATTGGATGCAGAAAAGTCTTCGATGTATCCTTCATCTTTCAGCACAGACGCCACGGCGGCCTTAAGCTTGGAACCCGGCATTTCCACCTGGGTCTTGCCAGCCATTTGCGCATTGCGTATACGCGTCAACATATCTGACAGCGGATCTTGCATACTCATAGTCCTGTTCTCTCCCTAAACCGTGAGCGTTCGTTTACCAGCTGGCCTTGACCAGACCCGGGACATCACCGCGCATCGCGGCTTCTCGCAGTTTGTTTCGGCATAGACCGAACTTGCGATAAACGCCATGCGGACGGCCGGTAATCTGACAGCGCCGGCGCCCGCGAATCGGGCTCGCATCACGCGGCAGTTTTTGCAGAGCAACCTGCGCATCCCACTTCGCCTCGTCGGATGCATTGGCGTCTTTTAGCACCGCTTTTATCGCTGCTCGCTTGCCTGCGTATTTCGCAACAACACGAGCACGCTTTTTCTCGCGCATGATCATCGATTTCTTTGCCATTTCATTAACCTCTTAAGCGCGCAGTGGAAAGTTAAAGGCTCGCAGCAACGCTCGACCCTCATCATCATCGCGTGCGGATGTGGTGATGGTGATATCCATACCGCGCAATGCATCCACCTGGTCATAATCAATTTCTGGAAAAATAATCTGCTCCGATACGCCCATCGCGAAGTTACCGCGTCCGTCAAAAGACTTGGGGCTGATCCCGCGAAAATCACGAATACGTGGAATGGCAATACTGATGAGCCTATCGAGAAACTCATACATGCGATCTGAGCGCAGTGTCACCTTACAA
Source organism: Pseudomonadota bacterium (assembly GCA_039178015.1). Lineage (GTDB taxonomy): Bacteria > Pseudomonadota > Gammaproteobacteria > Pseudomonadales > Halieaceae > JARRPM01. The sequence continues at coordinate 6,299 of JBCDFM010000162.1, forward strand.
CCAATAGGCCAGCCATCGCGCACCTTGAAGCCTGCAATCGATTTACGTGCCTTGGTAACAACGGGTTTTTGGCCAGCTATCTTCTCCATGTCCGCGACTGCGTTTTCAAGCACCTTTTTGTCGCCCAGTGCCTCACCCACACCCATATTCAGGGTGATTTTGGTTATGCGCGGCACCTCCATGACATTGCTGAGGCCCAGCTCCTCTTTAAGCTTAGGTGCAATATCGCTACTGTATCTTTCTTTTAACGTTGCCATGTCCAATTCCTGATCCTTTACCAGCGTACGCAGATTTTAGGAGTCAATCGCCTCGCCGTCAGATTTGAAGACCCGAACCTTCTTGTCCCCGTCCACCTTAAAGCCAACTCGATCTGCCTTGCTGCTTGTGGGATTAAAAATCGCCACATTTGAGCCCTGTATGGGCGCTTCTTTTTCCACAATGCCACCGGCCACACCTGCCTGCGGGTTCGGCTTAGTATGCTTCTTGATCATGTTGACACCACTCACAATCAGCTTGCCATTACCAAGTACCTGTCTCACTTTGCCGCGCTTGCCTTTGTCCTTGCCGGCTAAAACGATCACTTCATCATCGCGTTTAATTTTCAACATTTTCTGCCCTCTCCCTGCTTAGCGGCCTAGATAACTTCGGGGGCCAGAGAAATGATCTTCATGAATTTCTCGCCGCGTAGTTCACGAGTAACTGGTCCAAAAATACGCGTACCTACCGGCGCTTGCTGTGCGTTTAACAACACGGCCGCATTGTCATCAAACTTGATCAGAGAGCCGTCTGGTCTGCGTACACCTTTGCGAGTTCGCACGACGACAGCGGTCATAACTTGGCCCTTCTTCACCTTGCCCCTTGGAATCGCCTCTTTTACAGAAACCTTTATCAAATCACCCACGCGGGCGTAACGACGCTTGGACCCACCCAATACCTTGATGCACATCACCCGACGTGCACCGCTGTTGTCAGCAACTTCCAAATATGACTGTGTTTGAATCATCTTCTACTCCAAAACGCGAGCGCTATCTCGCGGACCGCGTTACACCTGCGCGGCGCTTTCTACCACTTCTAGCAACTTCCAGGTCTTGCTCTTGGAAATCGGTTTACTCTCAGCAACGGTAACTGTATCGCCAATGCCACATTGATTGTTCTCGTCGTGAGCGTGAATCTTCGACGACCGCGTCATGTATTTGCCGTACACCGGGTGTTTCACTCGTCGCTCCAGCAATACCGTAATGGTCTTGTCCATCTTGTTGCTGACGACCTTGCCGGTCACCACTCGCGTACGCTTTTCTCCAACAGACATACTCAGTTACCTGCCTTCTCAGTGAGAACAGTCTTCACGCGAGCAATGTCGCGCTGATTCTCCTTCAGTAGATGCGGTTGACCTAGCTGCCCGGTCGATTTTTGCATCCGCAACTTAAATTGATCTTCACGCAGCGTGAGCAGCTCCTTGTAAAGCTCTTCCTGGGACTTATCTCTCAACTCGCTCGCTTTCATCACATCACCGACCGTTTGACAAATGTGGTAGCAACTGGGATTTTAGCGGCTGCGAGTGCAAAGGCCTCGCGAGCCAGCTCTTCCGACACGCCCTGCACTTCATACAGAACTTTGCCAGGGGTTACCTGAGCAACCCAGTACTCAACGTTCCCCTTACCCTTTCCTTGGCGAACCTCGAGAGGCTTGCCGGTAATAGGTTTGTCGGGAAACACCCTGATCCAGATCTTGCCGCCCCGCTTAATGTGACGCGTCATAGCGCGACGTGCGGCTTCTATCTGGCGCGCAGTTACGCGACCACGACCCACGGCTTTAAGGCCGTATTCGCCGAAACTGACCTTGCTACCGCGATGCGCCAGACCACGATTGCGGCCTTTCATCATCTTGCGGTACTTCGTTCGCTTTGGTTGCAGCATCAGTCTAACCCTTAATTCGTTGCTGTCTTTTTGGTAGTCTCGGCTGTGCTGTCACCGCCGATGATCTCGCCTTTGAAAATCCACACCTTGACGCCGAGTATGCCGTAGGTGGTTTCGGCCTCATACGTCGCATAATCGATATCTGCACGCAGTGTATGCAAGGGCACGCGACCTTCGCGATACCATTCCGAGCGGGCGATTTCCGCACCACCGAGCCGGCCACCAATTTGCACCTTCACACCCTCTGCGCCCTGGCGCATTGCGTTCTGAACAACTCGCTTCATCGCGCGTCGGAACATCACCCGACGCTCAAGCTGCTGCGCCACATTTTGGGCGACCAGCTTGGCATCCAAATCTGGCTTGCGAATTTCTTCTATATTGATATGAACAGGTACACCCATTTTCTCGGACAGTCTCTTACGCAGGCTATCTACATCTTCACCTTTCTTGCCTATGACAATCCCGGGGCGGGCCGTGTGAATTGTGATTCGCGCAGTCTGCGCTGGTCGCTCAATCACAACGCGACTTACCGAGGCGTTTTCAAGAGCCTTCTCGATGTAGGCGCGAACCTCCATATCGTTGATCAGCTGTTCGGAGTAGTTCTTGCTGTCGGCATACCAGATCGAGTTATGATCTTTTACGATGCCTAGCCGAATGCCTACTGGATGTACTTTCTGACCCATATGGTCCTCTCCTAGACTTACGCTTCGCCGTCCGCGACTTTCACGGTGATATGGCAGCTGCGCTTTAAAATTCGATCTGCTCGGCCCTTTGCTCGTGGGCGCAAACGTTTCATTGTCATACCTTCATCTACATAGATGCTGGATACCGTAAGTTCGTCTACGTCGGCACCTTCATTGTTTTCTGCATTGGCGATAGCGGAGTTAAGAATCTTCTTAACAATATGCGCCGCCTTTTTTGAGCTGAACTCAAGCAGGCTCAGTGCTTCCTCTACCGGCTTTCCTCGAACCTGATCTGCTACTAGCCTTGCTTTTTGCGCCGAAATCTTCGCGCCTCTTAGTGTTGCCGCAACTTCCATCTCTTCACTCCACCAGGGTTAGCGCTTGGCTTTTTTATCCACGATGTGGCCGCGGAACGTACGTGTGGTCGCAAACTCGCC
>JBCDFM010000163.1:0-9281 GCA_039178015.1 Pseudomonadota bacterium
TTATAGTCGCTATTTTGGTGCTCGACCCACCCACAGTCTGTGCCGATTTCTGATACCAAGCCGGCTTTTTCCCTGTATAGACCCTCGTCAACTACAAGTCACTCAAGAGAAGTCCTGACTAGAGGGCTCAACGGCTGCTTGGCGAAGCGGGCGCAAAGTCAGGCATCAAGCGTGATGTTGTGGCCTGTTTAGGTCGATAAATTGCGTGGAATTGAGTCGAAATGCTGAGAATAGGTGCGTACGTGTTTCACGTGAAACGCATGTTTCTCGACACTGCGTCCCACTGCGGCGGGAACACGGCATGTGCCTGTCAGTTGCTTTCCTGTCAGCGTAAGCCGTAGACGACTCTCATCCCTTATCGAAGGTCGGCTGGCGAGCTGCAGAGCCTTGACCAGTTACGACAAACTTTCCTGAACTAGTTGTATTTTATAGATATTTTTGACAAATCCCGGAACCGCCCCTATGATGCGCGCCTATGTTGATTGAGCCCCTCCCGAGGATGCTAGATGTCCGCAAGGCAGCGTCGCGGGGCGCTACCATCAGCGGGTCATTGCGACCAAACGATTTGCAGCGTTTTCGGTCGTTATTGTCCGATGATAACGGTGTAATCGAGTCGCAGTTGAAGTTTTATCGCGATGATGAAAATCGCTATCTGGTGCATTTGGAAGCGCAGGCCCACGTCAATGTTGTGTGTCAGCGCTGTCTGGAAGCGATGCCGCTGACACTGAACTGCGACAATATTCTAGCGGTATTGTGGAACGACGAGGAAGCACGGCATTTACCGCGTCATCTCGATCCTGTGATTGCAGCGAGTGAAGATTACTGCCTGTGGGATATGGTAGAGGAGGAACTGATACTTGCGATGCCTCCCTTCAATTATCACGACACAGAACAGTGCAATGAATTTTTAGTAAAGATCAATGCTGACCAGGGTAAAACTGAGCCTGTAGTCATTCGTAGTAAACCCAATCCATTCGATGTATTGGCACAGTTAAAACCGGGCACAAAAAATTAGGAGTGATTCATGGCAGTACAGAAGAGTAAGAAAACACGGTCTCGCCGCGGTATGCGGCGCTCACACGACGCACTATCAGGCCCGACCCTAGCGGTTGATCAAACGTCGGGCGAGACACATCGTCGCCATCACGTTACTGCTGATGGCTTTTATCGTGGAAAAAAAGTCGTCGACAACGGTAACGACGACTAGATTCTCCAGATAATCTGATGCGATAAATCGTAAAGGCGATAGTCAAACAGTCTCTTGGCGACGTCCCCTTTATCAGGAGCACGAACAGCAGCCCGCTATTGCGATACGCCACACTTCCCGGTGCGTGCGCCACGTTTTGGTATTAGGCTACACTTGAAACGGCGACGGCTTGCGGGCAGCATCCAGCCGCTTATATCGCGTCAACACTGAGTCTTGTGGGTCGTCTGTCTCTACACTGTTAGCTGGAGTTCGCTCATGTCAGAAAACCGGTTTGGGTTTGCCTTTCCAGGCCAGGGCTCGCAAAGAGTCGGTATGCTCGAACACGCTTACGAACGCTTCTCGGTCGTGCGCGATACCTTCACAGAAGCCTCCGACACCTTAAGTTATGACATGTGGGATCTCATCTGTCATGGTGACCAAGGAGCTTTGAATCTTACAGAGACCACCCAGCCCGTTTTGCTTACCTGCAGCGTGGCACTTTGGCGAGCCTGGTTAGCAAGCGATGGTTCAGTGCCTACGGTTATGGCCGGACACAGCCTGGGCGAGTTTTCTGCCCTGGTATGTGCAGGCGCTCTGGCATTTCCTGACGCTGTCAGGCTGGTCAAGCTCAGAGGTGCCTATATGCAAAACGCTGTGCCACTGGGAGAGGGAGCGATGGCGGCGATCATCGGTCTCGATGATGCGGTGATTAACCAAGTTTGCCATGAGCTGTCACGCAAGCTCGACCAAAGCATCAGCGCCGTCAATTTTAACTCTCCAGGACAGGTAGTCATCGCTGGCCACACCGCCGCTGTAGAGCAGGCGGTTGCAGCGCTGAAAGAAGCTGGAGCTAAACGAGCATTACCGCTACCTGTTAGCGCACCTTTCCATACCGATCTGATGCTACCGGCTGGCGAGCAGCTTGCCGAGGCTGTGGACTCACTAACATTTACCGCTCCGGAGATTCCCGTAATTCATAACGTGCACGCTGAAACAGAGTCGAGCCCCGCTGCGATTAAAGCACTACTGGTACAACAGATTTCAAGCCCCGTGCAATGGACAGAGTGCGTAAAGTCTATGGCAACTATGGGGGCAAACAGCTTGGTGGAATGTGGCCCCGGCAAGGTACTCAGCGGCTTGACCCGTCGAATCGATAAGTCTCTGCAGAGCTTTAATATTGAAGAGCCCGAGGATTTGTTGGCAACTATTGAAGCGCTCACCTAAACGTATAACGAAATGCGAGGAGAGATATCATGAGTGAAGAGAGTCGAGTTGCACTCATAACCGGCGCGAGCCGTGGTATTGGCAAGTCAATTGCTCAACGCATGGCGGCTGAAGGCTACATCATTGTAGGGACAGCGACTAGCGATGCCGGCGCACAAAGCATTACAGAGTATCTGGAGGCCGCTGGCTGCTCTGGATGTGGTATGACCCTACAGGTACAAGAAGATGACAGCGTCAGTGGTGTTATCAAGTCGATCACAGACCAATTCGGCGCTCCACTAATACTCGTCAATAACGCCGGCATCACACGTGACAACATCCTGATGCGAATGAAGCCCGACGAATGGAGCGATGTCGTCGAAACGAACCTCTCTTCACTTTATCGTGTGAGCAAAGCCTGTCTGCGAGGTATGACGAAGGCGCGCTGGGGTCGTATCGTTAACATCACCTCGGTAGTGGGCTCGATGGGCAATATAGGGCAGGCCAACTACGCAGCGACAAAAGCAGGGGCAGAAGGATTTTCTAGAGCACTCGCTAGAGAGCTCGGTTCACGCGCAATCACCGTCAACTGTATAGCTCCTGGATTTTTCGATACGGATATGACTCGTAGCCTCAACGACGAGCAGCGCTCTTTAATGCTGGCTCAAATCCCGCTTGGAAGGTTGGGCGCAACCGAGGAAATAGCAGCCCTGGTTCATTTCATTTGCAGCGATGCAGGCGGCTACATTACCGGTGAGACAATCCATATAAACGGCGGCATGTACATGTCCTAAGTCCCTGAAAGTGGTCAACTATCTAGGGGCAAATTGGGGCCGACAAAAAAAATTTTAACCTCTGGTTTAAAACAGAGTAAACTGCGCGCTCAAGCCAAGAGATACCGGTTTGATCCAGCACTAATCTCAGGAGAAGAGAATTATCATGAGCAGCATTGAAGAGCGCGTGAAAAAGATCGTCGCCGAACAACTGGGCGTCAAAGAAGAAGAAGTGCAGACTGAGGCATCATTCGTCGAAGACCTCGGTGCTGATTCTCTGGATACCGTTGAACTGGTTATGGCCTTGGAAGAAGAGTTTGAGACCGAGATCCCGGATGAGGAAGCTGAAAAAATAACCACGGTCAAGCTGGCGATCGAATACATTAACGAAAATCTCGCCTGACTTCACCAACTTACCTTTCAGGAAAAGCCGTTTCTATCTTGGTAGAGCGGCTTTTCTTATTTATGCTTCTAGCTATTTATAGTGATAGCGCTAACCCGGCGACATCGAAGGAGTTATCGTGCTGACTGGCAGACGAGTCGTAGTAACTGGCATGGGCATGCTGAGCCCATTAGGCAATACGGTTGAGGATTCCTGGCAAAATATTCTGGCGGGGAAAAGCGGCGTATCGACAATAGATACTTTCGATGTATCGGCGTTTGCAACGCAGTTTAGCGCCAATGTAAAAGACTTCGACATCAGCGAATACTTGCCGGCGAAAGATGCCAGGAAAATGGATCAGTTCGTGCAGTATGGGATGGCAGCTGGCATTCAGGCTTTACGCGACAGCGGGCTCGAGATCTCCGAGGAGATGGCACCTCGGGTGGGCTGTTCAATCGGCTCAGGTATAGGTGGCATTGGACAAATAGAAAAAAACGCTGAGATTATCAAACAGTCAGGTCCGCGTCGTATTTCTCCGTTTTTCGTTCCCGGTTCGATCATCAATATGATATCCGGTAACTTGTCCGTCATGTTTAATTTGCAGGGCCCCAACCTAGCTATGGTGACTGCTTGTACCTCCGGCACTCACAACATCGGCCTTGGTGCAAAATTGATCGCCGCCGGCGACGCCGATGTCATGCTCGTCGGTGGGGCTGAGATGGCAACAACACCGGTTGGTTTAGGTGGGTTTGCCGCGGCCAGAGCGCTCTCAACACGAAATGATGACCCTCAGGGCGCGTCACGGCCCTGGGATAAAGACAGAGATGGCTTTGTTTTGGGGGACGGCGCTGGCGTACTCCTGCTCGAAGAATATGAAATGGCAAAAAAACGCGGCGCAAGCATCTACGCGGAGGTGCTTGGCTTCGGTATGAGCGGGGATGCTCACCATATGACCTCACCTCCGGAAGATGGCAGAGGCGCCGCGGCTTCAATGCGTAACGCGATCGCTGATGCCGACGTCGCCGTGGATCGAATCGACTACATTAATGCTCATGGCACATCAACTCACGTGGGGGATCTAGCCGAAAGTCGTGCCGTCGAGACCGTGCTGGGAGATGCGGCCGATAAAGTCGCGGTGAGTTCAACCAAGTCGATGATTGGACACCTGCTTGGGGCTGCCGGCGCCGTGGAGGCGATCTTTGCAATACTATCGCTACGTGACCAGGTTGCACCGCCAACGATTAACCTTCATAACGTGGATGAAGGATGCAACCTAAACTACGTTCCCAACACTGCTCAGGAGCGTACAGTCGACTGCGTGATTTCTAATTCATTCGGTTTCGGCGGAACCAACGGCTCGCTTTTGTTCTCGCCAGTGAATTGACAGTCCTGTCCGTGAGCGGGGACACAATCACCTGGCTCAACGGCCATCAAGCAGATTTCCTGCCGTTGCCCGACCGAGCCACCGACTTCGGCGATGGACTGTTTGAGACCCTTCTACTCAAGCGCGGCCAGCCTCTTTACTTAGAACGACATTTGGCGCGCCTAAGTCGCGGATCAGCTGCATTGTTTTTTCCAACGGATGCCGTCCAGATGGTGACAGAGACTATTGCTCTCGCGAAACAAGATATAGCGGCGATCGGTTGGCCTTGGAGTGTACTGCGCGTCACCTTGTCGCGTGGAGCAGGGCCGAGAGGCTACGCACCTCCGGTAATCTGCGAACCCCGCACTTTGGCGACCGCCACCAGGCTGGAACACAACCCGCTTGAGATCGCGGAGCCTGCTCGCATCGGTCTGGCAAGCATATGTTGGCCGATCCAACCGGCGCTGGCGGGCCTCAAGCATCTCAACCGACTTGAACAGGTATTGGCGGCACGAGAATATCGGCTTCAGGGACTGGATGAAGCACTCATGTTGGACCACGATGGCAATGTAATATCTGTAACATCGGGAAATTTATTTGCGGTTGTTGAAGGTGAGATTGTTACGCCAAAACTAGAACAGACAGGGATACAGGGGACCCGACGCCAGTGCGTCATAGAGGATTGGGCACCGGCATTAGGTAAGACCGTATCAGAAGTGCAGCTAAGCTTGGCACAACTGAAAGCAGCTAAGGAGGTCTTCTTGACCAATACGCTGCTAGGCCTGCGTCCTATCTCAGCAATGAAAAATATTGGGTGGGAGCGCGACAACGTTTGCACTTCGCTGTTTCAGCATTACCGAGATAGCTGTCTGTGATTCGCAAACTGGGCGCACTGCTATTTATCACAGTCCTGCTAGGGGCCGGGGCACTATTTGAAGTGGACAGGCGCTGGCAACAACCGCTTCGGCTCCCTGCGGAGGGTCAGATTCTGAGCGTGAAAGCCGGTGAGTCCTTACGCTCAGTAGCACAGGGCTTAAGTAGTGCCGGCATTCTGACCGACCCAAAGCTGCTCATTTTGTACGCGAGATGGACAGGCGCTGACCAGAAGATCAAACGCGGGGAATACCTTCTCAAGCCACCCTTGGGTCAGGAAGAGTTACTAAGCTTGCTGCAACTTGGGCAAGTGGTGCAGTACGGTATTACGCTGCCAGAAGGCATTACCGTGAAACAAGCGCTGGAGCTGATCGGCGGAAACGAAGCTCTGAATCATCTTTTGGAGGGAGAAGATGATCCACGGTTGGCCGAAATTATTCTTCCTTACAGCAATCCTGAGGGCTTATTTTTCCCCGACACCTATTACTTTGCCAGAGGCTCCTCGGATATCGAACTATTGACGAGAGCCCATACAAGAATGATTCAAGTCCTGGAGGAGGAATGGCAGGATAGGGCGAGTGAGTTACCCTTCGAATCACCTTACGAAGCGCTTATTATGGCATCGATCATCGAAAAAGAGACGGGTCTGGCTGAGGAAAGAGGGGAGATTTCAGGCGTATTCGCGCGGCGCATGCAGCGCGGTATGCGTCTACAAACCGACCCTACCGTCATTTACGGGCTGGGTGAATCCTTTGACGGCAATCTGAGGCGCTCAGACCTGCGGGACGATAGTAATCGTTATAACACATACCAGATTCGCGGTTTACCGCCTACGCCGATCGCCCTTTCAGGGCGCGAGGCGATTCGTGCAGCAGTCAATCCCGAGCCAGGCACCACACTGTATTTTGTTGCTCGCGGTGACGGCGGGCACGTTTTCAGTGACACCTTGAGTGAGCACCAGGCAGCGGTTCGGCGGTATCAACTACAGCGGAGGGAGGACTACCGTTCTAGTCCTGATCGCTCTTGAAGCGCCGTGGGTTCTTCATGACGGTCGAAGGGGGCGAAGGCGTCGGCAAGTCTACTAATCTCGCGTTTGTGGAACGACATTTGCACGATCAAGGTATCGATTTCGTTCGATCTCGTGAACCGGGCGGAAGCATCCTGGGCGAGCAGCTGCGCAGCCTTTTGCTAAATGTCAGAGAGGACGAAATTTCCCCTATGGCAGAATTGCTGATGATGTTTGCTGCGCGAGCACAGCACATCAAAACACTGATTGAACCAAATCTGAAAGCGGGCAAGTGGGTGCTTTGTGACCGCTTCACAGACGCAACATATGCCTACCAGTGTGGAGGTCGCGGTATCGCGCAGTCTACCGTGCAGCGTCTCGAAGCCCTTGTACAACAAACACTGCGTCCTGACCTGACGCTGTTACTGGATGCTCCTATAGAAACCGGTATGGCACGCGCCAAAAAGCGCGGGCAGCTTGATCGTATGGAGCGAGAGGAATTGGCTTTTTTTGAGCGAGTGCGAGCCAAGTATCTAGCAATGGCAGAAGAAGAACCCGAGCGCTATCGTATTGTAGACGCCAGCATGCCTCTGGTATCCGTGCAGGAGGCAGTAGCCCATGTGTGCACGCAGGCGGTGACTGCCTGGCGCGAAGGCCAGATGCCTTGATGACTGCACTTGCAAATATTCCACCAATCAGCAACCCAATGCCCTGGCAGCAAGATCTGTGGAGCATCATTACACAGAAAATTGACCAACAGCGTCTGCCCCACGCGCTTTTACTAAGCGGTCATGCGCACATTGGGAAATCGCGTTTCGCCCTGGCGCTCGCTCGCTTGCTACTATGTTCAGCGCCGGAAGCAGGGTCTAATTGTGGCCGCTGCCACGCCTGCCAGTTGAGCGCCTCTGGCGGCCATGGCGATTTTCTTTGGCTTATGCCGGCTGAAAAAAGTCGCGTTATTAAGATTGATCAGGTCCGCGAGCTAGTAGAGTTTTCCGGCATGACGGCCAATTTCGGTCGGCGGAAGGTAGCCATTATTTGCCCCGCCGAGAGCATGAATAAGAACGCAGCTAACGCCCTTTTGAAGGTGCTAGAGGAGCCACCTCCTGACACATTCTTGCTGTTGATTACCCACGCACATCATCTCTTACCCGCTACCGTCATATCCCGTTGTCAGCAGCTACGCTTTCCTGTCCCCAGTCGAGAAGCAAGCGAGAATTGGCTAACCCAGCTTACAGGTCAGGCCACACAGACAAGGGAATCGCTCGATGCTGCGACGAATTTGCCTATGCTCGCAGAAGCCCTTATCGCGGAGGAGGGCACCGCGGCAGCATATGCTAAAACAACAGCGGTAAATGCATTCATCAATGGACAGCTTGGTAGCGCAGGGTTGAAAGTGTTATTGAGTGATAGCGAGCCGCTACAGATCCTCAAGCTAGTGGTCGGCGGTATTCAAGCGCATCTGCGTGCGCTGGATTCTGCGGCATTGAGCACTGCTAGCGCGCGAGCTGCTTTTCGCGTAATGGATGAGCTTTATGCCATGCAGCGTGCCATCTATGCTGGCTCAAACCCCAATCAACCGCTTTTAATCGACACTTTATTAACAAAAGTACAGGGAAAGTTGGGGCGGGCTGGACATGGTGATACTATCGAGCTGTCGGATTAGGACCTCTTGTAATGAGCGACGACAGACATAACGGCCGGAACGGCATCCTTTCTTTAACGATAAAAGACAAGGCCGTTCTATATTCTGCTTATATGCCCTTTCTGGAGCACGGCGGACTATTCGTGCCGACTAATAAAACTTACGACATCGGTGATGAGGTCTTTATGCTGCTCACATTGATGGACGAGCCCGAAAAGATTCCCATAGCAGGTAAGGTGGTCTGGGTTACACCGCGAGGTGCACAGGGTAACCGTACCGCGGGCATTGGTGTCCAATTCAGTGAACAAGACGCCAACGCCAATTCCAAGATCGAGAATCACCTGGCCGGCTCATTATCCTCAGACCGACCCACGCATACCATGTAGCCACTTATTAGATTACATTAATAATCTTTCTTAAGCTGCTGTTTATCATAGGCTTAACTTAAAAAAATGGGCCCGATTGGGGCCCATTAAGACCATTAGGAGTGAAACATAAAGGAATTTCTTCCCTCAAAGAGCATTGGGTATGCTCTTGCGCTCGCCCCGTCGTTCCAGGGGATGGGCTCGCGCCACTTAAGTATCGCCCAAGGACTGTCTTTTGCCATAACCGCCTGTCCGATTTTTTAGCCTTTTTGGGAATATAAAATTAGCTTTTCATTACTGATCTAGATTGAAGATGATGCCCGATTGCCAAACCGATCAGCTCAGGGGCGTTGTAGAGGGTTTTTACGGTCGCCCCTGGTCATTTCAGACACGCACAGACTACGCACAATTCATTGCAGATCTGGGCCTTAATACCTATCTGTATTGTCCGAAATCGGACCCCTATTTACGCAAACAGTGGCAAA
>JBCDFM010000164.1:0-9270 GCA_039178015.1 Pseudomonadota bacterium
CAGCGTTTGATTCGATTTTTGACCGGCGCAGATAATCACCGTATCCACATCCAGGGTGACGGGTTCACCCGCAATCAGCAGCGATAAGCCCGCATCGTCTATGCGCTGATACTCCACGGCATTGATCATGTGCACGCCTTTACGCTTGAGGCTGAGCTTGTGCGCCCAGCCGGTTGTCTTGCCCAAGCTTCTTCCCATTGAGGTGGGTTTACGTTGCAGTAGGTAAATTTCTCGATCGGCACGCTCAATAACCGGCTCAACCCCGGTGACGCCACCGCGCGGATGATTGCTAAAATCGATACCCCATTCGCGCGCAAACACGTCGATATCGAGGCTGGCAGAGACGCCCTTGTGACTGACCAGCTCGGCGACATCAAAACCAATGCCTCCGGCGCCAACGATCGCAACCCGTTTGCCGATAGTCCGTTCGCCGAGAATCGCCTCAACGTAGCTCATCACCATGGGGTGTTCGATACCATCAATATCAGGTATTCGCGCGGCGACCCCGGTCGCAACGACAATCTCTTCCCAACCGCCGGCTACGAGTTCATCCGCCGACACCCAATGGTTCAGGCGCAGATCGACGCCCTGCAGCTCGAGCTGCCGGCTGTAATAGCGAATCGTTTCATGGAATTCCTCTTTGCCGGGGATGCGCTTCGCCAGATTGAAGTGACCACCAATCTCACTACTGGCCTCAAACAGCGTGACAGTATTCCCGCGTTCGGCGGCAGTAACGGCAAACGCTAGACCGGCGGGACCCGCCCCCACTACAGCGATACGCTTTGGATGGATAATGGGTTTGAAGTTCAGTTCCAACTCATAGCAGGCGCGCGGATTGACCAGACAGGACACGCGCTGCCCCATCATGCCGTGATCAAGGCAGGCCTGATTACAGGCGATACAGGTATTGATTTCATCTTCTCGCCCCGCCAGCGCCTTTTGCACAAACTCGGGGTCGGCAAGAAACGGGCGCCCCATGGACACCAGATCCGCATGCCCCTGGGCCAACACCTGTTCCGCAACAGCGGGCATATTAATGCGATTGCTGGTAATCATCGGAATATTGATCTCATCTCGAATAGTGGCGGTGACTCGGGTAAACGCTGCTCGGGGTACGCGGGTGGCGATAGTGGGCACCGACGACTGATGCCAGGTGAAGTGACAGCTGATGATGTCGACACCGATCTGCTCAAGGGCCTGGGCAAGTGTGATCAACTCCTCTCGGGACGAGCCACCCTGCAACATATCCATCGCAGCAATGCGATACATCACAATAAAGTCAGCACCCACCGCCTCGCGAATGCGCCGCATCACGGTGAGCGGGAAGCGCATGCGATTGTCGTAGCTTCCGCCCCAGCGATCTTCGCGCTGATTGGTCTGCGCCACCAAAAACGTGCTAATCAAATAACCCGCCGAACCGATAACCTCGACACCGGCATAGCCTGCTTCCCTGGCGAGGCAAGCCGTGTTCACAAAATCATTGATGGTGGATTCGATGTCTTCTTCGGTCATCTCGCGCGGTGTGAGAGGGCTAATGGGCGACTTGATGGCGCTGGGCGCGACAAGGTCAGGTGTTCTCGCAAGACTGCCGGCATGCAGAATCTGCAGGCACAGTTTGCAATCGGGCGCTGCCGACCTAACTCGATCGGTGACCTTGCGATGGCGCGGCACGTCTGCAGCACTATCGAATACCTCGTGCTCGCCGCCGACAACCAGGCTCTGCTGGTTGATACAGGTGCCACCGGTAATGATCATCCCGACACCTGCCCTGGCGCGCTCGGCAAAGTAGACCGCCTGTGCCTCAGTGTCTTCCAGATCCTCCAGACCGGTGTGCATAGAGCCCATGACGATACGGTTCTTTATCTGGGTAAAGCCGAGATCCAGGGGCTCGAAGAGATATGGGTATCGCTTGTTCGCTTTCATCGCAGCAATGCCTATAAGGTCACTGTCGCGGTAGCCGTGCAGCGCGCACTGCAACAGCCTACTTTTAAACAAAGGGGCAGCATTTACGATTCCAAGTAGCGAGCCAGCGTATTATGCAAATGACGAATGCGACTTTCCTGATAGCTGGCCAGCGTTACCGTGCCTTTTTTAGAGGCTTTTAGCCCTTTCATCATATAGGGTAGATTTCCCATATCTTGATCAAACACGCTGCCTAAGACACCCAGTTCTTCAGCGTTGGCAAAGGGTTCATCGTCTGCAAGACGATGCACGGGGACGCCAGCTATCGGACCTTGCTCGGGACGCGCGCGCAACAGCAATCTAACGTCGAACACACAGGACTCATGATCGTCGCCATTGGGCCTGAATTGATAGACGATATTGCCGAAGTAACCCGCCCATACCTGCATGTTGGGGAAGACGTCGTAAAGAATGGCGTCTTGTAATTCACTGAGCGTGGCGCTTGAGAGATCTTCACCCGAGGCCTCTGAAAAAGCGGCGCGGTTCAGTTCGCCAATGTACTCGCGCGCGCTCATGCCTTCGGGCAGTTCGATGTTCTCTGCCGAACTTTCGGCCATGCGGCCCGAGCTCTCGAGAGAATGCCGGGCAATGTCTTCCTGCGACACCGAACCCAGATGCGGGCTGGCGACTTCCATTGGCGTAATCATGCGGGCGATATGATCGCAGAAGGTATCCACCTGCGTATTGGCGTCCGCCGTAAAGGGCAGGATTTGCGGGTGGGTGGCCACAGAGTGATAGGACTCCAAGAAAGCCTCATGTGCGACTTTCCAGTTACAGGCGATCACTTTCTGGACATGCACACCTTTAAAGGCGTTCTCCAGATGATAGTGCTGAAAATGATCCGGCAACACGCCTAGATAGTCCGCGAGCGGGCCCGCTTGACCATCGATATTGATGAACACAAAGCCGCCCCAGCAGTCCAGTGCAACCTTGGGCAAGCACCAGTCCTGTTCATCCGCATGCTGAAAGTCCCATTGGCAGGGCATGCCTGCAAAGCCACCATCAATATCCCATCGAAAGCCGTGATAGGGACAACGAATGCGTTTCACACAGCCGGAGTTGGCCAGCAGCGTTCTGCCACGGTGCAAACAGGAATTGATAAAGCCGTTAATCTGACCGGTTTTGCCACGCATGACGATAACGGAGTCATCGCCGCAATCGTAAACGGTGTAGTCACCGGCGTTGAGTATGTCCTCCTCTCGACACACCATTTGCCACACCCGAGGCCATAGGCGCGCTTTTTCCTTCTCGTGCATCTCCCGCGCTATGTAGTTTGATATGGGGACGTCCTCGTCGCCGACATCGGGGTTGCTATCGATCCGCAGAGACGGCGGGACGTCCACGGTCTCCAGATCGAGTAGCTCCTGAAAATTCTCTGCCTCACAACGGGCTGCGCCCTGCTGCTTAACGTCTTTTGTCATCATCACGCGTCCCTAAAATCCGCGTTCCAAAATATTGACGCCGCCGATGCCTGGCGCACCATAGACATGTGTATACCCCAAGCGCGGTGATCCCGACACCTGTCGCTCACCCCCCTCCCCTCTGAGTTGCACACACACCTCGTAAACCTGGCGCAGGCCTGACGCGCCCACAGGTTCGCCATTGGCAAGGCAGCCACCATCGGTGTTAATTGGCAGGGGGCCCGTGATACCGGTCAGACCATCGTTAATCAGCTGTTCCTGCTCACCGTGGGCGCAGAAACCGTTTTCGGCCATATGCATCAACTCGGCACCGGAATCCGTGTCCTGTAGCTGAATGACGTCGATGTCCTTGGGGTCCACGCCGGCGAGTTCAAATGCCGCCTGGGATGCTTGCACCGTTGGCGAGGGCGCCTGCTCTTCAGCCAGGCCCGGCGCGAACACTTCAAAAGACCCGTAAAGACGCGTTCTTACAACGGCCGCTCGCAACAGGACGGGCCTGTCACAGTAACGTTGAGCGAGACTGGCCTTGCACAAAATCACTGCGGCACCCCCCTCCGCAGGCGAGCAGAACATGTACTTTCTCAAGGGGTCGTTGACCATAGGCGAAGAGGCGATCTCGTCATAGCTGAGCGCCCTGCGCCGCCACGCCGTGGGTGTCAGCGCGCCATTGTGAAATGCCTTTTCCGCGATTTTCACAAGCGTGCCCTGGGAAATACCGTGCTCGTGCAGATAGCGTTGTGTTTTGAGGGCAAAGAACTGCGTGGTCAGCATCAAGCCCGTTTCCCCGTACCAATCATCAAGACCCCACTGCGCCGGAAGCGCATTAAAAGCACCGGGTTCGTGCTTGTCAAAACCAACTGCCATGGCGATTTCTGCTGATCCTGAGGCGATAGCATTGAACGCCGCGTTTAGTGAGCTACCGCCCGTGGCGCATCCGTTGGAGACATTGGTAAATTGCAGCCCTGTGAGTCCAAGCTTGTTGACCAACGCATCGGCATTACCGCCATCCTGGGAGCCTCCATAGGCCACCTGCACATCACCCCACGACAGGCCCGCGTCAGTCAGCGCAGCGCGCGCTGCGAGTGCCCCTTGTTCCAGCGCGCTCTGACCCGGGTGACGACCAAAGGGGTGAAGCCCGATGCCTATAATCGCAACCGCCGTCACTGCACACGCTCTTGTGCGGATTCGAACAAAAAACCCATGAGATCGTTACCTTCAGTATCGGAGCAGAAGCGTTCGACCACTAAGCGCATGGGCATGCCAATGCTCAATTCACTCGCCTCAGTCTCGCGTAACCGGGATTCAACTTTGACGCCCGAAGGGAGTTGGATATAGCCCACGCCATAAGGTTTAAATCGTTCCATGTCAGTTTCACCCCGATACGGGGCCTTGGGTGGAAAACGCTGTACCGTCCATGACCACAACACCCCTTCGCCGCCCAGTTCTATCAATTGCATCGCGTCTGATGAGCATTTCATACAGGTGCTCGCGGCTGGGAACGTGATCGCCTCGCAGCAAGTACATTGGCTACCCAGTAGTACCGGGTCATCTGCGGACCAGGAGAACAGACCCTCCTGAATAGGTTTTTGCGGCATTCTGGGCGCTCTTCGCGACTTGATTGCTGCAGAACTATAAACGCAATATGGATAAAATACAATAATGTTTGTTTTAATTATTCTTCGTCGTTGTTTTTAAAGTCGATTTTGGTATGATTATGTCTGGCGAGATACCATCTGGGCGACATTCGATGAAACAGGAAAAACGGGAAACCTGGCAATCCAGGAAAAGCGACACCACGCGTATTGCCGTTTTGGAAGCCGCAACGCAGTGTTACATCAAGATCGGCTACGCAAATACAACGGTAACCAAGATCGCCGAGGAGGCGCAACTGTCTCGCGGTGCGATGATGTATCACTTTGACGATGTTCAGGCCATCATCGTTGCCTCCGTTGGCTATCTTACTGAAAAACGGCTCCAGGAATACGGTACGCTGCTGGTAAAAGCCGAACGTGAAGCAGGCGGCAGGGTCACCGAAGAAAGCCTGGAAATGACGATCAACGCACTGTGGAAGTTTTTTCATTCACGCTACCACATTGCCTATCAGGAACTCATCGTCGCTGCTCGAACCGATGAATCCATCGCCAAAGTTATGCATCCTGCGCAACAGGAGTTTGACAAGCGCATTGCCGAGCACATCAGAAGCCATTTCCCGGCCTGGCAGGGTGTGGAAGAAGTACGCGAGACGATTACCGAGCTATACTTTTACGCGCTGCAGGGCGTGTCTTTCTTCAGTTTGTCGACGAACAAGCAGCCAAAAATTAAGCGCCTGTTTTCCTTGCTGGTTAAGACCGCACTCAACGAATACGCAGACGCGACGGCCGATATCAAAGAAGCCAACTGAATGCGCAGGCAAGTGGTTGCCGCTTTCGAACGCTGTCTAAGGTTCCGAAAAGCGGACGATCAGCTTTCCCCTATTGCTACCATCGAATAGTGTGAGAAACGCATCCAGACAGTGTTCTATGCCGTCGCGAACATCTAGGTCCATATGCAATTTGCCGTCAAGCGACCACGTGGCCAGGGCTGCAATCGCCTCCTCCATCCGCTCCATGTAAGTCAGCACCAAAAACCCCTTGAGCTGTATCTCTTTGTAGAGCAACTGCATGTAGTTCCCCGGGCCTGAGGGCGAGGCCTCGTTATATTGCGAGATGGCACCACAAAAAACGATTCGGCCATAGTGCGCCATATGGTCTATCGCGGCTTCCAGGATCTCGCCGCCCACGTTATCAAAGTAGACATCCACGCCACCGGGCGCGAGCTCCGACAGTTTGGCGCGCAGGTCATCCGATCGATAGTCAATGCAAGCATCAGCACCATACTGCTCGACAACCTTTTGACATTTCGCCTCTCCGCCCGCCAGCCCAATGACGCGGCAGCCAAGGTTTTTTGCAATTTGAGTGGCAAGTGAACCCACGGCACCGGCCGCAGCCGATACTAAAACGGTTTCGCCCGCCTTCACGTTGCCGACATCCGTCATACCGAAATACGCCGTTAATCCATGCACACCAAACAGGCCGAAAAAATCCAAGTACGTAGTCCCTGGCGGGGGGTCAGGTAGGTGCAAGATGCCACCGTCCTGCATAGACAGTTGTTCATCAGGCGGGCCACCATCGAGAATAGCGTAACGCTGCCATCCCCATAGCCCTTGCACCATGTGCCCACTGTCATAACGTGGATGACGTGACTCCTCGACAACACCAATACAGGCCGCGGGCATAACACTACCCAAGGGAAAAGGGGGAAGGTAGCTGCCTTCAGGTCGGATCCACAAGCGGTTGGCCGGATCGATGGAAACGTAGCAAATTCGAATCTTGACCTTACCAGAGCGCAGCGGCTCAAGCGCTTCTTCACCGTAGACAATGTCCTTTTCCGTTGGCAGATCAGCAGGGTATTGAGAGAGGCGCCACACTGTATTCACAAGTTCCATTTGTTGTTCCCTTGCAGTTTCGATTAAAAGTAGAACCCTAACCCAGGCATAGAATGAACGATCACCCCGCTACTGAGTAGTACCAAACTCGGCTGCAGCAAACAACAACCCCATACCTCATGAATGGGTGATTACTGTTTCCCATCGGTTTCGACGGCGAGTGCACAGGCAACACTGCGTTTAATTGGTCCCGCTCTACACAGATTGCGAACACATCAGTCCGGCTTGTTGTCATCCGACATTCATGCCGACCGGATATTACCCGTTTGCCCGGGACAAACACCAGTATGAAGAGAGGCCTTCTGCTCACAGGCGGCCTTTACATCCATCAGCGCCTTCATACAACTTCATACCGTGAGTGCTTGCACTTAACAATCCGCCGCGGAGGACAGGCATTTTTTTGAATCTTTAGAAACATCCAGGGCAGTATTGATGCATTCACTATCATCGTTTGACAGGACAACCCTGACTACATAGACACTTACGTTGATACAGACATTCGCTTTATCACGCTATTGCGATGGCAACAGCGGGTGCGCAAAGTGTAACTGTGTGTCACAGGCAGCTGACGTGACGGACTCGGTGAATATCAGTTTCCCGATCCGCTGCCAGGCGAGCTCTGACTTGTCGCTGCCCCGCGTGGGCGCGACATCAATTTCCCACACCAGGCGCTCATCGGGATACTGCCGCAGGCGCAGTTCATCGCGAAAGTCATCTGCATCGATCCGCGGCGTACCCTCTGCCACCGTGAGCCGCATCAGTGCCGGTGCCGACTGCGCTCCTTCAGCTTCGACCTGCGCGAGCTGCGAGACGGGCCTGTAGCCGATCTCCGGGTCGGTTTGACTCAGCTCGCGATCGGCCGCTTCCAAATCGCGCTTCATACGCAGGGCGGTGCCCCACTGCGAGAATGGCGGCAGGCCTCCCAAAGCCGGCATATTGTCTACCGGCAGATCGAGTACATGGTCACTGTACTCACCGCCCAGTGAATGCAACACAAAAGCATTGAGTGTGGGCACGGCCGCCTCTGCATCCTGCGTTGGAAATAGTTTGATGCCCATGCCAAAGGCGCGCTTGTCATTTTGTTTCGTGCCACTGAGTGCTACCGAGGCGCGTACGATGGCCAGGCTGCGTGCACCCTCTGAGAATTGACCGCTGTAGGGTGATGGCTGATCAATCACCCACTCTCCGGCGAAACAGATCCCATTAGGATTGATCAACTTCTGGCCCAGGGGATAATTGATCAAGTCATCTTGCACACGCAGGGTCTGCCTTGCGGCCTGTAGCAGGTGATTGTCCTCAACGTCACCCGTCTCACCAAATAGTGTTTTCGAGACTTCATACTGCGGCAGTTCTGTATAAGGCTGCGCGAAAATCGCGTCTTTCACTTCATCAAAACTGCTGCCAGAGTACGCGAAGCTTAAATTTGTGACCAACATGAGCAAAGCGGTGGAACTATAAACAAGAAAACGCTGTCTCATATTCGCAAGTGCTCAGGAGGGTCCTTGCTGTTTCTACAACACAAGGCCACCCATGTCCATGGACACCAGAGCTCAGCTGCAGCAGACGCGGGATCGCATGGGCGATCTTTTTACACCGAATCAGGTCCTCGGCAGAATTCACACCATTGGCTGCGTTGCGGTGGAAATCACGCAACGCTGCAATCTGGATTGCACCCTGTGCTATCTCTCTGAGCACTCCCAGCAAGTAAGAGATATACCGCTGGCAGAGGTGTTCAGGCGCCTGGACCTGGCGCTGGAGCACTACGGCCCCGGTACGCCGGTACAGATCACCGGCGGCGACCCCACGCTTCGCAAACACAAAGAGCTGATACAGATCGTTCGCTATGCGGCGGATTTAGGACTCTACCCTGCCATGTTTACCAATGGCATTGCCGCCAGTCGACCGCTTCTGGAAAAACTCGCTGCGGCAGGTTTGAAGGATGTGGCCTTTCACGTCGATACCACGCAGCGCCGCCAGGATATCCCCAACGAACTGGCATTGAACGCTGTGCGAAGCGAATACATCGAGCGCGCCAGAGGCCTGGGCCTGATGGTGATCTTCAACACAACAGTCCACAGCGGTAACTACCATCACCTACCCGAACTCACCCAGTTTTTTATCGACAATGCAGATGTGGTTGGCCTGGCATCGTTTCAGTTACAGGCTGAAACCGGCCGCGGCGAATGGGGCTCGCGGGATGTCTGCGTCAGCCATGAGAGTGTGAAAGCCCAGCTCGATGCTGCCATGGGCGCCGCGCTACCCTGGGGTGTGATTCAGGTGGGGCATCATGACTGTCACAGCTACATGCCTACCGTGGTCAGCAACCGCAAGGCCTTTCCGCTTGCCTTAGATCGCAAGCTGTTCGGCGACTTTCTCGAAGACTTTCAATCGCTCGCATGGGAC
>JBCDFM010000165.1:0-9222 GCA_039178015.1 Pseudomonadota bacterium
CCTCCTCGCAAGGCATGGTGCAGGGGCTGGGAGTCGCGATCGATACGCTCGTTGTCTCTACCTGCACAGCTATCATTATTCTGTTGGCAGCGCCTGTAGACCATGGACCGGATGGCCTGACGGGTATGGTGCTCACGCAGGAGTCTTTGAGACTTCACATTGGCGCTATAGGCCCGATATTCATCGCGGTAGCCATACTGTTCTTCGCATTTACGTCGATCCTGGGTAACTATTCTTACGCGGAAAACGCCATGGAGTTTCTCGGCTTGGGAGAAAAGACACCCTTGGCGATACTGAGAATTGCCGTACTTGCAATGGTCGTTTGGGGCTCATTGCAGGAAGTACAAACCGTTTTCGACATTGCCAACCTGTCCATGGGGCTGATGGCTACGATAAATTTGGTGGCACTAGTGTGGCTGGCCTCGACGGTAAAACGGCTGACGCAGGACTATTTTGCCCAGCGACAAGCCGGCCACACACCTCGCTTTGATATCGAGCAGCACCCCGAAATAAAAAAGGGTGTAGACGTCGAGATTTGGCACAACGATGCCTAGCGCTAGTTAGGTTTAAAGCTGTACAGATTCACGCCTTTATATGGCCGGGCTTACCCTATACATCCAGAATGTCCAATGTCTGCGCAATAGCGGCTGCACAGGGCCCGGAAGTGCAGCACCCGGGTGCGTAGAATATCTATCGTGATCGCCCCGGGGTCGAATATTTGAATAACCGCCTGGGGCTTTGGGTTCGTATTTTCCAGCGCAAAAGTAAGGAATATCCGATGTAATAATAAGAAAAGTGAGAATTGTACGAATAATTTTCTATCAATATGATCTGCGGCCGTTCGTGATACGTAGCTCAATCGGTACACCCATCACTTTACATACAGGAGGTCACACAATGATTAAATCATTGGCAATGAGCGCTGGGCTCAGCATAGCACTTGCAGGTGCGGCTCAGGCATCTAGCATCACCAAAGACGATGTTCTTGAGGCTCAACAGGAATGGGCGGACGGTATCGTCGAGATAAGCACCGTCTACATAAAGAAGGGCGATTACCGCGAAGCGGCGGGCGAGCACATAGATGATCTCTACGCTTACGGCGAGTCAGAAGTGTTGTTCAAGCCCACTCTGGCAGCGGATGACCAATTCCGCGAGACTTTTGAAGAAGCACTGTCGTATTTCGTGGGTGGAAAAATTGCAGAGGACAATGGCTTTGCTATCAAGCCCTGGAGTGCTGTGCGATTTGGCGAGCAGCAGATTGTCGTCAATGGTGATACCGCAGTTGCTATGGGTAACTACTACTTCACGCCCGCAGAGGGTGGTGAAGAGGTGAAGGTTGAATATACCTTCGGCTATGTGATGGATGAAAATGGTGAGCTCAAGATTAACGTTCACCACTCCTCTCTTCCGTTCACTCCCGCCTCCTGATCCGTCGCCCCGGTCTTTCGCGAGAAGCCGGGGCTGTTTTATCGTAATACCTGTCGTGCCGTGGCCAGTCGAGGTTACTAACCGTATTCTTATCAGGGGCCTGCCTAGAGTTCCATCAGTCCCCAAATCCCGGCATTGGTGCTGTACTTTCGCAAAGGTCCGTAAGGAAACGAGTCTCAATCGAAAGGGCCAGGTGTTTTATAGGCTGTCACTGCCCAGCGCAAAGTCGTAATCTAGTACGCCCTGGACAAGAGACTATCGATGGCCGGTGAACGAAACATCGGGTTTAAAGCGCTATATACGAACAGCTATCTCAGCCGGTGAGTGGTGCAAAATGATACTGCCTTGATTTGGCAAGAATCGCTTTTGTGGTGTGCGTTTACACATGTATTAAGCTCAGCGCTGAACCTTCCGCCGCTTTGATATCACATGCCAGCCGGGTCTAATCCCTCTCTCAGTCTGATTCGATTAGCCATCCAGGTTACGACGCGGTTGTAGCTGACGGGCAAACAGCGTTGAAGTTTATCCAACAATTTAGCGTCTGATCCAATCAGCAGTCTTCGCTGACGTGACTGTGCGGCCTGCAGTATTTGCCTGGCGGCTGACTCGGGAGTTGTTCGCGCGAGCTTGTCAAACAAATCCTGCTGCACAGCAAAGCTTTGGCGCTCTTTGTCATCTAGTGCTTCGCCTAGTCGCGCATAGCGCGCAATATTCGTTTTCACACCACCGGGGTGTACGCAGGTAGCGCCGAGCTTTTTCGATGTTTGCTCGAACTCGTTACAAAGTGCTTCCGTAAGACCGCGAACGGCAAACTTGCTGCTGTTGTATGCTGCTTGCTCTGCGACGGCGATCAATCCGAACACGCTTGAAATGTTGACGATATGGCCCCAATCACCCCGTTCCAGTAGTGGCAGAAATGCCTTGGAGCCATACAGCACACCGGAAAAATTAATGCGCATCAGCCATTCAAACTCATCTATAGTGGTATCCTTAAAATACCCTGAAGCAAGCGCGACACCGGCGTTGTTGATGAGCAGGTTGACGTGACCGTAGTTTGCTTCCACGCTAGCAGCATAAGCCTCCACCGCAGTTCGATCCGAAACATCTAAACTATCGCCTCTCGCGTCAGTGCCTTTCTCTGCGAGCATGGTAAGAGTTTCATCCAGCGACCGAGAATCCACATCAGATAGAGCAAGTTTGGCATTGAGCTCGCCGAGCTGTAGAGCGAGTGCTCGGCCAATGCCACTTCCAGCACCGGTCACTACCGCAACGCAGCCTTCCAAACTGATAATTTTTTTCATCGCAACTCGCTCATGTCGTCAGGTCTCCATCAGAAGCGCCGCCTTTAGGCCGGGGCCTATTTAACTTTTGCTAAAACTCCACCATTGACGGCGATGCCAGTCTATATGACAGGCTCGCATCGCCGCTTAAAAGATAACGAATTGGTCTTGATGTCGTTTGCTGCGACTGGCTCCGATTCGCTTGAACACAGCTCGGTTATGACACGCCTTATCTCACCTGCAGCGCAGGCCGCTATTGTCACTCTGTTTAGCAGCGTTTTCATCTACCTTGCCATATTGATCAAGTATTGAGGTGCCGGATTATATCGCGCTATGGCGACGGTGATATCTGCTGCGAACTCTTTGGCTTGGACGAGGCATTGCTGTGAGTGTCACTTCGCCCTAGGCCGCAGGATAGATAGCAATGCGGTACTGAGAGGCTGAACCTGAATTTTGTGGCGATTTTTGCGGTTCATACCCTTGTTGTCGTTGGAATTGTTAGCTTTGAAATTGACTATGGCCAAATCTGCTTTGCATGAATGTCCTTGGTGTCAGCTCGCGAGCACCTTGAGCAAAGATCGCTCAACAGACCCCGCTTGTCTTTCTACCGACTCCTTCGATCATTGCCTCATTGATACTCGCAGTATGCCTCTGTTGGATATCAATTCAGTGACGGTTCTAGAGTGCATGCTGGCTTGTTTGGAACTCCCGCTTAGACTCATTGGCCGCCGTAGCTCCGGGTCGCGAACGAAGTATGCGAACTGATATCTGGAGACTGCGTGTCGCCGGAGTGCGCGAAAGTGGCATATGCCCTGGCGTTGCGAGAGGATAGGACGAGAGCGCTCCCTAAAAACACCAGAATGAGCCGAAACCCGGGCGATCGCTTAGTCATCTGATTGTCATTGACGGTGTAGTATGTAGACTGTTGCGGCTGCGTGTAAACAGCTCGTGTTTTCGTCTGCTTTACTCGAACTATAGGCGCGGTTTTTCTGAACTGACCGTGAGTCACGCAGCAACTAACATCCACCCACGTTTATCAAGGAGTTGTGTTGCTATGTTAGAACGATCATTTTTGCGCGCTGGTCGCGATATTCTCGTGTCTGTTTTTTGCACGTGTGCGTTTGCAAGTTCCCATGCATTAGCTGATGCAGACTTTACCGACCATATCGGATTTCTACCCGACGGTCCTACGATTACCCAGGACGACATCAAGGCGGCGCAAAAAGCCTGGGGGGATGCCGTTGTAGCGATCGGTAAAGCGGGTGACAAAGCGCCTGAGGTGGCCGCAAAAGCTGCCCAGGCTGCCTATTCTTTTACCCTGGGTCCAATCATGTTTAAGCCTACACTGGTTGCTGAGCACCCTTTTCGTCCTGACCTGAAAGGAACATTAAGCTACTTTGTTGGTGGCGATCCAGATTATCAGGAAGACAAGGGTTTTGCGTTGAGGCCTTGGTCTGCGGTTCGCTTTGACAATCATGGGGTCAAAATAAAGGGCAATATTGCGATAGTGATGGGTGAGTATTACTTCACGGGGCCAGACAAAACAGAGACGAAGGTTGAATTCACTAAGGGCTACGTCAAGACACCTGATAATCGAGTGCTTATCTTTCTCCAGGACTCTTCCTTGCCCTTTGATCCGGAAGACGATTAAAAGCATCTTTCGGCGCTAGCCAGGTTTGCTCTGCGCCTGGCAGTACTCGAAATTAGACCATACTATGCGCTGCCGTTGTGACTCATCGGCTCAACGGCGGCATTTTCGACACACTGCTCCTAGGGCGAACGCAGCGATATCCTTCTTTAAACGTCGCGTTAAACCAAATATTTATTCAGCGTGGCTGATATAAGATCGGCTATTCGCATCGATATACACCCGCTTTCTCTACGGTTTCTTACGACGCAATACTGCCTCAAATGGGTGCCATCGGGGGCGATATGATACATTGTATCACCCTGACTAAGATGCTACGCTTGAGGAGATTAGCGTTGCACACAAGCAGTTAAGCTGACAGCAACATGTGACATGGTGTACCTCTGATACAGCCGCGTGAATAAGAAAAGTGTAATCAGGCATTGTTTGTCGTATATGCGATTGCCGGCCGCGGTTTGCTGTCTCGCCTTGGTATTGGCAAACCCTTTGATCAAATCCGAGCACGACGGACACAGCGTTCTGGTCGAGTCCGTTTTCTATGTCGCGACTGCTGACAGCTCACTGTTGTCTGCCGGGATGCAAGCCACACCTGGCTTGTGCTGCAATCGCACGTCGGAACCTCAGGAGCGAGGCTCGAGTCTCTCACCGCTATTTCTAATTCAGCAAGTCGCGGAGCGCCTTTCAGCTAATCAACGATAACACCGAGCGGCAAACCGCCGTGTGAACACTAAAGTAAGGGATTCAGTTCATGAACAAGCATCAACACAAAAATTTGCGCCTCAATCGTATTGCGCTAGGCGTTGCAGTCGCTACGACCATTTACTCTGGTAACAGCCTGGCGCAACAGACAACGGAAGAGCTAGAAGAGGTTATTGTTAGGGCCCATCCGTTGTCGGCAGAGGGCCTCGCACAACCATTTGCGACTCTGGACGGGATGGCGCTACAACGCGCCCAAGCTGCCTCCATCGGTGAGACCCTCATGGGATTGCCCAGCGTAACCTCCACCAGCTTCGGTCAGGCCGTGGGCCGGCCGGTCATCAGAGGTCAGCAAGGTGCGCGCGTCAAAGTGATGGAAGACCGTATTGATACCATGGATGTATCGGTGTCCAGCCCTGATCACGCAACAACCATCGACTCTTTTACAGCTGAGAGCATCGAAGTATTTATGGGACCAAGCACGCTGGTCTACGGCAGCGGTGCTCTGGGCGGTGTGGTGGATGTACACACCGGACGTATCCCGCATGAAGTCCCGGAAGAAACCTCAGCCAGATTTGAAGGCCGCGCGGGCGACAATGGCGATAGGCGCACCGCCGCTGGTCGAATCGATACCGGGGCCGGAAATTTTGCCTTCCACGTGGATGGTTTTTATCGCGATGCGGATGACTACGAGATTCCTGGCTTCGCGGAATCTAAACAGCAGCGTGCGCTCGAAGAGATGGAGGAAGAAGAACACGATGAAGGTGAGGAGCATAGTGAGGAAGAGGAAGCGCGCGATAAGCTGCCCGGTAGCTACCTTGAAACCTATGGCGGTGCGGTCGGCGTATCCTATGTGACAGATACCGGTTTCTTCGGTCTGGCTGTTTCGCGCTATGAATCCAACTATGGCCTTCCCGGTCATGCCCATGAGCATGAGGAAGAGGAAGAGGAAGAAGAGCATGAAGAGGAGCACGGCGAGGAGGAGGAAGAAGGTAATGCCGAGCTGGATCTTGAGCAGACTCGGGTAGACTTTGAATGGGGCCAGGAACTGGCTTCAACCACTTTCGAGTCCCTCAACCTGCGTGTTGGCTACAACGACTACGAGCACGTTGAGTTTGAACCCAACGGCGAAGCCGGCACAAAATTTGAAAACGAGGCTTGGGAAGGTCGTTTTGAACTCGTCCACAGTGAGCTGTCCAGTGTCAAAGGCGTGGTCGGCTTGCAGGCGTACCATCGCGATTTCTCCGCACTGGGCGAGGAGGCATTTGTCGAGCCGGTAGAAACCACAGGCGCTGGATTGTTCTATGTCGCTGAGACCAGTTTCAACAGCCTGGGTGTAGAGGGCGGTCTTCGGGCCGAACAGGTGGAGCAAGACCCGGATAGTGGCAGCTCAAAAGACTTCACCCTGTGGTCTGCTTCATTGGGCTTCATCCAACCATTAACAGATACCTGGAACGTCACGGCACAGTTGGACTACTCCTCCAGAGCACCAACGGCGGTGGAACTATTTGCCGATGGGCCGCACCTGGCGACCCAGGCATTTGAAATTGGCGACCCCAACCTGGACGAAGAAAAAGCGGGCAACGTATCCTTTGGCATTCACCATCAGTCAGAGCGGTGGTTGATGTCTTTCAATGCCTACTACACTCAGTTCGATGGCTTTATCTATGAAGTAGAGACCGGTGAAGAAGAGGATGGCTTACCGGTATTCCAGTTCACCCAAAACGACGCTGAGTTCTATGGTGCCGATGCGCTCATACAGTGGCAGGCGATGACCTGGAACCGCGGCTCACTGTCTCTCGAAACTTCGGCCGACGCCGTGAGAGGTAAGCTGGATGAAGGTGGCGATGACGATCTGCCTCGCATTCCGCCCTCACGATGGTCTGTGGGTGCAACACTTGACTGGGCGAACTTCCTCGCTGAAATCCGCTACACCCGGGTCTCCGATCAAGATGACGTAGCGCCCAACGAGCTGCCCACCGATGGCTATGATGATCTCCAAGTCCATCTCGCCTACGCAATGGATATTGGTGAGACCAATGTGGAAGTGTTCTTTAACGGCACTAATTTGACTGATGATGAGCAGCGACTGCACACTTCCTTCATCAAGGATCTTGCACCCCAACCGGGCATCACGCTAGAGGCGGGAATCAGGATCATTCTGTAACCCCTTCGATCGTATAAACCGCTCGTGGTTTGCAAGCTGCGAGCGGTTTTTTTATCGAGCGCCTGGCCCCTAAGTGCGCAAGCTTTCCTGCTAGCAACACGCGCTTTGTTAGCGACTGCGTTCTTGCTGACTGCTTATTCTGGAGGCAAAACGCTCCGCCGAGGTCTCTAAGCTCGACGGTGAATATAGTGTCTGCGACTTGTGTTGAGATGCGTTGAAGGTTTTGGTTTTCTAACCTCTAACCTCTAACCTCTAACCTCTAACCTCTAACCTCCAGTTTCTGAACGCGTACTTTAGTGAGAAGGGCGCGTTAAAGCGCAGCTTTCTGCACTTGCATCATTATGAAAAAGAGTATTTGCTCTTTTATATAAAGAGAGTATATACTCTCTTTATAAGTTAAAGATAAGCGTGGTCGATAGGCAAAAGACAATGGAAAATCATCACGATAGTGCTGTGTTGCGCACGCGACCCAGGCAGGCGCGCTCTCGCGAGACATTTGACAACGTTCTCGCTGCGGCGGGTGACATGCTAATCGAAACCGGTTGGGAGGGATTTAACACCAACGCATTGGCCGAGCGCGTGGGCTGTCGAGTGGCAACAGTCTATCGCTACTTTCCGGATAAAGTCGCGATAGTCTCTACGCTCGCAGAGAACATCGTTGCCCAATGGGATAAAGAGCTACTCGATTTCGCCGAGTCTGCAGAGCCAGGGGTGGATTTCCGCGAGCTCTGGCCGCAGCTGGTCGACCGATTTATAGGCATTCTAAGGCGGCAGCCCGCGGCGATGGCGGTCCGTAGCGCGATGCAGGCTGAACCTACTTTGCGAGCGATTGATCAAGCTGATAACCGGCGCCTTGCAGAGTCTGTCGGCCGCACATTGCAAAAAAAACTGCCACATCTCGCGAAGATGGAGGCAAACAGCGCTGCCCGAACCCTGATAGAAACCACTGTGGCAATCACGGATGTCGCTCTCGCCTCACCCGCAAAGGAGTGCAGCCGTTTGCTGAGACAGCTAACGATCATGCAGCAGGCGTATCTCACCCGGCTATACGAAGATCAAGGCCGACGATCAAAATAACGCGATTTCTTTAAAGGAAAGACGATATGTATGACGCAATAGTGATTGGTGCCGGGTTTGCTGGTCTGGCGGCGGCGCGTCGTTTGCATCAGATGGGTTGTGGCAAGCTGCTGGTGCTTGAGGCGCGTGATCGTGTGGGCGGGCGTACTAAGCATGGTGTTTTGGCCGACATGGACATCGATCTTGGCGGCATGTGGCTAGGGCCCACCCAGACACGACTAGCCGAGATGGCCGATGAACTGGGAGTGCAAATTTATCCGACGTATCTCGAGGGTAAAGGTGTTTTTCGCATCCATGGCAAAGAATACTTTGGTGAGCGCGAAGATTTGGATGGCTTGTTCGGACTTCAAGATGGTATTAGCTACCTCTCTAGCCGTCGGAAATTGGGGAAGCTGGTGGCTGAGATCGACTGCGAACAGCCCTGGTCGCATCCCAAAGCTGCTGCTTTGGATGCGCAAACTGTTGAACAGTGGTTGCTCGATAATGTTCGAAGCGAACGGCTTAAACATCTTTATCGGCTGCTGTGTTTCTCCTTGTTCTGTGCCGAAACGAGCCAGGTATCCATGTTGTTCTTTCTTCACTATATCCGCTCCGGTGACAGCCTTGAAGTGATGGTGTCGGCTGACGCAGGTGGTGCGCAGAATTTCTTGTTTCACGGGGGAGTGCAGCAGATCGCGCGTAAAATGGCCGAGGAACTGGCTGGCCGCGTGCGTCTGGAGGAGCCGGTGGCGGTAATTAGATGGTCATCGGACTCGGCAGAAGTAGATTCTGCGGTGGCGACTTATGAGGCAAGGCGAGTGATTATCTGCGTTCCGCCGACCTTGGTTCCCAAACTGGATTTTAGCCCTTCACTGCCGCAACCCAAGGCTGCGCTGCACGCCAAACTTGCCATGGGGTCGGCGATCAAATACTGGGTGGCCTATGAC
>JBCDFM010000166.1:0-9114 GCA_039178015.1 Pseudomonadota bacterium
ATAGGCCAGTTGCAGACGGCTTCCCAACGCGACTGAACCGTTGTCCGGTTGAATCTCGCCAAGCAACACTTTAATGAGCGTGGTTTTGCCTGCGCCATTACTGCCGACGATGCCAATTCGATCGCCTCTTTGTACGATTGTTGAAAAGTCGCGAATGATGGTGCGACCATCGAAACGGCATTCCACAGCAGTTGCTTCCGCGACGATTTTGCCCGACTTTTTGGCCTCTGTGGCCGAGAATGTTGCCCTGGCCTGCCGTTCTCGGCGCTGCGCGCGCTCCAACCGCATTGCCTTAAGCGCTCTCACGCGTCCTTCATTGCGAGTGCGCCTGGCCTTGATGCCCTGCCGAATCCAGACTTCCTCCTGCGCAAGCCTTTTGTCAAACAGTGTGTTCGCGCTCTCTTCTGCAAGAAGCTGTTGTTCGCGATGCGCGAGAAAGCCGCGGTAGTCTCCTCGCCAAACTGTAAGACGGCCGCGGTCGAGTTCGGCAATCCGGTTGCAGGCGTGCTGCAGGAAGCGTCGATCATGGGTGATCAAGACGATCGCCCCTTCAAAGTTCAGCAGCTGTTCTTCCAGCCAGTTGATAGTGGGGAGGTCCAGGTGATTAGTGGGTTCGTCCAGCAGCAAAATATCGGGCTCGCATGCCAGGGCTTTGCCCAACGCCACCCGGCGACGCCAACCACCGGATAAGTTCCGCATGAGCGCGTCTGCGGGCAGTTGAAGCTGGCTAAGCACCGTCTCTACTCGTTGTTGCATTGCCCAGCCATTGCGATTTTCGATCTGCTGCTGCACGTCTGCAATGGCCTCCAGATTGGGCTCACTCATGTCAGCGGTAAGCTGGTGGTAGCGGGTGAGAAGGGCTCCGGTGTCAGCCAGTCCCTGGGCGATGATCTGGTATACGGTCATTTCATCGGCCTGTGGGAGGGTCTGCTCAAGTCGCGCCAGTTTTGTATCGGGTCGCAACCGGCGTTCACCCCTGTCTGGCTCTAAATCGCCGGCTAGCACTTTCAGCAGGGTCGTTTTGCCTGCACCATTACGGCCCAGCAAGCCGAGCCTGTCGCCCTTTTCAATATGCAGATCAACCTCCTCCAGAAGGATCTGGGTTCCGTAATGCAGACTGATTTGGTCAAGGCGTAAAAGCGGCATGAGCGTTGCTATTCCTGAGGCCGGGGCAGTGTACGCGAAGTGTGTGGTGATTCAAATTTCGTGTATCATTTCGCGCCTTATCCCAGACTTTGTAGTAGCAGCACATGACGAGCCCTTATGTGACCGAGAACGACCGCCAGGTAGCTGTCTGGCTGCTGATCTGCGCCGGCGTTTTGCTGGGCATGATATTACTCGGCGGCGTTACGCGCCTGACCAACTCCGGTCTATCTATGGTCGACTGGCGACCGGTGACCGGTATCATTCCGCCGCTCACTGAGCAGGCCTGGCAGGAAGAATTCGACCAGTATCGTCAATACCCCGAATACCAGAAAGTGAACAAGGGTATGAGCCTCGATGCATTTAAGTCGATTTTTATGTACGAGTATCTACATCGTGTGTTGGGTCGTCTGATTGGGCTGCTGTTCTTATTACCCCTGCTCTATTTTGCCTGGCGCGGTCGGATAAGACAGGGTCTGACACCCAAGCTGGTGCTGCTGTTTTTCCTCGGGGGTTGCCAGGGTTTGCTGGGCTGGTACATGGTGAAAAGTGGTCTGGTTGATAATCCGCGCGTCAGTCAGTATCGACTCACTGCACACCTGGGTCTTGCAGTCATTATTTACGCGTACATGCTCTGGCTGGCTTTCGATTTGCTATTCCAACGAGCGTCCGACACCGGCCCACCTATACCTCGACCCAATGCCCGCTTTTCGCAAATGCTGATCGTACTGGTGTATTTGATGATACTTTCGGGAGGTCTCGTCGCTGGCACGCGAGCGGGATATGCATACAGTACCTGGCCGCTGATGGGCGATAGCTTTATCCCGGCTGGATTATACGCATGGACACCTGCCTGGATGGCGATGTTTGAAGATGTGACGACGATACAGTTCAACCATCGCATGTTCGCCTACGGGTTAACAATCTTGCTCTGCCTGTTTGCCTGGCGTGTGTATCGCAGCGGTACCGGTCCGCGAGCCAATCTCGCGGTCGCTATGGTGCTGATGGCGCTCGCTCTACAGCTGGTCCTCGGCATTAGTACCATCGTGCTGCAGATGCCGATTGCCCTGGCAGCAGCCCATCAGGGAGGAGCGATTGTGTTGCTATCGTCAGTGCTGTTTGCGAGTCACGTCCTTGTGAAGCAGGAATTACCCTCGTCGTCGCTACCAGAGCGCTCCCTTGGCGTCATCCGAGCGCCGTCCAGCGCTTAGTTTTCTGCGATCTGGTCGCTTCAGATCAAATCGCATTTCGGAGCGACGGTCGCTGCCGTTGCGACGATGAGCGCGCCTGCGCTCTATGCCAGAATACGTTGTTTGAGCCGGATCAGAGGCTTGAAAATTGGCACGGCCAGAGGGCGAAGTAGCGTAATCACCAAACACAGCGTCGCGGTGAGGTGAGAGGTCTTTTGCTTCAAACGTTGCGGGCGCGCCGCGCCCGGTTTTCTTTGTCAGATTCATATTGTAGTTGACCCCCTATGCTGGCGGTTCGGTAGCGGATAATAGATAACCCGCATTGTGTCCTAATTGGCTACATAGAACCTTATCTGTGTTCAGATTCGCTGTATTGTTGTGAACACAGTCACAAACCGAGATTGCGCCCGCGCCGTGTTGACATAATTTTGGATCCGGCGAGTGCCTGGAAAGCGAGAAAGCTGTCGTTCAATGCATCGGTTTGGTAGCGACAGTTGCTTGAAAGTGCAGTGGCGGTGCTGAACATTTGCCTGGACGAAATCTGCTCAATTCGCCTTTGCTAGGTGGTAACCTTCGTCAACGTGAGTATAGACAGTGCTTTGGCTCGCCCTGGTGGTTAGTGGTAGCGATGCGCATACCTGCATAACCATCTGTTAATTCCAGAGCAGCCACCGAGTATATGGTCCGATCCCAGTCGCGCTACCGATGAAACTTTACTCAGACTATCCAGAGAGCGGCTCGCGCTTGCCCCTAGTCGACAGAACAGGCCGCGATACGACTTAAATGGCTGTAGGGCAGGGACGATTCCTGGTGCCAGCGGTCAAACGTTTGTTGAACCAGCCTGAGTTCTCGAGCGCTGACTGGCGTGTCGTGAATATCCAGCCCCGCGCGCTGTAAGCAGCGCACCACATCGTAGGTGAGCACAAAGGTATCTTTACCCATATTGCGTAGCACGCGCTGTCCCGTCATCCCCCCGAGACGGGACCCTCGCTTTTTCATATAAGCGAATAGCCCAATCAAATCGCTCTCGGGCCAGTTGGCGACCAGTTTCCCGAAACTCCCGTGTTCGACGGCAACATCAAGCAAAAACTGTGCGTTTGTCTGTATGCTCAAGACCTTTTGCCGGTTGCGGATAATGCGCGGGTTTTGACAGATCGCGTCGATTTGTTCGGGGCTCAACATGATGAGTTTCTCCGGTGGAAAGCCGAAAAAGACATCTTCAAAGTCGTCCCATTTTTGGTTGACGACACGCCACACAAAACCCGCCTGGAAGATGCAGCGTGTCATCTCAGACAGATAGCGATCATCTCTCGTACCCCTCAGAGCGCTCCCGCTACGCACCTTCGGAAGTATTTGGCTGAGGGCTTTGTAGCCTCCTTTACGCTCGCAGGCGCGTTGGTAAATGGTATTAAACTTCTGCACGATGTTCAGTTAATTGCGTGCGGCTGCCGCGCACTGCTGCGCAACCCTGACCGTGTCTCAGCGAGTTGAGACTGGCTAGCGTCAGAGTCGAGCCGGGACGTGCGATCGCCGGGCCAGAGTCGACATAACGGTGCCACAGGATCTTGCCAATGCGCCTGGTAAAGCTCAATGCACACTTGCTCAAGCTTTGCGCATTACACAAGACCCTTTCTTCCTCGCAGGCCATGCAGAGCAGTGGGATAATTATTGCGGGATATCCAGATAGGGCAGCGGATCGGAGTGGTGCGCAATCAGTTTCCACTCGCCGCCCTCGTTGCGAAAGACGTTGGTACCGCGCATGCTAATCTTGTCCTCGCCGCCCTGGCTTGAAACCTCAGCAATATGATGCACGGTAGCCAGATTGTCTGACACAGTAATGTGACGTTTAAGCACCTGGATCGAACCACCTAATTGAGCCTCGTTCTGCTGCAGCCAGTCTCGATCGATTGCGTCCCAGCCGACGTGAAACAAATCGCGGGAGGGACCCAAATAAACGACGTCCTCAGCGTGGGACCACAGTGCCTCCATTGGCATGATGTTGCCCTTAAACATCTCGTTTAGGGCATTAAAAAACTGGCTGTCTACGAACTCGATATCAGCTACGTTGGCCATGGTTAGGACGCTCTATTTAGTTAATCGAACGATACGGTATCATCGAAATTTGAAAACAATCACGGCACTTAGTTTAGCGCAGATCAAAAAGCGCGCCACGCACCAGCCTTCTTGCTGAACAGTTCCAGGTGGTCGCTGAAAAGAAGATGCATCAAGAGCAATCACGTTAGCCTAGGCCGGGTCTCGTTGATCATTAGTACAAACGTTCTTTGTAGGACTCTTGAATGCGCGCTTCCACTGCCTCTTCGCTCGCCTCAACCTCTGCCTGCGCTTTCACAATCTGACCGAAGGTAGGCAAGCTGCCAGGGCTCGGTTGATAGGCGTCTTGCCAGAGCTTTGAGCGAATCATTGCCTTACCACAGTGAAAATACACTTTCTCAATAGTAATGAGGGTTCCGGTTTTGACCGCCCTGCCATCGACGCGCGATGACTCGAGTAGCCGTGGCGAGGTGATAATTTCTGCGCACCCTCTCACACGTAGAGTCTCCTTCACCCCAGGTATCATGAACACAAGCGCGACACCCGGGTTAGCTACCAAATTATGGAACGACTCGACCTTATTATTCCCGGGTCTGTCTGGTAGTAGCAGCGTGCTATCGTCGAGGATGCGCACAAAGCCAGGCGCATCGCCCTTTGGTGAGACGGACGGGCGTCCATCCGCGTCTGCCGTAGCGATGCAGATAAAAGGGCATAGTTCGATGAACTGCCGGTGGAAATGATCTAGCCGTTCGCACATACAGGCGACGGCGACGTCAGATGGCGGGTCGAAGTGTGCCTCCAGGGTGGTTTTGTCTGTGATAGCGTCTGACATGTGCAGGCACCTCGCTAAGATGCGTATTGAGGGAGCGAAAGAGTAATAGCGCAGATTGGGGGCTTTGCCAAGGTATGCGTCCGTTCGCTAGCACTGAAAGGCAAAGCGGCAATCCAGCGTTCAATGACGGATAACCGGTACTGTCATGCGCCGCAAGATGTTTCGGGCTCGCTGTCTTGCGAGCTGAGCGTTTTGCCCTTACCAGTCGGGATAGTACATCTTAATGCGCACTACCCCGGGTGCCATAGCGGCGCGCGAAAAGGGTACCTTATCATAGGCGTCTCTGGCGCCTGACGTGCCGTAGCCCTCTAGCGGGTAGCCAGCGCGCATATCCAGATCGCCTTCCCCGTCCTCGTCATGCCAAAGCGCAATGGCGTAGGGGCCAGCTGTGAGTGATTCAAATACAAGCTCAGCCTGGCTTTCAGTAGGCTTGAACTCGCGATAAGCGACCATCTGCTGCGAATCAAATTGCTCCCAGGCTGTCTTGTCGTCGTAAATCATAACGAGCACTTTACCGGCCTCAGGACGAATGCCTGTGATACTGAGCGCCAGGCCATTGTGGCCCTTGGATGCGGAGGCGGCTTCTCCGGCGTGAGTAGGCGTGATCTGATGCGCCATCCAGACGGTGATAAAGGTCATCGCAAATGATGTCAGCAGTGCGCCGGAAAGACTGTGTAGCAGCCTCATGGGCTGGCCTGCGGCTGCGTTGGGCGGGTCGCGCGGTCTGTACCATGTTCGCTTTGGGGGCCAAACAGGGCCGCATAAAAATCCTTGCCAGAGGTGGCGCACGCTATATTGCGAGCGAGTCGGGTAAAACCATGAAACCAGATTTTCACTGGGTTCACGCTCTGAAGCGGTTCGGTCAGGCCGTAGCAAACCGGTTCAACTTCCCGCGCGAATGTGCCAAACAAGCGATCCCAAATGATCAGAATACCGCCATAGTTACGGTCTATGTAGCGCGCGTTGGAGCCGTGATGTACACGATGGTGTGATGGCGTATTGAAAAAGGCTTCGATGGGTCGTGGCAGTTTGCGCACCGTCTCGGTATGCAGGAGTGTTTGATAGAGCTGTACCAGCGCTTCTGCAGCAAATACCAGCAGGGGATCAAATCCCATCAGCACCAGAGGTAGGTGGAAAAACAGTGGCCAGAAACCATCCATGGGACCAAAGCGAAACGCAACAGAAATATTGAAATGTGGCGACGAATGATGGACGGTATGCGTGGCCCAGCCAACACCCACGCGATGCAAAAAGCGGTGCTCCCAGTAGTAAGCAAGGTCAGCCAACAGCAGACACAGCAGTGCGGTAAGGGGCGTGACCTCAAGCTGCCAGGATATGTTGTTCCAGACGGTGTAGTAGGTGGCAACGTAGATGACAGCCAGCAGCCCGTAGGTGACGATAACGAACGCGAAAAAGGTGGCGAAATTCGACAGCGTATCTCCCAGCAGGGACCAGCTCATACGCTTTTGCCAGGCGTAGCGAATCAGCTCCAGCAGCAGCAGCGCCAGCGCCAGGGCGACGATCCAGTACTCAATGACACCATTGAGCTCGGCCATGGTGTCGGGGAACAGGGGCGTGTTTAGCCAATCCCACACGTCAGGTCTTCTCTTTCCGGGAGGTGGATCAAGTCTAAGCCGTGGCAATAAATTGTCAAGTATGATAATTTATTAGGCATGCCTAGACCTAGCCTTAAAAGCGAGCGTACTGACCAAATCCTGGATGCACTGGAAATCTGTCTGGTTCGCTATGGGTTGGAGGGAGCGACCCAGGAACGTATCGCTGCACAGGCCGGACTGGCGAGGGCACTCATCCGTCACAACGTCGGCAATCGCGATGATATGCTTCGGCTTGGGTTAGATCGGTTTACCGCGCGCTCAGATGAGCAGCTGCAAGCGCTCTTCGGTGAGCTACCCGAGACGGGTCGCGCCGAGGTGTTGCTAGATTGGCTGTTTGATCCGCGTTTTTTTGATGCGCACTCGGTGCGTGTTCTGGAGTCACTTTCACACTGGGCGGCGGATCGCAGCGATGCGAGGGCACTTGTCGTCAGTTGGACTGAGCGCTTTATTGATGCCGTGGCAGAGCAGCTGCTGCTGGCCTTTCCGAACAGCAAAGCGTCCGACCGAGATACCGTTGCCACATGCATAACAGGCCTTTATTTTCAGCTTGCTTCGCTGTTGGCTCTCGGGCTGACACGCAGTGTGCAGCAGCGGTCAGTAGCGGCCGGACGGCGACTGCTAGCGATGCTCGCGTGAGAACAGGTGCAAGTTCAGCGCGGTCACTGGCGGCGTAATCCCGCGGTGAGCGTCGCACTGAGGCGTAATAGCCAGAGTTGACGGGGCTAAGTTCCGCGACCGCCTATATGCGCAGTTAAGTTCATAATTTAGTGCATGTGCTTGGGCTATGTTGGCATCGTTAAAGCTGGGATTCAATCGGCAGCAAGCCGATAAATCGCGTCATAAATCGCTGCCCCCATGTTGAATGCGGGTCGACCTCGTAGCGCACTTGCTCGCCGTTTTCTATGCAGGTCCACTCCAAATTACCCCGATCATCAAGCGATAGCTGATAGGCGTTTTCAGGTTGTTTACCATCCTCCATATAGCCAAGCAGTTGCACCGCCAGCTCCTTACTTTCCACATACAGGCCGGCCTCCGTATTGATGTTTGCCGAGCGCGGATCAAGGTTATAGCTGCCGACAAAAATCGACTCCTCATCAAACACTAAAGCCTTGGTGTGTAGGCCGGCTCTCGACTCACCTACCCAGGTCTTTTTGATAACCGCAGAGTCGGGTCGCAACTCGTACAGTTCGGCTCCCGTTTCCAGAATCTTCTCTCGGTACAGTGCATGGCCCGCGTGAGCGGCGAGCACGTCATTGGACGCCAGTGAATTGGTGAGGATGCGCACGCGAACGCCCCTATTGATTAAATCTTGAATTTCCGCGACAGCGCCATCGCCGATGACAAAGTAGGCGGACTCGATATCCAGTGAGTGCTGTAGAGTATTCACTTTACTATCCAGGCTCGAAGCGATGCGAGTCCGAGCAGTAGGATCGCTTGATTCATCTGCGGGTGCAGGATCGTCCCAGACAATCTGTCCTCTCGCCCAGATAAATTCGCCACTGTTGTCGGCAAGATACTGAAACAACTCCGCCTGATCTTGTTCGATATCGTAGGGATAGCTACCCGATTCAATCTCTGTCCGCAGCCGGGATTGGAGTAGTTCGACCTCCTCCTTGGAAGGGGAAGACTCCACCAGAACGTGAATGGGATAAGACCATTCGCCCTGCCAGAAATAATCAAACACCTCGGAAATATCGGACACAATAGGGCCAATTGCGCCGATGTCCAGATCTCGGAAGTTGGTGTCCTGATTAACGCTGAAATAATGATCGCCGATGTTGCGCCCACCCACGATGGCTGCACTGTTGTCGACGATAAAGATCTTGTTGTGCATTCGATGATTGACTCGACCGAGATCGAAAACAAAGTCGATGACATTGGAACTTCTGTTGGCGAAGGGATTAAATATGCGCACCTCTATATTCGGGTGTGCATCCATTGCGGCGACGATACTGTCGGAGGCGCGCAGGCCGAGGTCATCGACCAAAATTCGCACGCGCACTCCGCGATCAGCCGCTTGCAACAATCGTTCGGCAAAGATTCGCCCGGTTTCGTCTGCCTCCCAGATATAAACCTGAACATCCAGCGTTTTCTCGGCTATATCACTGAGACCCACGCGCAGGTTAAATGCATCCCGGCCGTATCTCAGCAAGACGAAGCCAGATTCCCCGGGGTGGGTTGCGGCAATCTCGGCAATATTGTTGCCGAGCGTTGTTGAAGTATTGTCGGATAAAGCGCTGGAACTCGATTTCTCGAAATCTTCTGGTAGACCAGTACAGCC
>JBCDFM010000167.1:0-9108 GCA_039178015.1 Pseudomonadota bacterium
CGACAAAGCTGGCAGCGGCAGCTTGAGACACACACGACCATCGTCGGACTGGCCGACAACCTGCTACATCAGGAGGAGGAAGGCCGTGACGTCGGCGAACAGAAAGCGGAGTTAAAGCGTTTTCTAGAAGCCAACTACAAAAACTATCCACTGCTTATTGAGCGTTACAAAGAGCAGATCGCAGACTTGCGAGCGCAACTCGAGGAAGACCCTGAGGCAGACCAGATTAGTATCGATCAGAAGATCGCCGAGGGAGAGAGCCGTCTGCAGCGCGGCTACCAGGCAATGATCGAGATCCTCCCCGTGATCGAAGCTCTGGGCATCGGCATCCCGGACATGAATGAACAAGCGGTGCAGATGATTAACGAGCGTGCCGAACGCATTGCTGGGCGGGTCGAGATTCTCTACGCCACTCGCGACGACCTGCAACAGCGCCTCGTGAGCAGCCCAGGCGACGAAGCGATAAAACAAGAGCTGGAAACGACCGAGCTTAGGCTCGATCACGCCACCGATAACTTATCGGCAACCGTTGCGCTGATGTCGTCTCTCGACCTCGACCCGGTGGAGTATCAGCAGCTGTTAATTGTTGCAACCGGTGAGCTCACCGCAGACATTCTGAACAAAGAAGTGGCATTGGGGTTATTTGAGCGCTGGCGCGATAATATCCTTGAGCAGATCACGAATGAAGGCCCTAGCTGGCTGGTCAAGCTGGCTTTCTTCCTGCTTATACTCGCCGGTTTTCGCGTGCTGGCTGCGCTAGTGCGCAGGCTTGTCATGAAAAGCGTGGGTGGTTCCACTGTGAACATATCGCGCCTACTCCAGGATACGCTTGTCTCCTGGTCGTCGCGCATCGTCATGCTCATTGGTCTGCTGGTCGCCCTGGGTCAGCTCGGTGTTCAGATTGGCCCCTTACTCACCGGCTTGGGCATTGCCGGCTTTATCATCGGCTTTGCGCTGCAAGACAGCCTGTCTAACTTCGCCGCGGGCGCTATGATCCTAATCTATGAACCCTTTGATGAAGGGGATGTGGTTGAGGCGGCAGGAATAATCGGCAAGGTTAGTCGCATGAGCCTGGTGTCTACCACCATTCTCACCTTCGACAATCAGACACTGATGGTTCCCAACAACAAGATATGGGGGGACGTGATACGCAACGTCACCGCGCAGCAAATTCGGCGCGTCGATTTGACCTTTCGCACTGCCTACACGGAGTCTGTCGAAAAAGTCGAAGCCACACTGCATGAGGTCCTTGCAGCCTACGACAAAGTGCTGGACGACCCCGAGCCGCTCATTAAATTGCACAAGCTGGGCGAATACGCGCTCGAGTTTATCGTCAGACCGTGGTGCAGCAAGGATGACTATTGGGATGTTTACTGGGGCCTGACCCGAGAGGTGAAATTGCGATTCGAAAAAGAGGGCATCGCCATACCTTTACCGCGTCAGAATGTGCATATCGTATCGGAAGACGATCACGGCCGTTCCCCATGAACGCAATCACGCCATTGCTCAGGCCATCTCTGTTCCGATTGCGCTGAAAGACGCCAAATTGAATACTCCCTACACTTAGAACTGAGGACGACTCATGACTTCAACTCCACTTTCCCTAGGCGCCATCGTCTATCCCGGCTTCGAAATGCTGGATCTATTTGGCCCCCTGGAGATGTTTTCCCTGCTAGGCCCAGACAAGGTGCGTATTCATATGATCGCCCAAACAAAAGGCCCGGTGACTGCCGCAATGAGTATGGATATAGAACACGGCCCTAAGGTATTGGCAGAATATGACTTTGAGGACGCACCGGCACTCGATGTCATCATGCTGCCCGGCGGTATGGGTACGCTACCAGAACTGGAAAATCCCGCGATGCTGTCGTTTCTAGCCGAACGCGCGAAGCAGGCCACGATTACCGCTTCCGTTTGCACCGGCTCTGCTCTGCTGGCCAAGGCCGGAGTGCTCGACGGGTACAAAGCGACCAGCAATAAGCAACTGTTTAAATTGGCGGTGGCTCAGTCGGATAAGGTGGAATGGATAGAGGAAGCCCGGTGGGTGGACGATGGCCCAGTCGTCACCTCCTCGGGGGTATCCGCCGGGACTGATATGAGTCTGGCCATCATAGAGCGCTTGTTTGGGGCCGAAGTCGCAGAATCGGCTATGAGCGACGCGGAATACAGCTGGCACAGGGATGCGAGCAGCGACCCCTT
Source organism: Pseudomonadota bacterium (assembly GCA_039178015.1). Classification (GTDB taxonomy): domain Bacteria; phylum Pseudomonadota; class Gammaproteobacteria; order Pseudomonadales; family Halieaceae; genus JARRPM01. The sequence goes on from JBCDFM010000167.1 coordinate 2,200, forward strand.
TCACAGCGACCTCAACAAACTCGCTGAGCTACTGGATACAGCCTAATCGATCAGTTCAACAGCGCAACCACGCGCAGGGGATCCATATGTGCGCACGATCCACGCCTGTCAAGGCCTACTTTGGCGAGGCCTTTGAGGGACTGAGTATCATCTGCTCGTGACTTTCGCACTGACAGCAACCCTCATACTGCGGTTACCGCGCCGCTTAAAAAAGTAAACCATCTAGCTGCGCCGTGTCTGCGTACGTATCACCGGAACAAGCCGCAGCTTGCCGGTCTTTGAGAACAACCATTCAGGCAAAACCATGAAGTTATTTTTGATATTGCTCATTTTCTTCTCGACCAAGGCCTTGTCCAGTGAGGAGATCTATTTGTGCGTCGCTGAACGGGGAGCGGCGAAAGGCGAAAATGAAGCGGGGGCACTCGACGCCAAAGCCAGTGCGGCAGAGACCAAATATTGGGTGTCATCCAAAACCGGGGTGAGGCGAGTGAGTGATGACGCGAGTGTGTTAACTGAATGCTCGGTAAATGTCGAAGGCCGACTTACTTCATGTCAGTTCCCCGTTGAGGGCTGGGGAGGATTCTTCTCTTTGGGCACTGACAACACCTTTGTCATGATGGGCACGAGTTTGGTGCCCGATGATAGGGGCTTTCAGTACTATTCTCTGATTGGAAAGTGCTCTTCCGTTTAATACTTAGTCGTAACCCGCTGCGCCCCAGTAAGAGCCTGCACAAAGACCCGATTCGGCACCACCTATTTTTGGCTCACCGCGCGCACTGAGCCCGAAAGCGTGACAACGAGGGTAGCGGTGTCATTCATCGTAACTGGCGCAATAATGGTCTGCTGGATCAGAGCACCGTGGAGAGTGTGTTCGGCACATGCTATCGGGCAAAGCGCACTTGAGATGACTAAAGCGAGCTACCCGAGACGCTAGCACCACCTTGTGTCGTACAGTTAAGGCGTCGAGCGACGGCGCGCGCTCGAGTGCGAGAAGTAACTCTCGCGGGTGTCAGAGGAAAACCTGCGCTTTTCAATGGCGCTTCCAGATCGCCAAATATCTTATTTATCAAACAGGTCCAGCACGGCACCGCGGCTGGCTGAGGATGCGTTAAATGCAAACTTGGCCAGGACGCCGCGCGTGTAACGTGGTTCAGGGCGCTGCCAACGGCTTCTGCGCTCGGCCAGTTCTTCCTCGGATACTTCCAGTTCCAGCGCCTGGCGCAGCGAGTCAATGGTCACGGTATCGCCTTCCTCAACCAGGGCAATCGTTCCGCCAACGAACGCCTCGGGGGCGACGTGCCCCACCACCATGCCCCAGGTACCGCCTGAGAATCGACCATCGGTGACTAGCCCAACCGACTCGCCCAGACCCTGACCCACCAATGCACCTGTAGGCGCTAACATTTCAGGCATGCCTGGGCCGCCTGTGGGGCCGAGGTAACGCATCACTACCACATCGCCCGGCTTAATTTCGCCCGCCAATATCGCGTCCAAAGCGCTTTGCTCATCATCAAACACTCTGGCCGGACCCGACATCACCGGTGTTTTCAAACCGGTGATTTTGGCGACAGCTCCTTCCTTAGCAAGATTACCGTGCAATATAGCGAGATGTCCGTGGGCATAAATGGGCGAATCAATCGGATGAATAACATCCTGGTCAGGTGGGCAGCCCGGCTCAATATCAGCCAGGTTTTCGGCGACAGTACGCCCTGTGATCGTCATGCAGTCACCGTGCAGCAGGCCTGCATCTAGCAGTATTTTCATCACTCTAGGAATACCGCCCACGCGATGCAGGTCGATCGCCATGTGCGTGCCACTGGGTTTCAAATCGCACAGCACAGGCACCTTACGCCGCACGCGTTCAAAGTCTTCGATATGCCACTGGACTTCAGCGGCGTGGGCGATAGCGAGAAAATGCAAGACGGCATTAGTTGAGCCGCCGGTGGCCATGATCACCGCCACGGCATTCTCGATAGACTCGCGGGTAACTATGTCGCGTGGCTTTAAATCTCGCTTTACCGCTTCAAAAAGTGCCAGTGCACTTTCTCGCGTGCTCTGCGCTTTCTCCGACTCAACATTCGCCATGGTGCTGGAGTACGGCAGGCTCAAACCCAGCGCTTCGAACGCCGAGCTCATGGTGTTGGCGGTATACATGCCACCACATGACCCGGTGCCGGGGATCGCATTTCGCTCGATGGCGAGCAGATCATCGTCGTTTATTTGACCTGCGCTGTGCTCACCTACGGCTTCAAATACACTGACAATATTTAGATCGCGACCATCCAGCCGTCCGGGAAGAATCGTACCGCCGTAAACAAAAATAGCGGGCACGTTGGCGCGCAGCATACCCATCATGCCGCCTGGCATGTTCTTGTCACAGCCACCAAATACCAGCACGCCGTCCATCCACTGGCCAGACACACAGGTTTCAATACAGTCGGAAATGACCTCCCTAGAGACCAGACTGTACTTCATGCCCTCGGTGCCCATGGACATCCCGTCGCTGATGGTAGGCGTGCCGAACAGTTGTGCGTTTGCTCCGGCTTCCTTGATCCCCGCCACCGCCACATCGGCCAGAGGCTGTATGCCGGCATTACACGGGGTAATCGTCGAATGGGCATTGGCGACACCGATCATAGGCTTACTGAAGTCTTCTGCTTCATAACCCAGGCCATAGAACATCGAGCGGTTCGGCGCGCGCTGCGTTCCTTCGGTAATATTGCGTGATCGTCGGTTGCTACCCATCGATTACCCTTTTGCTTCGATTTGGGGGGACGCAAGTGTATACCTTCAAAGCTCTGCTAAAAAGAGCTTCTAAGGGATGATTGCAGTGAACGTGACCTTTCTGCGTGCTGTTGCTAAGGTGCATTTTGGAACACTGCGCAGGTCAACTTTTCGTGACGTCAGCTAAGCCATCCTCGAGCATCAATCAGACTATCCTCAATGCGATTGAGCGGACCGGTAATCGCCTACCCGACCCAGCGGTACTGTTTATCGCCCTATTGTTTATCGTCTGGATACTGTCCTGGCTGCTATCGTATATAAGCTTCTCTGCCATCGACCCGCGATCAGGCGAAGCCATTGAGGTTGCGAACCAGCTATCGGGCACCGCGCTAGCGCATTTCTTTGCCTCTATGGTCAAAACCTTCGCTCATTTTCATCCGATAGGCGTGGTGCTTGTGGCGATGCTGGGTATCGGCGTGGCGGAGCACACGGGCTTTATCAGTGCTGGTTTGCGCTCGATCATGGCGGTGACCTCAAAAAAACTGCTGACGCCAATGGTGGTGTTGGTCGGTATTGTCAGCCATACCGCAGCAGATGCGGGCTATGTCATGGTTATTCCCTTGGGTGGTGCACTCTTCTACGCGGCCGGACGGCATCCACTTGCAGGCATCGCGGCGGCTTTTGCGGGTGTCTCCGGCGGTTATTCCGCGAACTTTGTGCCGTCGGCTATCGACCCCATGCTGCAAGGGATTAGTCAGTCGGCGGCTCAAATCCTCAACCCCGACGTCATTTTGAACCCGCTGAATAATTTCTTCTTCACTGCTTCTTCATCAGTACTCATCATTCTACTGGGTTGGTTAATCACCGACCGGGTTGTTGAGCCGCGCCTGGGCAGGGGTGATCAGATCGACGGCGAGCTGACTGATTTGCCCGTGCTTGCGAGTTTGACTGCGCAAGAGCGTAAAGGCCTGCGGGCGGCGGGCATAGCGACTATGCTGGCTCTGGCACTACTGATCATCTCGGCCTATCCCGAGACATCACCCTGGCGGGGAGCACAGGGGTCACTTACCGAATCCGGTGCACCACTGATGGCTTCGATTGTTGCCCTGATATTTGTGCTGTTCTTGTTGCCCAGCATAATTTACGGCATCTACGCTGGGACCGTCACCAGCTCAAAGGATGTCATTGAAGGCATGACGAAAGCCATGGGGGACATGGCCTATTATTTGGTCATCATGTTTTTTATTGCCCAGTTTATCTTCGCTTTCAACCAGTCCAACCTGGGTGTGCTGCTAGCCGTCGAGGGCGCTGATCTGCTGGCTCAGGCTGAGCTACCGCAGATGATAACCGTGATCTGTATTGTTCTTCTCACCGGATTACTCAATATGTTCGTCGGGTCCGCATCAGCCAAGTGGGCGCTACTGGCGCCGATCTTCGTGCCGATGTTGATGAAGCTGGGCATATCACCCGATCTGACTCAGGCGGCCTATCGAATTGGGGATTCTACCACCAACATTATTACGCCGCTGATGCCCTACTTCCCGCTGGTGGTCGTCTACTGTCAGCGCTATATCAAAAGCTCGGGTATCGGCACAGTCGCGGCGCTGATGATGCCCTACGCCATCACCTTCCTTGTGCTGTGGACCACGTACTTGCTTCTGTACTGGTGGCTTGGTTTACCGCTGGGACTGCAGGCGAGTTATAGCTATTGACGCACCGCTCTTTGCAACCAGGAGACCGCTGATGGTTCAAATTATCTACCTCATCACGGCCGTTTCCGTCGGCATTATTATGTCACTGCAGCCGGCCGTTAACGCGGTGATGGCCAGGGGCTTGGGCAGCGCACTGTTAGCCTCTGTTATGTCCATCACTATTTCTTTTCTACTGATTTGCACAACCTGGCAACTCATTGGTAAAGGCCAGTTTGACATAGCGAAAATAACACAGCTGCCCTGGTGGGTATTGATCGGTGGCGTCGCCGGTGTTTGCATCGTGCTGGCAGGCATCCTGATCGCGCCAATGTTGGGATTGGCTTTGTTCTTTGTCTGCATGATCGCAGGACAGCTACTGGGCTCGACTGTTATTGATCACTTTGGCGCGTTTGATGCTGCGGTTCGGCCTATCAACGCGATGAAAGTGGCGGGTTTGGTGCTGGTAATCGCGGGAGCCGCGTTGGTAGAGTTTGGAAACCATTCTTCCTGAGCGCAAAAAGAGCATCCGTGCACTCAATTTCTTGGTCGATCAGGCTGGTATCGTATTAGCACTGGCCGCGACAGCTGCCTGAACAGATTTTCTTCGACAATGTCTGTAACGACGACATCCACATCGCGCCGCTGAGACTCATAGCTCGCTTGTCTAGCTCAGCGTTGATGCCGACCCGAATACCTCACTGCCGGCACTAACTAACCCTTACCGCGGACACGCACAGACCGCCTGTCAGATATCTGTCGCGCGGCGACTATGCTATAAAGAAAAGTCTATTCGGCTTGTACCGACCTAACCGAAAAGAGCAAAAATCCATGTCTAACGCCACGACCAACGCCAGCAACTCCATTATTCTGAGGCTGCAGATTAAAAACGAACCCGGCCTGTTCGCACGCGCGGTTACCGCCATAGGCGAAGCCGGTGGCAACATCGGCGCGATAGATATCGTGCGCTATGAACACGGGGATGTTATCCGGGATGTTACCGTTGATACCAGCGGCACGGTTCACGCTGAAGACATCGAACAAGCACTGACAAAAGTGGATGGCATCGAGGTGGTTCACAGTTCTGACCGCGTGTTCGTCATGCACCTCGGCGGCAAAATCTCGGTTGAGAGCAAAGTGACAATCAAATCACGAGATGATTTGTCGATGGCGTATACGCCAGGGGTGGCTCGCGTCTGCACCGCCATTGCCGAGGACGTCAGCCTCGCGCGTAACCTTACGATCAAGCGCAACACCGTTGCTATTGTCAGCGATGGCACGGCGGTGCTTGGCCTGGGAGATATCGGGCCGGAGGCTGCCATGCCCGTTATGGAGGGCAAGGCCATGCTATTCAAAGAGTTCGGCGAGGTCGACGGTTTTCCCATCTGCCTGGATACGAAAGATACTGATGAAATCGTCTCTATCGTCAAGGCTATCGCCCCGGGGTTCGGCGGCATCAATCTGGAAGATATATCAGCACCACGTTGCTTTGAGATAGAGCGCAGATTGCAGCAGGAATTGAGTATTCCGGTATTTCATGACGACCAGCACGGTACCGCCGTTGTCTTGATAGCAGGCCTGATTAACGCGTTAAAAGTGGTAAACAAACAGGCCGCAGATATTAAGGCAGTGGTTGTTGGCGTGGGTGCCGCCGGCACAGCCTGTACTAAAATGATGCTGGACCTTGGCATCAGAAATATCCTCGGGCTGGACCGTTCTGGCATACTTTATAAAGGTCGAGAGGGCATGAATGAGGCCAAGCGAGCCTACGCGGCGATAACCAACCCCGACAGCATTGAGGGTTCGCTGGAAGACGCCATGCGCGGGGCCGACCTGTTCGTGGGTTTATCTGGACCCGGACTATTGACCGTGGACCACTTAAAGACCATGAATAAAGACGGCATCGTCTTCGCTATGAGCAACCCCATTCCAGAGATCATGCCAGAAGAGGCCTGGCCGCACATTACCGTTATGGCAACTGGCCGCAGTGACTATCCCAACCAGCTCAACAACGTGCTGTGTTTCCCAGGCATATTCCGTGGCGCACTGGATTGCGGCGCGCAGCAGATCACAGAAGAGATGAAGATGGCAGCGGCCCGAGCAATTGCCGATACGATACCGGAAGAAAATCTATCGGCCGACTACATCATCCCCGGTGTTTTCAATAAAGACGTGGCACGAGCAGTAGCGCGAGCAGTGGAAACTGCAGCAGAAGGAGAAAAGAACAGCTGACGAAAAATCGAACTGCGAGGTCTATATCGTCTTAAATGGTCTCAGTTCGCCGCATCTGGCTGTCGCCTTCACAGAGCGGGTGATCCCCAACCAATCGGCGCTGACGGTACACAGCCTGTCACGGTGCACGGATAACACGCACTCAGTCTGGCTTGTTCACCGCAGGCAAACCGGCAAGAGCTCTTCCTTCATCCGTTTTCAGCGAAAAATCATCCCCGGCGAATCGCTCGGCGCCGCCCTGGCAGAGAAACTCGATACCTTTCGC
>JBCDFM010000168.1:0-9059 GCA_039178015.1 Pseudomonadota bacterium
GTCTACTGGCTGACGCACGAAGATAGTGTTCGCCTGATAGCGCAGCGTGGCTACGCGATAGCGCCTGAAGCACCTTTGGGCATCATGGTGATTTCAGATAGGATCTCGGCGTTCGATTGCATTTGGCATGGAGAAGGCGGCCTGGCGGGCGTACCCGGTAAAGGGGCAGCACTCAACGCGATATCGAGCCACTGGTTTTCCTGCTTTCGGGAAGCGGGCCTGGCGAACAGTCATATTCTGGAAATCCCTCATCCTTTGGTCTGGATTGTGCAGAAAGCTCGGCCGGTTATGATTGAGGCGATCGCGCGCCAGTACATCACGGGCTCTATGTGGCGATACTATGAAAGTGGCGAGCGTACGATCTGCGGTATCCATCTGCCCGATGGATTTAAGCGGGACCAGCGCCTGCCAGAGCTACTGATAACGCCTTCGACAAAAGGTGTAATGAAAGGACTGGCGGGCGTACCCGAGGCCGATGATGTCAATGTTTCGCGCGACGATATATTGAATCACTACGGCGCATTTGGCTTTCTGAAAGGCGCAGAGGTCTCGGAGTACGAACGGCTGCTGCGTGAGGGTTTTTCTCTAATCAGCGGCGCGCTGGACCAACTGGACCAGATCTTTGTCGACACCAAATTTGAATTCGGTTATGTCACGGAGCGCACCGGTGAGAGCAAACTGATTTATATGGACGAAGTAGGGACCCCAGACTCCTCTCGCATATGGGACGGGCCCGCTTATCGGGAAGGCAGAATAATCGAAAATTCAAAGGAGCGCTTCCGTCAGCTATTGCTTTCCCACTTTCCGGATCCAGACATACTTTTGAATAAAAGCCGCATGCGGGAGCGCTTTATTCTCGCGCGGGACAATGCGTTACCCGTGGAGGCATTGATGTCTGTCTCCGAAACTTACACCGCGATGGCAGAGAAGGTGATTGGCCAAAAGGTGCAAATATCAGATAATCCCCGGGCTGAAATTGTCGAGCTTATGCGATCAGAGTTTGACCTGATAATTTGAGCGTAGGCGGTTGTCGAGCCGCATCCGAGTAAGCCCGGTCAAATCGAAACAACAGGTTATTTGGGTGACTGTATCGCGGCACTATTTAGGTTACTAGTAGAGGATGCAAATCGTGAACATATCCGACCTCCGACTCAATCAATTTATAGCTTTGTTTGCATTGCTAAGTCCCATGCTGTTGTTAGCAGGCTGCGCAAGTAGCTCCTCTGCGCCGGAAACCTATGACGGTCTGGTTCTGGTGCCGGATACGAAATTCGGACAAGTCTACCTTCTTCCGGGCGCTGACCTCGCAAGCTATAGCGAGTATGGCCTTGACAAGTGCGAAGTGGCATTCAAGAAAAACTGGTTGCGCAATCAGAATAACTCGCGCATCGACCTCGGGAACCGCGTAACCCAGAAGGATGTTGATCGTATCAAAGACACGCTGGGTGCTGAATGCGAGACCTATTTTCGCGAAGCTCTCGAGACGCCGCCGGCCTATCCGTTAGTAGAGAACTTCAGTGACGGCGAGAACGTGCTTGTCTTAAGGCCCTCGATAATCAATCTTGATATCAGTGCTCCAGATACGCGCAGCGCGGGCATGCAGCGAAGCTATACCACCCAAGCAGGCGAAATGACACTCGTGCTAGAGATGCTTGATGGCACCACGGGGCAGATGCTGGTGCGTATTGTTGATCGTTATCGCGCTCCTCAAACCAGTTGGCTGCAGTGGACCAACGCAGTGACTAATCAGGCTGAAGCCAGGCGGGTGTTAAGTCGATGGGCCGGACAGTTGCGCAAGGGGATGGATCAGGTGATTAGGACCTCAGCAAACCAGTAACCTTAGACACGAAGAGGGTGTAACAATGCAAGCGCAAAGAATTAACGATAGCGTAGCGGTGTGTGGGCAGATTGTACCCGAGCAGGTAGCGCAGATCGCTGAGGCTGGCTTCAAAGTGCTGCTGAACAACCGACCTGATGGCGAAGAGGGTGGGCAGCCATCAGGTCGGGACATAGAGGCGGCAGCCCTTGAGGCGGGTTTGGTGTACTACCATCTACCCGTCACTGCCGGCAATTTTCCCGGTGCTGACGTGGAGACAATGGCGGCCCTTTTCGATGACGAGAGTGCTCCCGTGTTTGCGTTTTGTCGCACAGGTACGCGTTGCGCTAACCTGTGGGTTGTTACTCGCCCAGAAGACGAGCGTGAACAGTCGTTGACAGCTGTCCATGCTCTGGGCTTTGACGTCTCGATGGCAGCCAGGGCACTGGCTTGAGTCACAGTGCATATATACAGCGCTTTGAAGGCCTTGGAATCACTGCCGAGACAGCGGGCCACATAATCGCAAGAGATAGAGTACTGTAGGACTCTCAGGGCAGGAAGACGGCTCTCACTGAACACAGCAAGGCTCCGGTGCTGTGCGTTTGCGCTTTCTCACCCGCGTATTCGCTGGCACGGCCCAATGCTGTTAACTCACTTTGTCCACTTAGGTACTGCTACACAATGCAAGCAGTTGCCAGATGCCTGTTTATGCACTCGACGTCCCGATTTAGAATGAACCCGTAATGTGATGACAGAGAGCTGCCCATGAGCAAAATCTCAACGATACCTTTGGTGTCTCCCGAGAGCATGGATGCACACTGGATGCCGATGACCGGCAATCGCCAGTTCAAACGCGACCCTCGGATCGTTGTGGCGGCAGAGGGCGTGTATTTCAGAGATGATCGCCATCGAGAGGTGCTGGATGGGGTATCTGGCCTCTGGTGTGTTGGCGCAGGTCACAATCGCCCGGAGATAGTCCATGCTGTTAGCAGGCAGCTACAGTCACTTGACTACGCGCCATCATCGCAGCTCTGTCACACCGGCGCATTCTCTTTGGCCAACCGAATCAGGTCAATTATGCCAGGAGAACTCGACTACGTGTTTTTTACCGCCTCAGGATCCGATGGTGTGGACACGGCATTGAAAATGGCCCAGGCCTACTGGGGACTCAAGGGGCATCCGAGTAAGACTGGATTGATTGGGCGGGAGAGGGGCTGCCACGGTATGAACCTGGCGGGTGTCTCCGTGGGTGGCATCAACCGCTATAGAAAGCTGTTTGGCACTGCCGTGGCAATGGATCACTTATCACATACGCTGCGCGCCGAAAATGCCTTTACTCGAGGTATACCAACTCGTGGCTGGGAGCTGGCCAACGAACTGAACGACCTGATTGAACTTCACGATGCGTCCAGTATCGCTGCGGTTATCGTCGAACCCATGGCTGGCCTGGCCGGAGTGATACCACCCCCCGCGGGTTACTTGCAGAGATTGCGCGATATCTGTACGGCCAACGACATTCTGCTCATATTCGATGAATCGATAACCGCTTTGGGACGCTGCGGTGGTATGAGCTGTGCCAAAGTCTTCGGAGTGGTGCCTGATATTATGGTACTGGCAAAACAGCTCACCAACGGCGTAATGCCGATGGGTGCGGTGGTCGCAGACCGGGATATCTATCAAGCGTTTATGTCCGCAGCTGGTGCGGAGCATTTGCCTGAGTTTGCACATGGTTACACGTACTCGGCGCATCCCTCTGCGTGCGCCGCAGGGCTTGCGACGCTTGATTTATTGGAAACGGAGTCTCTGCCGCAACGAGTTGCTGAGCTGGCATCGTATTTTGAAGAGGGCCTGCACCAACTCGCTGGGATGCCCTATGTGGCGGATATCCGTAATTTTGGATTTGCTGGGGCTTTACAGATGGAGCCCTCGCCGGGCGAACCCGATAAACGTCCTTATGAGATCGCCATGAGCATGTGGGAAAAGGGGTACTATGTTCGGTATGTCGGAGATACCGTACAGTTGGGATTGCCCTTTGTGATTGAGACCGAACAGATAGATAGTCTGCTGAGCGCGTTGAGCGACTGCGTGATGGAATTGGCATAAGCGGAGGCGTGTTTGGGAGGTGACCCACTGGCGTTGCTGGTCAGCGCCCTGGAGGTCTCAGTACCTACTTTCGGTTGGGTACTATTGGGGCTTTTGCTAAGGTACTTTTCCTGGATCTCTGTCTCCGCCGTAGATGCGGTGTCTCGAATCGCCTTTAACTATGGTCTGCCATTTATGCTATTTGCCGGGGCGGCTCAGGTGGACTATTCCTCCCTAAAGAGTGCGCGCTATCTAGCGGCCGGCGTCCTGGCGACGTTAATTACTCTTACCTTGAGCTGGGTATATAGTCATTGGCGCGGACATCCGCGAGCACAGCAAGGCATATTTGTTCAGGCTGCATTTCGTTCCAATCTTGCGATAGTCGGCTTGGGATTGAGCGTGGCCGCTTACGGCGACCGCGGACCGCTGCTGGCTGCTCTGCCGGTCGCGCTGATGACTGCGCTCTATAATGTGCTAGCAGTATGGGTACTCAAAACCACTTTAGGTGGCAAAATGACGGTCATCTCCCTACTTGTAGGTATCGCGAAAAATCCGCTGATAATAGGTATTGCCGCAGGGGTGCTTGCGTCGTTGTTAGGCCTGTCAGAGCCGCGTCTGCTTGAACCGGCGGGCTACTGGCTGTCGGCTCTCTTTCTGCCATTAATGTTGATTTGCATAGGTGCTTCCATGCAACTGTCGCAACTGCGACGTGCTGGTCCCATTACCTGGGAAGGCACAGCCTGGCGCTTGTGCGCGGGTCCACTCATTGCTGTGCTGGTTGCGCTGTCAATGGGCGTACGCAATGAACAGCTTGGTGTACTGTTCCTGTTGTTGTCATCGCCGGTCGCTGCGGCCAGCTTCGTGATGGTGGTCGCCGCTAAAGGCGACGGTGTACTCGCTGCGAATCTCGTCGTGCTAACAACACTGCTTTCTGTAGTGACGGTAACTCTCGGATTCTTTGTCTTGTCTGCATTCTCACTTGTGGGTCAGACAAGCTGAACCATAGCTGCTAGTGACTAGGCTCTGCCGAGAATCGATCGTGCCACCAATTCACGCATGATCTCTGCACTGCCACCGTAGATACGTTGCACACGGGCGTCCGTGTAAAAGCGAGATATTGGATACTCTGTGATATAACCGTAGCCGCCAAATAGCTGCAAGCACTGGTCAATGGTTTTGCACTGCATCTCGCAGCTGGCGTACTTCAGCATCGCCGCATCCTCCGCCGATAGCTTGCCTTCAGCGTATGCCGCTGCACATTTTTCATACAGTGCGCGATTGAGCTCGATTTCTGTTTTCACTTCTGCAAGCTCAAACCGGGTGTTTTGAAAACTGGAAACAGGCTGACCAAAAGCCTTGCGTTCCTTCACATAATCAATCGTGATCTCAAGAGCACCTTCCGCGGCGGCGATGGCCTGGGCAGCAATACCCAGGCGTTCACGCGGAAGTTCTTCCATCATAATTACGAACCCGCGATTTTCCTCCCCCAGTAGAGCAGAGGCTGGCAGCCGAATATCCTGGAAGAACAACTCCGCAGTGTCTGAAGTATGCTGCCCGATTTTTTCAAGCTTTTTACCACGCTCAAATCCGGGGAGCGAGGTGTCGACCATGAACAGAGAGGTGCCTTTTGCCCCTTTCCCCGGATCGGTGAGCGCTGCAACGATGACCATGTCAGCGTGATAGCCGTTAGTGATAAATATCTTTGAACCATTGAGTATCCAGTCGTCACCGTCTCGGACGGCATTGGTTCGAATACCCTGTACGTCAGAGCCCGCTCCCGGTTCGCTCATACCCAGCGCGCCTACGGCCTCGCCGGTTACCATCCTAGGCAGCCATTGCTCTTTTTGCTCATCGGTGCCGAAGTGGTCGATGTAGGGCGCGACAATGTTGCTATGAATGCCGTAGCCGGTGGCAACGCCACCGAAACCCATACGTGAGGCCTCTTCGATAATGGCGAAGGTGACGAACGGTGACGCTCCTGCTGCGCCGTAATCTTCTGGCATGTCAGGGCACAACAGTCCTGCTGAACCAAGTGTGTTCCAAAGTTCTCTGGGCACCATGTGGTCGTCTTCCCAGGCCTCAAAGTGCGGGGCGACCTCCTGCTCTAGAGCGCGGCGGCTCATATCTCGAAACAGTGTCAGTTCTTCAGTATCCATTTCCATGGTCTCCGTTGCTTACATCTCATGGGGGCGCAAGTTTGAGCGATTGATCGTTTAAAAACAACGGTTTCTCGAGTTTGTCACCATTCTCTGGTGCCGGGAGATAGCGTCGCGTCGCTACGTATGCCACCGCTCAGCTCAGGAATTTCGCCCATCCACAGTGGTCAGATCTTCGGAAAGTGCTACACTCCGTTTCCGGTTAAAGAAGCCAGTTTAAATGATGGAATAGCGGAGGTCAGCAATGCGAGAATATTTGCAATTTTATATCAATGGTGAGTGGGTAGATCCGATCACACCAAAGACTCACGACGTGATCAATCCCGCCAACGAAGAGGTCTGCGCCCAAATTTCTGAGGGCAGTGAGGCTGATGTCGATCGAGCTGTAGCTGCTGCCAAGGCGGCGTTTAAATCCTTCGGTCGCACCTCAGTTCAGGAACGGTTAGAACTCCTCGATTCCTGTATCGAGGCCTATCAAAAACACTATAACGATATCGCCGATGCCATTCGTGAAGAAATGGGAGCGCCCAAGGAGTTGGCAGCCGGTGCCCAGGCTTATTGCGGCCTCGGCCACTTGAAAGAGGCCAGGAAAGTACTGAGCACCTTCCAGTTTGAAGAAGATTTGGGTGAGCATCGTGTGTTCAAAGAACCTATTGGCGTGTGCGGTTTGATCACGCCTTGGAATTGGCCAGTCAATCAGATTAGCTGCAAAGTATCACCGGCACTCGCCGTTGGTTGCACTATGGTGCTAAAACCCAGCGAGGTAGCACCGCTATCAGCCTACCTCTTTGCACAGGTGATGCACGATGCCGGAGTTCCGGCGGGGGTTTTCAATATGGTCAATGGGCACGGTGCGACAGTAGGTACCGCACTTTCCAAGCACCCCGACGTCGATATGATGTCCTTCACCGGCTCGACTCGCGCGGGATCGCTTGTCGCCCAAAATGCAGCGCCTACTGTCAAGCGAGTGACACAGGAGTTGGGGGGTAAATCTCCGAATATCGTTCTGGAAGATGCCGACCTCGAAAAAGCGGTAACTGGCGGCGTGCTTCACATGTACAACAATACTGGCCAATCATGTAATGCGCCCTCGCGTATGTTTGTGCCCAAGGACAAGCTCGCCGAAGCCGAAGAAATTGCCCGAAAAGTGACCGAGACGGTGGTCGTAGGTGATCCTGCCGCAGATGGCACCACCATGGGGCCTGTCGTATCGGAAGTACAGTTCGATAAAATCCAGGGTTTACTCGATGCAGGTGTATCCGAAGGTGCGAAGCTCGTCGTTGGCGGTCCCGGGCGCCCGGAAGGCCTGGATAAGGGCTACTTTATCAAACCCACGGTGTTCTCTGAGGTCAACAACGAGATGACGATTGCCAGGGAAGAAATTTTTGGTCCAGTACTGGCGATGATCCCCTACGACTCAGAAGAAGAAGCCATCGAGCAGGCGAACGACACCCCTTATGGTCTTGCCGGGTATGTGCAAAGTGGCGATCTCGATCACGCCAGAGAAGTCGCCTCGCGTATTCGCGCAGGTAATGTTCACATTAACGGTGCTGATGGCGGCTTTGACGTACCTTTCGGTGGTTTCAAACAATCGGGCAATGGTCGGGAGTGGGGCGCTCACGGCTTTACTGATTTTCTTGAGATCAAAGCTGTAGAGGGATACGGAAAGGCATCCTAACAGCCACGGTGGCTGATTTTGTTCTAGCAATCGATCAGGGCACGACGGGCAGTACCGTCGCCCTGATGGATGCGCAGGGCAAATTGAGGGATAGCGTCAACTTTGAGTTCCCTCAGATTTATCCCAAGCCTGGCTGGGTTGAACACCAACCTGCAGATATCTGGTCATCCGTCACCAAGGGCATTCGCGCTATTCTGCGCAAAGGTATCTGTAAACCCACCGAGATCGTCGCTATCGGCATAACCAACCAGCGCGAGACCGCGCTGCTTTGGGACCGCGCCACCAGTGAGCCGTTCAACAACGCAATAGTCTGGCAGTGCAGGCGCACCAGCGATTTTTGCCAGTTCCTTAAAGATCAAGGTCACGAGTCTTTGATTGCGCGAAAGTCTGGATTGGTACTAGATCCGTACTTTTCAGCAAGTAAATATCGCTGGTTACTCAAAAACAGCAGGGGCATTTCGAAAGCGATTCAATCGGGCAGGGTGGCAGCGGGCACCATCGATAGTTTTCTTATCTGGCAGTTAACGGCCGGCGAGATACATGTCACAGACGTTTCCAATGCTTCGCGCACCTCACTCATGGATATTGTTTCTGGTGGCTGGGATGAGCAGTTGCTTGAACTGTTCGAAGTGCCCGGGAATATACTGCCTGATATTGTGCCCTCCAGCACCGTGCTCGGATTTACGAAACGAGTTCCGGGTCTACCCGACGGTATACCCATAGCGGGGGTAGCAGGCGATCAGCAGGCAGCTTTGTTTGGTCAAGCCTGTTTTTCTGTGGGCGATGCCAAGTGCACTTTCGGTACCGGATCGTTCATTATGATGAATACCGGCGAGCATCCTGTGCATTCAAAAGGTGGCCTGCTGACAACGATTGCGTGGCAGTTGGGCGAAAAAAGGAAGCCGGTATATGCTCTGGAGGGCGGTGCTTTTATCTGTGGCGCGGCAATTCAATGGCTTAGGGATGGTCTGGGCATCATCAAACGCGCGCCCGAGGTCGAAGCGCTGGCAGAACAGGTTCCAGACCATGGAGGCGTGGAATTCGTGCCGGCGCTCACGGGTCTGGGAGCACCGCATTGGGCGCCAGAGGCGAGAGGGCTGTTAACAGGGATCACCCGTGGCACTGGGCAAGCCCATATTGCGCGCGCAACCCTTGATGCGATGGCGTTGCAAAATGCCGACATCTTGCGCGTAATGGAGCAAGATCTTGGCAAACGTATGAAACCCTTACGCGTGGATGGAGGCGCAGCGGCAAACAATCTGCTTATGCAGATTCAGGCCGATGTGTTAGGACGTAAGTTGATCAGGCCTAGCGTGATAGAAACCAC
>JBCDFM010000169.1:0-9032 GCA_039178015.1 Pseudomonadota bacterium
AGGATTGAGGCGTCCGAGCTCCACGGCGTCCACTTCATCGGCCTTGAATTCTCCCCAGGATTGCAGTAATTCGCTGGGCTGAACGTCGTCTCGTACGGGGTACTCATTATTGGATTCGGCATACCACTGTTGACTGTCAGCGCGAGTTAAAAATTCGATCAATGCAATTGCCTCAGCCGTGTTTTTGCTTGACGCGGTGACGCCCGCGCCGCTGATATTGATGTGCGTGCCGCGATCATCTTGATTAGGCCAAAACAGAGCAACACTCTCTGCTGCAGCTCGCTGCTGCGGATCATCTGACTGGATCATGCCTCCAAGATAGTAACTGTTGACGATGGCGACATCACAGCGCCCGCTGGCAACAGCGGCGATTTGATCTCGGTCGCCACCCTGAGGCGGGCGCGCAAAATTCGGTACAAATCCAGAAAGCCACGCATCCACTGCGTCTTCGCCCTCGGTAGATAACATGCCCGCGACCAGGGACTGGTTGTAAATGTTCGTCGAGGAGCGAATACAGATGCGATCCTTCCACTGCGGCTCCGCCAGCGCTTCATAAGTGCTGAGCTCAGCGGGGTCGACCCGGTCGGGTGCATAGACAATACCACGAGCCCGTTTCGACAGGCCGAACCATAGATTATCCGGGCTGCGTAGATTGGCGGGTACTGCCGCCACCAACGTTTCCGAGTCGATGGGCTGCAACACATCAGCTTCCTGCGCGCGATAGAGTCGACCGGCATCGATGGTGATAAGCACATCCGCTGGCGAGTTGGCACCCTCTTTCTGCAGTCGGGTGAGCAGTGCATCCCCCTTGGACGTCACCAGGTTAACGGCGATACCCGTCTCGTCTGCGAACTGATCTAGCAAGGGTTTGATCAACGCTTCCTGGCGTGCCGAGTAGACGTTGACCTCCTGATCGGCGTGGGTCGGCCGGGCAAGGCAGCCTGCGAATAGCGCCACGAATAGGAGGCATTTCAATGGAGATATAAGGCGGCGTGTTGGCATAGCGATTCCTTGTCACAGCTTCAAAGCGAATGCTAATTATTCTCAATAAGAACCGGCTTGCAAGTATTTTCAAAGCGGCATGGCATAGCAATTGAGATCGCTCTAACTCGACTCGCCTGTATTTGTTTGGATCAGACATGCTGCACATGGAAGTTGCGAGTGGCTTCAAGGTAAGCGTGCGCCACCATCGCCAAGCTGCGCGCCAACGAATGAGCTGACAGCCACCAATGAGTAACGAATATGCAAGAGTTGAATAGTGGCGGTGAGGGAGGGATTCGAACCCTCGATACGTTTCCGTATACACACTTTCCAGGCGTGCGCCTTCGACCACTCGGCCACCTCACCACTGCGGGCGGCGATGATACCACAAGACGCTCGGAGTAATAGAGCGCGTGATGGCAGCACGGAGCAAATAGCCTCTACTGCCGGTTGAGACGAGGTAATGGCTGCGCGGTGGGATCTGTGCTCCTAAAGGGATTGATATCGAGACCTCCGCGACGGGTATAGCACGCCTGTATATGCAGATATTGCGCGTTCGCAACTTCGGCAATATCGACGAACATGCGCTCGACACATTGCTCGTGGTATTCCTGATGCCGGCGGAACGAAATGAAATACCCGAGCAGCGATGCATGGGTGATGGCCGTGCCCCGGTATTTCAGCCAGACGCTCGCCCAATCAGGTTGACCCGTAACCGGACACAGAGAGCGCAGCAGATGTGTATAGACGGCCTGTTCAACGATGTCATCCCCCGCTGTTTTCAATAAGTCGATTGATGGATTCTCGGCGATGGCACCAGGTAAGCAGTTATCCAGCGACACACCCTGTAGAGGCACGCCACTTAAAGATGGGTCATCAACATCTAAAAATTCAATTGCCGGTGTGGCATCCAGTGTTTTTGAAAGATCAGTCTCTATCACCTGCCTGGCTTCATCGGCGTGCTGAAAAGAGGTGCTATTCAGCGAGTTCAAATACAGTTTAAAGGACTTTGATTCAACCATGTTGGGGGAGTCAGCTGGTATCGAAAACCGTCCAACCAGGCAAATGGGCTTACCTGCTGTATCGAGCCAGGATATTTCATAAGCGTGCCAAACATCTACACCGCAAAACGGGAGGGTACCCTTCAGACCAATACCGCTTCGACCTTTTTGCCGTGGGATAGGAAACAACAGCTGCGGCGAATACTGATCTACGACAGGTGTCTGTTTACCAAGCAGTAGCTCGCCGGATTCTTTGTCGACCATGGCTTTCCTACTGGCGTAAACGGGTGCTGTTGTTTAGCAGGTGCATTGAATAAATGAACGCTGCGATTGTAAATGCGGCGATCATGGTGATCGCAAACGTTAGGCTAACATCCGATACACCCAGCACACCGTAGCGGAATGCGTTGACGACATAGACAAGCGGATTGAGCTTCGAAACTCCGGCCCAAAAATCCGGCAGCAAATCCATGGAGTAAAACACGCCGCCCAAATAGATCAAAGGCGTCAGGACGAAGGTAGGAACAATCGAGATATCGTCAAAATTCTTCGCGAATACGGCGTTAATAAATCCAGCCAGGGCGAACAAAACGGAAGTCATTAGTACAACTAAGATAACAACGGAATAGCTGTAGATACTCAGGCGAGAGAAAAACAAGGAGACCAGCGTCACGATAATAGCCACAAGCAATCCGCGGGAGACGCCACCCAGTACATAGCCCATAAGTATCACGTAATTCGGGGTCGGCGATACAAGAAGTTCTTCCACGCTATGGTTGAACTTTGAGCCGAAAAACGACGAGACGACGTTTGAATATGAATTCGTGACTATTGCCATCATGATGAGGCCAGGTACGACGAATTCCATATAAGAGAACCCCTCCATCTGACCAATGCGCGAACCAATAAGCGTGCCAAATATAACGAAGTACAGCGACATCGTAATCGCCGAGGGCAACAGGGTCTGAGTCCAAATCCGCAGATATCGTCTGACTTCCTTTCTTAAGATAGTCATAAAGGCAAGCCATTGCTCTCGAAGACTCACGTCGCGCCCTGCACCAGGTTGACAAACATTTCTTCCAATCGATTAGCACGATTGCGCATGCTTCTGATATGAATCCCCTGGCGATTGAGCGCATCGAATACCTGATTGATCAGTTGCCCTTGCTCTACCGCCACCTCCAGAGTATGAGAGTCGAGCTTGTTGATTTCGAAGCCCTCGATTGCAACAGAATCAGGCGCGTCTTCAACGCAGTCTAAAATAAAGACTTCCCTGTGCAGTCTACGCAGGAGGGCCTTTATCGAGCTGTGTTCAACAATCTCGCCATGATTGATGATGGCGATGTGACGGCAAAGCGCTTCTGCCTCTTCGAGGTAGTGAGTGGTAAGAATGATGGTAGTGCCTTCTCTGTTTATCTTCTTCAGGAAATCCCACATAGCTCGCCGCATTTCGATATCGACGCCGGCAGTGGGTTCGTCGAGGATAAGTAGACGTGGTTCATGTACCAGAGCGCGAGCGATCATCAGGCGACGTTTCATACCGCCAGAGAGCATAAACGCCTGTGTATCCCGCTTGTCCCAGAGCTCTAGCTCCCTCAGGTACTTCTCTGCGCGCTGCCTGCTTAACTGCGGCGTTAAACCGTAGTATCCAGCCTGGTTAAACAAAATATCGAAGACTTTTTCAAACTGATTGAAATTAAACTCCTGCGGGACAATGCCGATATTTCGCTTCGCAGCGGGAAAGTCCTCGTCTATATCGACGCCAAAAACAGATACCTGGCCAGAGGTTTTGGCAACGAGCGAGCAGATGATACCTATGGTCGTTGACTTGCCGGCACCATTAGGGCCCAGCATGGCAAAAAAATCACCCTCCTCGACTTCTAAACTGATGCCCTTGAGCGCTTCAAAACCCTCGGCATATATCTTGCGAAGATCGTTAATTCTGAGAGCTGGTATCATGTGGGCAGTGCGAGCTATTTTTCGATGTTAACAGGCTATTGTACCCGCAAAGCGCTTCCCAGACGACACAGACGATGAATGACGAACAGTATCGAGACTACAACATAGCCCTTTTGAGAGCTTTCTCACAGACCTTATGCGAACGTACACAGGCCCTCGCGGCAGAGGATGGCTTACGGGCACTCGCGCTAGAATTTCAGCATCTGGCTGACGTAGCGGGCGATCAGCTTTATCATCAAGGGGCCGGGCTAATCGTGAGATTGTTTACCACACATCCAGAATTTGCCCCCACTTTCCCACGCGAGCTGTTATGGTTTTTTGGCGGAGACTGTCTGCACTTTATGCCTGACAAGGAAATTAGCCTCTATCAGCAGTTAGAAGAGCAACGACTGCAGTGTGCTGCCCGGGAAGAACGCTTCGATCTGCAGGCGGCCCGCGCTAAGCTGCTGAACTTACAGTAAATTTTCTAGCTGTTGAGTCTTATGGGGCTTGACGGCCATGCGCACTCTACCTACAATGCGCGCCTCTTGATCGAGACTAATGCGTCCCCTTCGTCTAGTGGCCTAGGACACTGCCCTTTCACGGCGGTAACAGGGGTTCGAACCCCCTAGGGGACGCCACTCGTCAATACGCGGGAATAGCTCAGTTGGTAGAGCGCAACCTTGCCAAGGTTGAGGTCGCCGGTTCGAACCCGGTTTCCCGCTCCAATTCAAACGCTCTCAGTCACTAATGCATTGAAGGTTAGGCAGTTCGAAGTGGACCGCCACCCCGGCCGTTTCCCGCTCCAATTCAAACGCTCTCAGTCACTAATGCATTGAAGGTTAGGCAGTTCGAAGTGGACCGCCACCCCGGCCGTTTCCCGCTCCAATTTCCCCTCCCTTAACCCAATGGAACAAATCCACCTGCGCGCTGAGTGCCCAGGCGGTCGAAGTGATCCGCCAATCCAATCATTTCCGGTCTAAAGTTTTGGCCTTTACAAAAAGCTCTCCAACGCCCTACCTTTAACCCGGTTCTTGAATCGATATGCAGCGAAAACGACCTGGCCGACCTTAGATGCGGGATGCTTGGCATCTGCCGAAAAAGCGGGTCTCGAAGCTAGCTTTAGGTAGTACTCATACAAATTGGCAAAACGCGACACAGGAAAGCCAATACGCTGCAAGCGTTGAATATTAACAAACCATGCAATATCGACTATGGATATTCGATCGCCGACCAGAAAAGCCTGCGCAGCCAGGGTGTTATCAAGATCGATCAGTGCGACACTTATTCGGCTGCAGGCACCGGCTATGTCTTCAGCGGCGTTAGCCGTTCGCAATCTCTCTCGCCACCAGCGCACTTCTGTGTCGCGCTCTTCATCGGGGTTGCCGTTACCTTCTTGTTGAGCGATCTGTTGCTCTGTTTTCATTCGCAGCGGCCCAAACTCCATCGTCAGCAATCGCAGGTCTCGGTGTAGAGCGTGCTCTTTCTCCAACAAAATGGCCGCGGAGCGCGCTTGAGCATCATTGTTATCAAACAAAAAACTGCTGCCAGACGGTGCATAGCGATCATCGAGGTAGGCGATAATGTCGTTACTCTCTACGTGCACGACACCGTCATCAATCAAGACAGGCACCACACCGCGGGGGTTGATACCAAGGAACCAAGTGCTCGCATTATCGTGTTTCAGCAGGTTGATGCTATGGGCGGTCCAATCCAGACTCAACTCTCCTAGCAGCAGGCGTACCTTCTGCGAACATGTCGACCCTTGAAAGTGCATCAGGTGCAAGCCCTTCCAGCGCTTAACCTCTTCGGTAGTCACTTGTTCATCATCGATAATCATTTTTCTTGCCTGCAAATCGTTATCAAAAAGCGTATTTCACACGGACGCCATAACGTCTGCCGTCAGCGGCCGATGCAATAATCTCTGTATCACGCCGCGTTCTCTGGCTGTAATAGTCTTTATCAGTCAGGTTTTGAACAAAAGCTGATAGAGTCCATGTAGCATCGTTAGAGGAAAGAGCTACGGTAGCTGCGCCAAGCGCATAGGATTCCTGCTTTGTGGCGGGGTCTTCATTGACGTCGAAGTTGTAGTCATCCACCCAAACCCAATCTGTCCCCATATAAAGCTGCCACTGAGAGCTGATATCCAAGCGATAGTCCAGAGAGAACATCACCGTGTGCTCCGGGCTGACCGGCAGTACATTGCCGCTAAAATTCTCTCCATCTGGGCCTTCGTAATCAGCGTATTCAGCGTGCAGATAGGCATAGGCAAGACGCGTGGAGAAGCCCGCTGGCAGTAACCATGTCATGTCCAGCTCCATACCGTAAATATCACTGCTCGCCGCATTATCGGTGAAGGCAACAGGGATGCCGCCGCTGATTTCGCTATCAACTCGCTGCACCTGTAGGTCATCGTATTCGTAATAAAAAGCTGAGGCATTGAGGCGCAGCGTGCTATCCATCCAATCTGATTTAACACCCGTCTCATAAGCCGATAGCTCCTCAGGGTCGAACAGCTGCCTGGCTAGCGCTTCATTAATGGCGGTAAATTGCGTGCCACCCGCTTTATAACCTTCGTTATACGAGAGATAGAGCAGCAGGTCGTCCTTGGGTTGCCAGGTGAATGCGACCTTTGGATCGAATGAAGTCCAGCTCTTACTGTCTGCATACACATAGGGCTCCAGTACTGCAGGCAGGCCCGGGTTGCTGGTGCTGGACGTTAACTCGAAGTCCTTTTCGTCGTAGGAATACCTTCCACCGACCGTCATAGATAGATCTTGAGATAGCCAGAACGTGTATTCACCGAAAATCGCCCAACTCGTGGTATCTATATCACCAGTGCCAGAATCAAAAACGTTGGGGTCGTTAGTGAATAGATGCTGTAGCGACTGCTCATCCCACAAAAATGCATATTCGCTATCCGCTGAGTCTCTATAAAAAAATACCCCTGCAAGGTAGTCCTCGCCAACCAGGCGAAACTCTTGGGAGTAAGTGTCGGACTCAGTCTCGGAATTTGAAATACCAACGCTGGCATAGCTGGAATCAAAGTCCTCTCCAATTTTATCTTGCGTATTCTGGAAGCTGCTGACCGATATCACGCTCAAAGCAGCGAACTCCTTCTCCAGTTTAAGGTCGGTCATAAACCATTTACCGGTGAAGTTTCCGTCTTCCGAGATAGCATACTTACGCAGATTGTCGTTCACGGTAAATGTTTCGGCGGGAGAGCCAAACAGCGGTACAATCACGCCATCGTCTCCAATTGCTGTATTTTTTTGCAGCATCGCCGTTTGCTCTCGTCTTGAGTAATGCAGGCCCAGGAGAGCACTGAACGTATCATTCGCTTGCCAGCTGGTCTGCAGGCGCGATACCAAGGTTTCCAGGTCATTACTGTTCCCAGTTAAGATGTTCTCCTGCATGCCACCGTCTTTCACACCACCTATGGCGAGACGCATATCGATGTTTTGTGCCACGGCACCAGAAATCGCGCCACGCATCAAATAGCTGTCCTCGTTACCTGCCCCGCCCTCTAAAAATCCTTCCGTATCTGCAGTAGGTCTTCTGTTGGTCACATTTATGGCACCCGCAGCGGTGTTACGTCCCAGTATTGTGCCCTGAGGACCTTTAAGCACCTCAACTCGTTCTACGTCGAGAAAACCCAAATCTGCTGCGCTAAATCTAGGAATGTAAACTTCGTCTACGAAGATTCCGACCGAGCCTTCGGAGCCGATATCGAACTTACGACTACCAACACCGCGAATGCGAACAAAAGTGCGAGAGGCATCCTGCTGCGGGACGCGTAAACCAGGAGTATAGATTTCCAATCCTTTGGCCGAGAGAACGTTTTTTTCTTCTAGCGCTTCACCGCTCATCGTCGTAATCGCAATAGGGATGTCCTGCATACCAGCTTCGCGCTTAGTCGCGGTAACCACAACCTATTCTAAAGCTCTGACCTGGACTTCTGCGCTTACGCCACTCGCAACAGTCAATGCTAAACCACAGGTAAACGTGTTCATCTTACTCAGCATGCTTCTCTCCTAGTTATCGTCGTTTCGCTGGAGTCCCCGATAACCGGGACCCGTATGCTCGTCCTGACAAATCACTCGATTACGGAATATCCGTCCATGGCGGCCTATCTTCCTCCCCACCAAAGAAATCTGGATCGCCAATGAGCTTCCAAACAGCCAGGTTGATAGGCTCGGCTCTAGGTGTAGCGGCGATAGCTGCCCTGAGGCGTTCAACCTGTGCCGCATGCAGAGACGCCACGTCGCGGCTCTCGGTAGGATCATCTTTGAGGTTGTACAATGAAAGCGAGTCATCGTTGCGAATCACGAGCTTCCATGGGAAGCTCACCAAGGCTTCGCCGTCCAGTCCAATCACGTGATAGCGACTACCAGATGACGCAACCGATGCCTTCAAGGAGTACCATCGATCCTGTCCTACAAAATCGTTTTCTTTAGCCGGTATTCCTGTGGCCGATAGCAGTGTTGGCAGCACATCTAGGGCGGTGACAACTCCCGTATAGCGTGTCGAGGGCAGCACTCCAGGCCACGAAACAAGTGCCGGAACCCGTATTCCGCCCTCATAAACTGACTGCTTTCCAGCTCTTAAAGGCGAGTTGTCTCCAGCACCGTGCAACATATTGACCCTTACGAACTCGAGTATTTGCAAGGGCAGCTCTTGCTCTCCATAAAGGTCGTCAAGAAATGTCATAACACGCTTAATGCCTTGTGGCGCAAAGCTTGGGTTGAGACCACCGTTATCACTAAGAAACCAGACCAGAGTGTCTTCAATGAGGCCTTGATCGCGCAGGCTTTGCATAATCGCGCCAATGGCGGTGTCCATTTCAGACACCATAGCCGAGTGAAGTTGTCGGTCACGGTTCGATAGTTCGCTGTATAGCGCCATAGATGCCTCTGGCGCTTCGCCTGGAAGGTGCGGTGCATTGAACGCCAGGTAAAGAAAAAAGGGACGATCTTGTTCTCTATTCTCGATCACCCTAATGGCTTCATCGCGCATCAAATGCGTGGAATAGCCTTGTTCTCTTAATGTTTTGCCATTGCGCTGCCAGTCCAGCCCTCCTCCGTGCACGTGATCCCAGTAGCCGATGCCTCC
>JBCDFM010000170.1:0-9031 GCA_039178015.1 Pseudomonadota bacterium
CACCACCATAAATGCCCGCAAAGCGGATTACGCTGGCATGTTGCATAGACTGCAGCATCAGTTGTTCGGCCTGTATCATCGCCGTCGCTCTTGGGTCATCTTCACTCAAGCAGCTGTCCTCATTTACCCAACCACCCTCGCGCTCGGCATAAACTCGGGTGCTTGAGGTCCACAGTACCGCTTTAGGTCGATGCTTACCCAGCGCTGCCAAAATATTTCTCGCGCCTTCAGTAAAGCCTTGTTCGTAGCCAGCGACTGATCGCTCAGTCGGGTTGCATGTAGCCAATACGTAGTCCGGAGCGGTAGACATAGCGGATTCAAGCTCATTTTTGCGCGAATAATCTGCGGCGATCGCATTAAATCCCGAAGGCAGCTTACCGACGCCTCGACGAACACCGGTCACAGACCAACCAAGCGCACACAGTCTATCGCCAAGGCGAATACCCAGATCACCGCAGCCAATAATTAGGATGGATTTGGGCTTCATAATATCTAACCTCCCGAGTAAGGTGTTTGACTATATCAACGGCGCAGAGGACCTTTCGCTTGCTAATCAGAAACTGTCGCGATATCGCTCGAGATGTCTTGGCATGATCCCTCTCATTTTAAGCCACTATGCGAATAATTTGCTCAGCAGCGAAGTCGATAGTTCACCCTTGAAGAAACCAAGCCAACCCTTTTTGTACTGATGACAGGTATCGCCAAAACACCGGTTCGCGAATTGCGCGGAGTCGGCCCGAAATTGTCAGCTAGGCTGGCTGAATACGGCATATCTGAGGTTGAAGACCTGCTGTTCCACCTCCCTCTACGCTATCAGGATCGGACCCGGATTACGCCTATTGCCGCGGCAAAAGAGGGCTATGACGTTGTCATTGAGGGTGAGATTCGAGCCAGTGACATTGTTTTCGGGCGTAGACGTAGCCTAGTAGCTCGTCTGCAGGACGGCAGCGGTACGATCACCCTGCGATTTTTTCATTTTTCGGCTGCCCAAAAGGCTGGCCTATCGGCGGGGATGCGCCTGCGCTGCTTTGGCCAGATTAGACGGGGCAGCAGCGGACTGGAGATGTTTCACCCTGAATATCGAGCCATTCGTGAAGGAGATGCGATAGAGGACTCAACGCTCACACCGATTTATCCCTCTACGACCGGAATTAGTCAGAAACAATGGCGCAACCTTTGCGCTCAGGCACTTTCACGCCTGTATAAACAACCACCCAAAGATTTATTGCCAGATGCAACCAACCCCTACAATCTAATTGAGGCTTTAACCTATCTACACGCACCACCACCGGACGCGCCACTGGACCTGTTGAGAGGGGGCCAACACCCTGCACAGCAGCGTCTCGCCATGGAAGAGCTGGTGGCTCACAACCTCTCTCTCTATCGATTGCGGGAGTCACAACAATCACAGGGCGCACCGGCGTTACCCGGCGACTCTGATCTCTTTGATGAATTCCTGGCTTCACTGCCCTTCCAGCCCACATCAGCTCAAAGTCGGGTCTTAAATGAAATTGCAGAGGACCTCGCCAGACCTATTCCTATGCTTCGATTGGTGCAAGGTGATGTGGGATCGGGAAAAACCTTGGTCGCCGCGGGTGCGGCATTACAAGCCATCGCCAGCGGTTTTCAAGTTGCCATCATGGCGCCTACCGAAATACTGGCCGAACAACACTGGGCAAGCTTCAGCGCCTGGTTTCAACCTATGTCCATCTCCATGGAATGGTTGAGCGGTCGCTCGAAAGGACGTAAAAGGGCTTTAGCGCTGGAGCGCATCAGCAGCGGAGACGCCACATTAATTATCGGTACACACGCTCTATTTCAAAACGATGTGACCTTCGATCGTCTGGGCTTAGCTATTGTCGATGAGCAACATCGATTCGGAGTCCATCAAAGGCTCGCGTTGACAAATAAGGCAGCTGCAGAGCACGGAAAACCTCACCAACTCGTTATGACCGCGACGCCCATCCCGCGCACACTTTCCATGGTGGCATATGCTGATCTGGACTGTTCAGTCATTGATGAAATGCCGCCGGGTCGTCAACCAGTGAGTACCGTCCTCATCGACAACAAACGGCGAGAGAGGGTTGTACAGCGTGTAGCAGCAGCCTGTGCAGCGGGCAGACAGGCCTACTGGGTCTGCACATTGATAGAGGACAGCGATACCCTACAGGCTCAGGCAGCTGAAGCGACAACTGAAGAGCTGCAAGCAGCACTCCCCGATCTGGGAATAGGGCTTATTCACGGCAGAATGAAGCCTGCCGACAAAGAGGCGGTCATGAGCGCCTTTAAGCTGGGTGAACTCGCACTGCTGGTGGCAACCACCGTCATAGAAGTAGGCGTCGACGTGCCTAATGCCAGCTTAATGGTTATTGAGAATCCCGAGCGCCTTGGTCTGGCACAATTACATCAGTTACGCGGCCGAGTGGGGCGGGGGAAAGAAGCAAGTCACTGCGTTATGCTCTATCAAACTCCGTTGTCACAATCAGGGCGAGCCCGACTGGGCGCATTAAGAGACAGCTCTGACGGATTCTACATCGCAGAACAAGACCTGGTACTGAGGGGCCCAGGTGAAGTACTAGGGACACGTCAGACTGGTCTGATGGAGTTTCGTATCGCACAACTGCCTGCCCACGAACACCTACTTCAACAAGTGCAATGCATGTCGGAAAGTATTCGTGAACGGCATCCGAGCTTGGCGCAAGCCCTGGTTGATCGCTGGGCGGGCTCCAAACAGAGCTTTGGCAATGTCTAGCTGTGAACGGGAAAGTCTGAGACGTCGGCTCGGGCTGCTCTAGGCCAAGATTGCAGGAAGCTGCTTTTGCAGTGCCATTTTCTCTTTGATAGCGTCTCCGGTGAGCGCAAAACCCAGTAATGAGCCCGCCTGGTCACGGTACTCGCATTTCACACTGTTACCATCAGCTGTTATAGACCACTCTCCCTCCGTGTCTTTAGCCGGCGGCGATACCACGACCGGACAGGCAGGGGTTTTTATAGTCACGGGCATAGCCGGATAGCTCACTTGCGTTGGCTCACCAGCCAGCGTTTTTCCCAGGGCTCGCGCGGCTGCCATGAGCGGTGCTACATACACCAAAACGTGTCCTTCAACCTCGGCGCAGTCACCCATTGCATAGACGTTGGGTGCGCTGGTCTCTAACAACCTGTTGGTGACAATGCCACGATTGGTGTCGATGCCTGAATTCTTAGCCAATTCGGTTCGGGGTTTTACACCAACAGCAGATACCACCAGGTCCGCATCTATGGTTTCTCCGTTATTCAGGCTCACGCTTACACCACCGGTGTCTGTCGCGTTCACGGCTGTCACCAATGGTCCAAAGTGAAACTTCGCGCCCTTTTCTTCCAGAGCAGCCTGCACCGCCTTGCCCGCCTGCTCAGGCAGTAGGGTTGGTAGGCAATGCGATAATGGATCAACGACCTCCACCTCAAAACCGCCGTTGATCAGGTCATTCGTAAACTCACAACCTATCAGGCCGCCGCCAATAATGCAGAACCTCTTCACATCGTTACGTGCCACCGCCTTACGAAAATCATCATAATCCAGCAGGTCGTTGACGGAGTAAACACGCTCCAGAGCATCACCTTCGATAGGTGGCTGGATCACCTGAGCACCCATGGCAAGCACAAGCTTTGCATAGTGTATTGCGCTCTGTGGATCGCCAACTTTGATCAGCTGCTTAGCGGTGTCGATTTCATGGACCCGGGTCATAGCCATCACGCTGGCATTGAGCATTTTTCCCATGCTGCCGGCATCCAACTGGGCCAGATCATCAGCGCTTTGATCTTTAGTGTAGCCGGTAGACAACATAGGTTTAGAATAAGAGCGGCCGTCATCCGATGTGATTAGCAGCACGGGGGTTTCACTGTCGTGCTTGCGAAACTCTTTCGCCACCCCATAGCCGGCCAGCCCTGTGCCTATAATGACAACCGGACTGGTCACATCATCAGCGCCTGGCTCTTCATGATGCGGGGTATCATCCAAGGCCTCCTCCTCTAACAGCTCGAAGTCTTCCTTGCCAACACCGCAGTCCGGGCACAGCCAATCTTCGGGTACATCTTCCCACTTGGTGCCGGGCGCAATGCCATCATCGGGCCAGCCCTCTTTCTCGTCATAAACCAGGCCACATACAATGCACTCGTACTTACTCATTCAAGATCTCTCTTCAAAACGCCACACGTTTTCGATGTTTGTCCACAACAACGAACAGCAACAAAATGGCGAAAATTTTGCTCAGATTCGGGTCGCATCACTATAGGGTTGTGTAAAAAATGTGCAAGACCTTTATCCTGCTTTTGACCTCAGAGAGATACCCTGAAGTCATCCGTCAAGTCTCATACCCAGGCTTGCAAGCGTTCTGCCTATCAAGCATTCTCTGCGGCTCTGAAGAGCTGTGAGCGATACATCAAGGTGCGACATCACAACCGGATTTTTCGAGCAGAAAGCGAACCGCGATGGCGCCCTCTGGCACAGTTTACGCGAGCAGAGCTGCCGGCGGCGGTACGCCCATGGCTGCTGGACGACGGCTCGCTTACAGTTCGTCTTATAGCGCTTCAGCGGGGTGAGTTTCGAGTACAACGCCTCTATCAAGGTTGGCAACTACCAAAACTGTCAGAGTGCCACCTGCTCCGAGTGGCGACGCGACAGCGGGCATTGATCAGAGAAGTCGGTCTGCTATTGGGAGACAGCGTAGTGGTTTTCGCCAGAAGCGTTTTCCCTATCACCAGTCTGGTTGGTGACCTCGCCCATTTACGCTACCTGAAAAATCAATCACTGGGCGCAATCTTGTTTAAATATCCGGGCATGCATCGCAGTCCCTTCGAGTTGGCGCGCATACCCGGATATAGCGATTACCTCCCAGCACACCTCAGGCAACAAGAAACCGCATGGGGCCGTAGATCGCGCTTCGTGATCAAGGGTCGCAGCCTGATGGTTAGCGAGGTGTTCTTGGAAGGCTTTACGCCCTGGGATGCGTCGCTACCGGTACACAGGGCACAGCGAGGTAAGGTAAGCGCTGCAATCTAGCGGCCGAGCCAGTAAGCTTAGGGGCAAGCTAAACACAGAATCGCAGATGACCGACATTGCAAAAACTCAGGCGCTACTACAGCTTATCAGATTTGATAAGCCTATCGGCACGCTCTTACTGCTCTGGCCCACATTGTGGGCGCTTTGGATAGCATCCAACGGCACCCCTAACATCAAACTCTTGGTCGTTTTTGTAGCGGGGACCTTCCTAACCCGTTCGGCTGGATGCATTATCAACGACTGGGCCGATAGAAATGTAGACGGAGCAGTTACCCGTACAAGTCAACGACCATTGGTGACAGGCGCAGTATCGAAAATTGAAGCCTCGATATTATTTCTTGTTTTGATGCTGATGGCCTTTGCTTTGGTTCTGACAACCAACCCTTTGACTGTCAAGCTGTCGTGTGTCGCGGTGCTGCTCGCCGCTACTTATCCATTCATGAAACGCTATACCTATTTCCCTCAGGTAGTGCTTGGATTGGCTTTTTCCTGGGGCATTCCCATGGCCTTTGCAGCGGAGCTTGGAGATTTAACCCCCGCACTTTGGTGGCTGTTTTTCGGCAATCTCTGCTGGATCATTGCCTACGATACGCAATACGCTATGGTAGATCGCGATGACGATATTCCTGCCGGGATAAAATCGACCGCTATTTTCTTTGGACGCTTTGATCGTCTAGCGGTGGCCGCCTGCCAGGCCTTATCTTTGCTAAGCTTGTATATTGCCGGTAACGAATTTTCTCTAGGCGGTGCTTTTAACCTATCGCTGTTGGCAGCCAGCTTTATGTTCATGTATCAACAGTATTTAATTCGCGATCGACACCGAGAGGCGTGCTTTCAAGCGTTTTTGCACAACAATTGGGTCGGCATGGCAATATTTGTCGGCGTCTTTGTCCACTACGCGCTTTGAGTGTTGCCACTACCGCTATGTCGATACAGGTCGAGTTTTTAACCAGTCTCAAAAAAATCAGCGCCGCAGATTGGAACGGCGTTACTGGCCAGGATTACCCCTTCGGTCGACATGAGTTTCTATACGGTCTGGAGCAGACAGGCTGCGCCAACGCGGAGACTGGTTGGCAGCCCTGTCATCTTGTTCTAAAAGACACAAAAGGCATTATGGCCGTAATGCCGCTCTATCTTAAGTCACACTCTTATGGCGAATACGTATTCGACTGGTCATGGGCTGATGCCTGGCGGCGCAGCGGCTTGGAGTATTATCCAAAATTACTGACCGCAATACCTTTCACCCCGGCAACCGGGCCCAGACTCTTTACGCGTACAGACGCTGATGCGAAGGATGCATGGTCCATAGCACTGGAGGCCATTCGTCACCTGGCAGGAAAGCAAAATATCTCTAGCTGGCATGTTTTATTCCCAGACGAGGAGATCGCCTCAGAATTGCTCGATCAGGGTTTACACAGACGATCGGCGACTCAGTTCCACTGGTTTAATGAAGGCTACCATAGCTTCAATGATTTTCTGGATAGCTTTACCAGCCGCAAGCGCAAAAGCTTGAAGCGCGAGCGCACACGCGTAGCCCAGCAGGGCCTCGAGTTAGTTACACTCCAGGGTAGTGAAATCAGTTCCCATGATTGGCTCCAGTTCCATCGCTTTTATCAGTTGACCTACGCCAAACGCAGCGGTCATGGGGGCTATCTCAGTCGCGAGTTCTTTACCGAAACCGCTGCAAACTTGGGAGACCAGGTGGTGATGGTCTTGGCAAAAAAAGCGGGCGTTGCGGTTGCAGGCGCTCTGTACTTTCGTTCCACAAATACACTCTATGGGCGCTATTGGGGATGTGAGCGCGAGTACGATTGCCTGCATTTCGAGACCTGCTATTACCAGGGTATTGAGTACTGCATTGCAAACGGACTAGAGCGTTTTGATCCCGGAGCCCAGGGTGAACACAAAATTCAACGCGGTTTTAAACCGATCACAACGTACTCAAATCACTGGATAGCGCACGAGGGTTTATCGACAGCGGTCGAGGCGTTTACCCGCAGTGAGGAATCAGACAATCAGTCTTATCTGTCTAGCGCGGCCAGCCTGCTACCCTTCAAGCAGCAAGACAAAGACCTCAAAAAAGCCGACTAATCCGTAATATGGCTTTTGTGGGCCAGTCGATGTGCATTTGCCTCCCAGTTCTGCCCGTCAAACTCGACAATTGACATATCAGCCGGCTGTGTATCGAGACAGTTGACATTGATATCCACCCCGTCTGGGTTGGAACGAGGAATATAGAAAGCCTTTACACCACACCTGGAGCAGAAGTAATGTCGTGCTACACCTGTATTGAAGCGATACTCGGTCAGCACATCATTTCCGCTTAAGAGCTCAAAGTGCTGCGCTGGGACAATCAAGTGTAAAAAACCGGCCTTGACGCAGATAGAACAATTGCAACGCTCAACTTCCAGCTTTTTGGGTGCTTCAACGACAAAGCGCACCGCGCCGCAATGGCACCCTCCTAAATAGCGCACCTAGGTTCTACCCCAAATCAGTAATCGATTATTCGCCGGCATGTGCACATCCTTATGCAGCGTAAAGCCCGCTTGCGACGCCAGCTTGTCGACCTCTTCAAAATCTCGTATCGCACTAGCGGGATTTTGCGCAGCCAGCCACTGGTCAAACTGCTCGTTACTTTCACTGGTGTACTGTCCGTCGTAGTTAAATGGGCCATAAATCGCGAGAACGAGGTCCCGAGGCAGTTGAGCTGCAAGCCCATAAAAAAAGTGTCTCACGGCCGATTCAGGCATGATGTGAAGGCTATTCGCCGTAAACACGGCATCACAAGAGGTAGCAGGCCAGCGAATATCGCAAACATCTAAAGCGAACGGTGTTAGCAGGTTACCACCCTGGTAGAGATCGCAGCGCGGACGCAACCGCACCAAAAGTTCCGCCAGATCACTAGGCTGCCACTGCAACCAGGGCATGTGATGGGCAAAAAAACACGCATGCTGGCCGGTGCCACTGGCGATTTCAAGAACTCTGCGGCGTTGCGCAAACACGTTTTTTAAGACACCGAGTATCGGGCTCTTGTTGTTTTCACAGGCCTGTGAGAATGGTAGCGAATCCAAGGTGAGAGCTCAGTCTATTGCTTAGGCTGGTGGCTTATCCCTGAGAAAGACCGTCTCACCTTCCCTGGAGGCCGCGGCACTGTATCGATAGCCCGCGACGCGAAATTTTTTGATCACCGCAGCATCGTTAATCTCGTTCTCGATAATAAAACGTGTCATTTGCCCACGTGCTTTTTTAGCGAAGAAGCTGATTACTTTATAGTTGTCCCCTTTCAGATCCTTGAAAACCGGCGTCAGTACGTCGGCGTTCAGTGCTTTCGCATCGATCGCTCGGAAATACTCGTTGGATGCAAGGTTAACCAGCACACGGCTGCCGGACTTTTTTAGGTCCTGGTTAACTTCTCTGGCGATAGTATCACCCCAAAACTCATACAAGTCCTTCCCGCCTCGGTTGTTGAACTTTAAACCCATTTCCAGTCGATAGGGCTGGATCAGATCGAGCGGGCGTAACAAACCATAAAGACCGGATAGTATGCGCAGGTGGTGCTGGGCAAACTGCCTGTCCGCCGCTGTGAGCGTGTCGGCGTCCAGACCAGTATAAACATCACCTCTAAAAGCGAACAGCGCTTGCTTTGCATTGTCCAGCGTAAACGGGAGGCTCCAGTCTTGGAAGCGTTGATGGTTGAGTTGTGCTATCGCGTCGCTAACCCCCATCAGAGAACGGATTTTTTTGGCATTCATTTTTCGCGCGTCTGCTACCAAATCAGCTGAGCTAGCGGTCAGACGCGGCTGGGTTGCGCGGCGGGTCAGTGGAGGAGTCTCAAAGTCCAGCGTTTTAGCAGGAGAAATGACAGTTAGCATGGTCGTCTTTCCTAGTTTTGAAGCCAGGTGGAATAAGTTTTCACGTCGGGGAAGGCCCTATGATACTCTGCGGCTCAACAATCAAAAAGCACTATCATAACGCCGTATCTACCTGACAGTG
>JBCDFM010000171.1:0-8992 GCA_039178015.1 Pseudomonadota bacterium
GGCTGGATACCTGCGTTGGGGGTCACGGCCGACGTGGCTTCACTCAGCGCGGACTACGCTGATTTATGCGTACTGTTCGCGACCGTGGATAAGCTGTCCGCCCTGCTCTATTTACCTGAGTCCAGGCTCTACAGCGATCACTATTGCGATTTACCCGGGCAAGGACTGCAAATCCTTCAAACATCTTTAAGCAGTACAACCCTTGATTCGCTGTCATCTGTGACTCCATGAGCACCAAAGCCGAGATAGCAGCGTTTATAGCCCAAGACTTTCCGCAAACGCGTTGTACAGTTGAGTCCGTTGGCAAGCAAAGTGCGACAGTGCGCCATCCTATAGGGCACAGTGAGTTAAGGCCGGGTGGGACCGTTTCTGGGCCGGTAATGATGGAAGTAGCCGACCTGGCTCTCTATGTTGCGATACTTGGAGAAATCGGCATTGTGCCACTGGCGGTAACGACAAACCTGTCGATCAATTTTCTGCGCAAGCCTTCCGCGGATCGCGACATTGTAGGCGTGTGTACTTTGATTAAAGTAGGAAAGACCCTCGCTACCGGCGACGTGTACCTTTATTCCGACCAAGACGAGCGCCCGGTCGCACACGCTGTAGCTACCTACGCAATACCACGCTAGCTCAGGAAGGATTTAGCAGCACCCAGCAGGCCGTCGACTCCGCCCACTGAATCTAGCAGGCTACCACCGCTGCTCGCTTGATCCATAATCTGCGGCAAAGCATCTGCAAGCCCCTGGGAGGCTGTGGACGAATCAATACCAAGTTGCTGAGCAAACTGTGACAGGTCGGCTTGCCCAAATATCTGCCCCAGGGAATCGACAGACAACACGCCGTTGGCACCATCTCCAAGCCAGGAGCCCAACAGCTCCCCAAAGTTACCATTTTCACTGATTTTGCCCGCGAGCCCAGCAAGGTCGATGCCACCTTGGCCATCTCCCATCAGGCCAGACAGTGCGGTCTTGACCTGGCCTGCCTCTAAGGACAATCCCATATTCTCATTGAGCACCTGGGTAGCCATCGCGACAATATCCATACGCATATCCTCTATTATCGATTTTGGAAGAGTTAACTGTTTTCTGGCCTTGGCTTTGTGCAAGCCGTCTGTTTCCTGCCACACCTTTGATTATAGTATCGATCGTTCTATGTGCAGGCCTCTAATCCACACCTGAGAGATCACTGTTGTCACAAACTCTTGATATCAGCCTCACTGTGACCCAGCGGAGTTAAGCCGAAACCACCATCGAGAGCAATCCGGTAGAGCTTAGAGTCGATACAACAGGTTTTTCCATACAGCATGCCGGGCCAAACCGGTAGTCAACTACTCACTCGTGAGTAACAATGCGCACAACGGATCCGCTGCTAGTGTTGATTACGTCGATGCTTCAGTAGGCGCCGGCTGCAGGTAACAGGGATAGAGGTGAAGCGGATGAGCAGACAAGGTCGGCAATACACGGAGAACGCTGCGTGAGTCAGGCAACATTCTATAGTCTGGCTGCCGATACAGTCCTGATAATGCATGCGGTTTTCATTGCATTTATTGTTGTCGGGCTGCTGCTGGTCTTTATTGGTTATGCACTTTCCTGGAATTGGGTAAGAAACCTATGGTTCCGCTGCGCACACCTTTTAGGGATCTCCGTGGTTGTTATTCAATCGTGGTTCGGACTAGTCTGTCCGTTGACCACCTGGGAGATGGCACTAAGAGCTCGAGCCGGAGAAGCCGCTTATGCTGGATCGTTTATCGCATATTGGCTACAGGAATTGATTTACTACCAGGCAGCGCCTTGGGTTTTCGCGACTGCTTATACCCTGTTTGGAATGCTTGTAGTTCTAAGCTGGCTGCTAGTGCCACCCCATAAACTGCGTTCGGGTGCTGCACTGTCTAGATCCGAAAAGGTTCTGAAGAACACGCGCCTTTAGCAAACCGGCAGCAGCAGTCGTCTCCCGCTATCTGATCTTCGACCAACATCCATAGGCCAGTGCGCGAGCAAGCTAGTGATAGGAAAACTGGTCTCTGCTAAACGCACTCAAGGTGCGCATCGCATTTTCGATGCTCGTAGCCATGGGCGCAATGATCTGAGTATGCACCCCGGTTTGGACATCTGCATTGATGCGCTCGCGTACCTCTTCAGCGCTCCCGATAACCGCGATCTCGTCTATCATCGCATCGCTCATAGCCGCTGCGGTTTTGTCCCGGTCTTTCGCTGCCCAGCCCTCCCTGATCGCTGCTGCCGCCTCTTCGTAACCCGCCCAGGCGAGAAACTTATTGTAGACGGGTGTTGCATAATACGGCCCGAAGCTTGCCCTGAACATATCGCGCGCCGCGGCTTTATCGTCCGTGACCAACACCATAGCGCGATTGACCACTTCAACGTCTTCGGCGGACTTCCCAGCGCGTTCCGCTCCCACTTTGATGTGTTCCAACATCCTTGGCAATGCACCTTGTGGCCAGAGATTGATTATCACGCCGTCACCCACCTCGGCGGCCATTTCCAACATTTTCGCTCGCAGGGCAGCAAGATAAATCGGAGGCGGATTCTCGCAAGGTGGCTGGCGATACCCCTTGCTACTGAGTGTATCCAGAGTAAAGTCTGATTTTTCTCCCGCCAGCATACTCTTGACCATCTGCGCCGTTTCTTTGACTCGCGTCAGCGGTTTTTCAAGCGCGATACCGTGCCATCCACCGACAATCGTGTGGCTTGATGAGCCCAGGCCCATAACAAAGCGACCAGGCACAACCTGGGAAATGACATCGGCCGTCGCCGCAAGCACTGCGGGTGTTCGAGTGTAGACCGGCGTCACCGCGACACCCAAGCGTAAGGTTTTGGTGTGATGCCCAATCGCGGCCAGTTGAGTCAATGAGTCAGGGGCTCCGGCATCTGCGTACCAGCCGTCATCAAAACCCTGTTCTTCAGCCCACTTCACCAAAGCCACACTGTGTTCGAGTTTGGGGCCGGCGGGGAGTGTTACAGCGATTCGCTTAGGTAAACTCACAACATGCGCTCCAAGCCATATAGGTTATCGGGGTGTTAAAAGGGTCAACGTAGGCCGCTATTGGTTTCAACTGTTGAGACACACCTTAACCACAAATCGCGTACCAAGATCGAGAATACCCTTTGCAACAACGCGCGGAGTGAGCAGCGCGGCGTTAGTGTTATCGGATCGACCAATACGTCGCAGCATGCAGGTGGCTGCCGCCGGACCGACAGCGCTATCAATATAGGCCAACAAATACGCTGCTCGTAGCCCAGGTGCAATTGCGCGCAGAAGTACCGCAGTAAACCGAGCAGTTCCTAAGCCCACATAACATGCTGTGTGTTTCATGAGCACAGTATCGACGGATACTACCCCGAGTCGCAAGTCGAGTTTGTGCCAGCCTAAACTGGTATGACATCCAGGTGAGACCCGCAGCGCCCTGGCTTTTTCACCCGGACAGACGTGTTCCAAGCGTGAGCACCCCCGCGCACGCCACCAATGCTGCGAGCAGCTCCGGAGCATAGCTTCCCAACAACAGCATACCTACACATACGGCCACAGTGCTGATAATTCGCTCAACCCATCGCGAATTGCCGCTGCGAGATACCGGTGTGTGCCGCCGAAGCAGCGTTTGCGTGATGCGGTATTCAACAAGTCGTCCCGTGGTCATAATGCTCTCCATAATGATGATAGGCACCCCTATCGTCGCTGGAGCAGCGAATCCGATCGATCTGTCGTGTTTTCAATGCGATTGAAAACACGACAGGTATTGAAATTGCAATCTATTGCGTGAGGACAAAAGACATTTCGCTCGGGATTATGCGACGTGTATACACCCCCGAGATACGATGCCACCTATCGTTGCTGTGCTGGGGAACGTCTGTCACCTTGTTGCTGTACAAGAGACGAAACGGTCATCTCTCACCAGGCTAGATACTGGTGTTGAAGGTGTCACATTGGGCGATATCGCCGCTCTCGAAGCCGCGTCGAAACCATCTAACACGTTGAGCCGAAGTACCGTGAGTAAAGCTGTCGGGTACAACTGCTGCGCCGGCCTGGCGCGCTAATCTATCATCGCCAATGGCCGTGGCAGCCTGCAGTGCTTCCTCTAGATCGCCCGGATCAAGTAATTGACGCCGGGTGTTGGCCGCATGCCCCCACAAGCCCGCAAAGCAGTCTGCCTGCAGTTCCTGTCTTACAGACAGTGCGTTGACAGTTGCGCGGTCTTTGCCCCGTCCCGCTGCGCGTACCTGGTCGCTAATACCCAATAGCGTCTGTACGTGATGCCCAACTTCGTGTGCCACCACGTAGGCCTGTGCAAAATCGCCGGGGGCCCCGAACCGTGTAGCCAACTCATCAAAGAAAGTCAGATCAATATACAGCTGCTGATCAGCAGGACAGTAGAAAGGGCCGACTGCAGACGAGGCGCTTCCACAGGCGGAGTCCACTCGGCCCGAGAACAGCACGAGGACGGGTTCCCTGTAGGTGTCGCCCTGTTCTCGAAAAATGCGATGCCAAGTATCCTCTGTATCTGCCAGCACCACCGAAACAAAGTCCGCCGCCCTTTGTTCTTCTTGTGTCAGCTCTCGAGATGCCTGCTTAGCGCCGCCAACGGTGCTTCCGCTCAATAGGCCCAACACATCAATACCCATCATGTTGCCGCCCACAATAGCAATAAAGCCCACAATTAAAATGACCCGCCCCGTTTTCGAGCGAATCATCGCGGGCAGAAAGCGCAGCAAAAGGGGAGCTGCCCCGGCAGCGCTATAGCTCGCGCTTTGACCGCGTCGATCCTCAACATTGCTGCTTTTTCGGCGCCCTTTCCAGCGCATTAAGTCACCTCTTTTGCGGCCTGTTGATTAACTTAGCACGGCTTCAAGAACTGGCAAGCCAAGACCGTTCATTATAATCTTCGAGCTCAAATTTTCGGGGGACACCAACTATGTCAGAGGGCATCCTAATCGGCGGTAGCAAGGCAGGACAAATCCACCTCAATCCGCGCTATGCCAACCGGCACGGGCTGGTGGCCGGCGCAACAGGTACCGGAAAAACGGTGACGCTGCAGTGTCTAGCGGAAGGTTTTTCTGACTTGGGAGTGCCGGTTTTTCTGGCTGATGTAAAAGGCGATATTTCAGGGCTTAGTCAAGCCGGCAAACCTCATCCCAAAATCGACGAACGCGTCACCAAAATCGATATTGCTAACTATCATCAACGCGCCTATCCCGTGGCCTTTTGGGATCTATTCGGCAAGCAGGGAACCCCCGTACGCTCCACGATTACCGAAATGGGTCCTCAGCTGTTGTCTCGCCTGCTGCAGCTCAACGAAACACAAGAGAGCATTATGACGCTTGTCTTCGAGTTTGCCGACGACGAGGGAATGCTGCTAGTCGATCTGAAAGACTTGCGCACAACGCTGGAATATTTGGGCAACAATAGCAAAGAACTGGGTACCGGCTTTGGCGTGTCGAAAGCCTCGGTCAATGCAATATTACGCCGACTGCTAATGCTGGAGCGAGAAGGTGGGGAGGCTTTTTTTGCTGAACCCGCCCTGCAGCTTTCGGACTTCATGCAAAGCAGTCGCGATGGTCGCGGCGTGATTAATGTTCTCGCTGCTGATAAGCTGATCATGAATCCGCGCCTGTACTCCACTTTTCTGCTTTGGTTGTTATCAGAATTGTTTGAAAACTTGCCCGAACTGGGCGACCCGGAGCAGCCTGTGCTGGTGTTCTTTTTCGATGAAGCACACTTACTGTTTAAGGATGCTCCCAAACCTCTACTAGAAAAAATCGAGCAAGTCGTCAGGTTGATTCGCTCCAAAGGGGTGGGTGTATATTTTATTTCTCAAAGCCCCAGCGATATTCCTGATAGCGTGTTGGCGCAGCTGGGCAACAGGGTCCAGCATGCTTTGCGCGCATACACACCGAAGGAGCAAAAAGCGGTGAAAGTCGCCGCTCAATCATTTCGCAGCAACCCTGATTTGGATACTGTCAAGGCCATCACTGAGCTCGGCGTGGGTGAAGCTTTGGTTTCAACCCTGCAGGATAAAGGTATCCCTGCACCGGTACAGCGAGTCCTCGTTCGACCTCCCCATTCTCGTATGGGCAAAGCGACTCAGGCTGAGCGCAAGCAGCTGATGGCATCGGATCCAAATATGGCTCGCTATGCAAAAGCGGTCGACCCGCGCTCGGCCCACGAAATCCTGCTGGAACGAACGGAGCAGCGTCTGAAACAACAGCAAGAAGCCGAGGCCAACAAACGCGCAGCTAAAGCAAAATCGAGTGGCAGACGCGGTAGTAGGGAAACCGCGACCGAGGCATTCGTAAAAAGCATGGCCCGCGCCGCTGGCACAAGCGTCGGTCGAAAACTGCTTCGCGGTATTTTGGGCTCGCTACTTAAATGATTCCGCGATCAGTGTCCGTGCTATTTGTCCGAGCGCATGCGTTGCAAGACGGCTATCAGTGATAGAACCAGCGCGCCCGCAATTACGCCCACAATGGTCGACATCAGCGTAGGGATCACTACTGCCACAGTCGGTCCGATGGCAGATAGCCCTGCGACATGACCTGCCAGTACTGCAATCTGCTCGTCTATCTGGTGGAATGCATGAACCAGGATACCGCCGCCCACCATGAACATGGCAACAGTCCCGATAATCGTGAGGCCCTTCATCAAATCGGGTGCGAACGCCACCAGGCGCTCTCCAAACCACCTTAGAAAGCGCGCCCAACCGGTTTGTCCTTCACGGCGAGAGAGGTACAAACCCGCATCGTCAAGTTTGACAATACCGGCGACCAGACCATAAACACCGGCTGTCATCAAGATCGCGATACCTGCGAGTACCAGAAACTGGGTCACCAGAGTTTGCGCTGCCACGATGCCCAGCGTAATGACGATAATCTCGAGTGACAGAATAAAGTCTGTTCGAATGGCACCGCTCACACGCTCTTGTTCAAACTTGGCCAGATCCGCTACTCGGGTGGTGGCCAATTCCAACCGCTTTTCAGCATCTAGCGTTTTCGCCTTCGTCTTGTCTTTGTGAAAGAGGCTGTGGACTATTTTCTCGAAGCCCTCATAGCATAGAAACAGGCCCCCTAGCACGAGCACGGGTGTGATGATCCAAGGCGCAATAAAAGATAGGATCAGCGCTGCCGGAACGAGAATGAGCTTATTGCGAAACGATCCTTTAGCAACCGCCCAGACCACAGGAATCTCGCGCTCTGCGCGAACTCCAGTGACTTTTTCAGCATTTACCGCAAGATCATCACCAAGCACACCGGCCGTCTTACGCGCAGCGATTTTGGTCATCGCCGCCACGTCGTCCAGTACGGAGGCAATGTCATCTAAAAGAACCAGTAGGCTGGCGCCTGCCATAGACTACGACTCTCTACGCTCGCTCATTTAGGTCTTTTTTCTCACCGATTTACGGCGACGCTTCGCGGGTTTGAACATTTTAGATTTTGGATAGCGCGGCAGTTTATTCGTGCTGAGATATTCGTGAATAGTTTCCTGAGAACGTATACGCGCTACTCGCTTACCGCGGGGAACATATCCGTTTATCTGTTTTTCATCAATCACACGTGACTTGACGTTATCGTGCCACTGCTGATCGAGGATATCCTGGATCATTCGCTGTGCATCGGGGTCAAAAATAGGCACGAGTGCCTCGACGCGATAATCCAGGTTGCGGGTCATCAGATCCGCAGAACTGATCATGTATCTGGGACTTCCGCGATTATAGAAAACATAGACCCTAGGGTGCTCCAAGTAGCGATCGACAATGCTGATCGCGCGGATGTTTTCGGAGATTCCCTTAACGCCCGGTAATAAAGAACACATGCCGCGTACGATGATGCGGATATTCACGCCAGCTGCGCTGGCTTCGTACAGTTTGGTAACCAACTCCTTATCTACCAAATTATTGCATTTTAAAGTCATGCGAGCGCTGTATCCCGCCTGAGCATTGGCAATTTCCTGGTCGATCAGGCTCATCAGTCCCGAGCGCATAGAGTGTGGAGAGACGAGTAACAGCCTGTAATTTGGACGCTTGTAATTGTATTGCAGAAAGTCGAACACGCTGTGTACATCTTTACCGACGTTTTGATCGTAGGTCAGCAGCGTAAAATCAGTATAGATAAGCGCGGTTTTTTCATTGAAGTTCCCGGTTCCGATGTGGCTATAGTACCGCGTGCTGATGCCTTCTTTGCGCTCTATCAATAGCAGTTTACTGTGAACCTTCAAACCCTGAATGCCAAAGATCACGCTGATGCCGTTGTCAGTAAGGCGTTGTGCCCAGCTGATATTGGCCGCCTCGTCAAAGCGAGCCGCCAATTCCACCACGGCCAGTACACGTTTTCCATTATGTACTGCGTTGACCAGAGCATCGATTACTCGTGAATTGCGCGCTACGCGATACAGACAAATTTTAATATCCGTTACCTGCGGATCTAGGGCGGCAGTCTTCAGTAGGTCTGTGACATAGTCGAACGGGTGATAGGGATAATAGAGTAAGACATCTTTTTCCCTTATCGCATCAAAAATACTGTCCTGATTATCGAGTCGGGGTATGCGGATCTGCGGCATGGGTTTAAATTCAAGAAATCTCGGTCCAACCGCTGGGAACGACATGAAGTCTTTCGAGTTGTGGTAGCGGCCTCCGGCGATCAGGCTATCGTATTTACCAAAGCCGAAACGCGAGCTCAGATAGTCCAGCAGACGCGAAGGTATCTTTTCGTCATACACCATACGGACTGCATCTGCTTGTTGGCGCTTCTTCAGGCTTCGTTCCATCTTATCGATAAGTGTTTGGTCTATTCCCGTATCAATATCGAGCTCGGCGTCGCGAGAAAATTTGAAGCAATAGGCTCGCGCGTCATCAACCGGAATGACGCCGCGAAACATCTGCGGCAAGAAAGCGCGCATAATGTTATCCAATACGATGAACACCTTGCCCTTTTTACCTCTGCGTCCAGGGATCTCCACAAACCTTTCCAGCCTATCGGTTGGCACTTCA
>JBCDFM010000172.1:0-8927 GCA_039178015.1 Pseudomonadota bacterium
ATTGCATGCGAATCAACCTCATCTCAGTGAGTGCTGGAAAGGACTACCATGCGAAACCCCAACGCGCTTAGCTGCCGACTATAGGCCTTGCAAAGTGTCAGCATTGTCGTTCAGTGGCAGCAGTTGAACTAGGCAGCAACCCAGGTGTGCCCCTTAGTGATGTAACATCAAGTCAAACTCCTGACGCGCTACTGATCAGGAGTCTAGGTCAAAGTCACCTTATGAACGGGTGACGCCAGACGCAATACTGGTGAGGAAGCCGTACTATTCCTGCAGCGCTGCCATCTGCCGTTCAAAGTCGCCGAGGTCGAAGTAATCTAACCATCGCACCAGTTTGTCACCGTCGAACTCAAATGTACCCATCAGTGGCAGCGCGATAGCTTTTTCACCAAACTCAAAACGATCGACCCGTTCCGTCATGACAATACCCTGCTCGGTCTCTGCGATGGTGAGTACATCCCACTTCACTGCGGTCACCGCGCCCATAAAGCCTTCGATAAATTCTCTGATGCTGTCTGGGGTCGTCAGCGGCTGCATGGGTACGTTGTGGTAAAAAGGGCTTGGGGCAAAGGTAGCCATAATGCCCTCAATGTCCCGAGCTTCCCACTTGCCGATAAACGCCATGACTTTTTCACTGTTCGTCACCTGAGTCTCCTATATTGGAATACCAAATACCGATTATCATGCTAGCGCATCAGTAGCGTGATGTCTGAGCTCCATTCCCAAAGGTTGTCACATTGACTGCTGTTCGCCCAAATTGGAGTGCGAAAAGGCATCTCATGGTGCATACATGCAGTCCGCCAGGATCTTGGGCGCGATCTAGGGATTCCATGGGATCTAGCTGTAATCGCCTAAGCCATCGCCAGGCGGTCAAATGCGGAATTTAGACCCAATCCCAGTGCATTTTCGATAATGGATTTGGCTCTAAAAAAGCGATAATTCACCCGGTTTTTTCCCATGACCTCTTGCTGGA
The DNA here is from genome assembly GCA_039178015.1 of Pseudomonadota bacterium. GTDB lineage: Bacteria > Pseudomonadota > Gammaproteobacteria > Pseudomonadales > Halieaceae > JARRPM01. The sequence continues at coordinate 974 of JBCDFM010000172.1, forward strand.
AAGCGGGCCGCTGTGCCATGCGCTGATACCACGTGTATACGGCGGGATGTACTCTGGAAATCGGATAGCCCGTTTCAATCAATCGCAGAATTTTCATCGCCCAGAAGGCATCAGCAATGCTGACCTGACCACCCATTAGATAGTCTCGGCCGTCGCTGAGTCGCGCTTCCACGTGAGTAAAAGCGGTATATAGTCGCTTCAGGTGATCGTCAAAGACGCTCTGTTCAATCGTCCGACCGCTGTAAGCGCGATAAAAGCTGACGAGATTTTCTTTGTCCTCACCCTTGGCGGCGAGCGCTTGCAAACGTTTCTGCTCCTTGCCGTTGAGCATCGCCAGCCGACCCAGTCCCCATCGAAAAGTCACATAGCGCAGCGAGACGTGAAGCAATTTAGCTTCTTCTACCAATGCCATGGCTTCCGCTTTTGCTTCAGAACCCTGCGGCACCAGTTGCGGGCCGGCGAATGTCTCGTCAAGATAAGTGATGATATCCATTGACTCCAGGTAGAGACGACCGTCATGGACAAGTGCAGGCACGACCATGTCAGGATGAATCTTGGCGTAGGCCTCTGAGAGGTGCGCTTTGCGCGGTAACGACACCGTACGGCTGACCCAACGGCCTTCCTCGCCCATTAGCGCCCCGTCATCCGCCGCATCAAATGTGACTTCACGGCCTCTGGCGAGGCCTTTTTCACCCAGTGCAAAGCGCACTCGCTGTGCGCAGGGGGCGCCATCAAAATGGAACAAGTGCAGGCCCCGTAACGTGGGTGTCAACTCGCTGGCGGGTGCTGTGATGAGTGGCATGGATGACCCTCCGGGACATTTTGTGTACTATCTCGCATATTATTAATTGTAGCAAGCTTTATATGCAGATCGGTAACAAATTATGAAAAGGCAACGCGGACGACCCAAACAATACGATGAAGAGAAAGCCCTCGCTGCTGCCGCCGCGGTGTTTTGGAGCAAGGGCTACAACGGCACGTCTTTGGACGATTTGGCTGAGGCGATGGCGATGAACCGTCCGAGCATCTATCGTGCTTTTGGTGACAAACAGGCTATCTATCGTAAAAGTCTGGGCATGTTTATCACGCTTATGGAAGCTGGATTTAAAGACACAGTTGCAGCGAACCCTGATATATATGCCGGACTCAAAGCGTTCTATCGTGATGCCTTGAAAATCTACACGGGCTCTCATGCGCGAGGCTGCATGGTGATGTGTACTGCGCCGGCGGCGATCGATGGTCATCCCGAGGTACAGCAAGACCTGAGAGATACAATAAAGCAAATTGATTCGCGCCTGACGCTGCGATTCACACAAGCTATGAATGATGGACAAATCGCGGCTGACGCAGATCCAGCAACGCTTGCCAGACTGGCTCAATCTGTTCTGCATAGCCTTGCGATACGGGCCCGTGCCGGAGAATCTGCAGCATCGTTATCCGAATTCAGTGATAATGCAGTGGATGTCTTGCTTGGGTGAGCCAGGGAATAACAGCAACAAGGCGTTGCCGGCTCAGAATACTCTGTCGCGCCTATAATAGCTTAGCCACTGGTTGAGGACAGTCTTGGTGAACCTCTCTCTGCAGCGCGTCGTGCCCGCATGGGCGTGGATGCGTGATTATCATCGGGGCCTGTTGGCCGGCGATCTGGTCGCCGCACTCGTTGTTACCATGATGCTTGTTCCCCAGGCGCTCGCGTATGCGCTGCTGGCTGGCCTGCCCGCCCATATGGGCCTTTACGCCAGCATTCTACCGCTGGTGATGTACGCGCTGTTCAGTTCCAGCAAAACGCTCTCTGTTGGCCCGGTTGCGCTAACCTCGTTGCTGACGGCTGCTGTGGTAGGCAAAATCGCCGCGGTTGACTCGCAGGCCTACATTGTTGCCGCCGTCGTTTTAGCCATGCTATGTGGCTTGATATTGCTGCTGATGGGCCTGTTCCGCATGGGCTTTATCGCCAATTTCTTGTCTCACCCTGTCGTATCTGGTTTCGTTACTGCATCTGCAGTGCTCATAGCGTTGAGCCAGGTCGGCTCCTTGGTCGGTCTTCCCGCCCACGGCAGTAATGCGCACGACATATTGCTTTCTTTGCTACAGAACATCGATAGCGCGCATAGTCTTACCCTTGCTGTAGGCGGCTTGGTCCTGGCCTTCCTCTGGTGGGCGCGCGCCGCTATGACGCGTCGACTGGTTGCTTTCGGTATGGCACCAGCGCTCGCGGCTTTGATAGCAAAAGCTGCGCCTGCGATGGCACTCATCGCCAGTACGCTAATCAGCTACCAGTGGCAGTTGGAAACCAAAGGTGTTGCAGTGGTCGGTGACATTCCCAAAGGATTACCCAGACTGGCTTTACCTTCTATGGATCCGGCGCTGTGGTCGGAGCTGGCCATTTCAGCCCTGCTCATTGCCATTATCGGTTTTGTTGAATCAGTTTCCCTTGCAAAGACGCTGGCGGCGAAGCGTCGCCAACGAATCCAGCCTAATCGTGAACTGGTTGCGCTTGGCGCTGCCAATATCAGTTCCGCAATGTCGGGTGGCTTTGTGGTTGCCGGTGGTTTTTCGCGCTCAGTGGTAAACTTTGACGCGGGCGCTCAAACCCAGGCGGCTGGAATGTTTGCCGCCGTCGGTATCGCATTGGTTGCCTTGTTTTTTACGCCAGCTCTGTATTTTCTGCCCGAGACTACGCTGGCAGCTACAATCATTATTGCAGTTTCTTCACTTATCGATGTTGGCGTGATTGTTCGCGCCTGGCGTTACTCCACTTCAGACTTCATAGCCATAGTCGCAACGATTGCGGCGACGCTGCTGCTGGGCATTGAGCAAGGGGTACTTGCGGGTATCACGCTGTCCATTGCGCTGCATCTATACAAGACCATGCAACCGCATATCGCTGTCGTGGGTGAAGTGCCCGGTACTGAGCATTTTCGCAATGTAAAACGGCATCAGGTCATAACCCACTCCAATATTGTTTCCTTGAGAATCGATGAGAGCCTGTACTTTGCAAACGCCAGTTTCCTTGAAGATCGAATTTACGAGCTGGTCTCTCAGCTCGACGGACTGGAACATGTGATACTGCAGTGCACTGCGGTGAATGAAATCGATCTGAGCGCGCTGGATGCCTTGGAGTCGATTAATCTCAGGCTAAATGAACAGGGAATCACGCTTCACTTAAGCGAGGTAAAGAGCCCGGTGATGGATGCGCTGCACAATTCTGATTTTTTGGATAAGCTCAGCGGAAGCGTGTTTTTAACGCAACATCGAGCGGTGCAGTCCTTGAAGCGGGATGAAATCGAACCCTATATCATCTAGCGATGTCCGCTTCGATATCCTCTGACGCCACTATCTTCATTGCACATGCCTCTAAAGAATGCTCGCAGTGCGACTGTTACGACTGCTCAGCCGCTCGAGGTGTAGAGGGTGCGCCGCGTTAGCCCTCATGATGAATTAACGTCGAACGCTGGCATTGTGCTCAAGCAGAACTTCGTTTCAAGCTCGCTGATCCGGACAAAGCGCCCTGGTTTGTTGTGAACTCTATTCTCTGTCAAATCGCGTTTGTGCGGATTTTCCGGTGTAATCCGGTGGACTATATGGAACAGCCGGGCAGGCCCACCCGTTGAAGCTGAGACTTAGTAGTTGTTACGCTGCTGGCCCTTTTGCCAGAGTTTGTTTAGCACTTTTTCCAGCGAACCCTCGGCTGCCAGCCCAAGTTTTTCTTGCCAGTTCTTTTTGTTCACGAACTTCACTTCGTATACATCCCAGTCCTCTAGAAGTGATTGAATTCTGGCATCGCTGGTTTGCAATTCATCAATCAATCCCACTGCCAACGCATTTTGTCCGTACCAGATTTCACCGGTTGAGACCTTGCCGATGTCGACATTCGGGCGGTTGGCTGTGACAAACTGTTTAAAAAGCTCGTGAGTTTCCTCTAGCTCTTCGGTAAATTTCTGCCGGCCCTTCTCCGTGTTCTCACCCAGCATGGTGACGGTACGCTTGTATTCACCGGCAGTGAACAGTTCGAAATCAATGTCGTTTTTCTTGAGAAAACGATGAAAATTGGGTAGCTGTGCCAGTACGCCGATCGAACCGATGACAGCAAATGGTGCTGCGATAATGCGATCCGCCACGCAGGCCATCATATAGCCACCGCTGGCCGCGACCTTGTCCACGGCGATCGTTAGGGGCACTTCTGCGTCACGAATACGGCGCAACTGGCTCGCTGCGAGTCCATAGGCGTGCACCAGACCACCTGGGCTCTCTACTTTAACGAGCACTTCATCTTCTGGCTCAACCTGAGACAATACGGCCGATATCTCTTCGCGCAGATTATCGGTTGCACTGGCCTTCAGGTCACCGTCAAAATCGAGAACATAGAGCCGTTTGCGCTTGTGCCCTGGTTCTAGATCGGACTTACCCTGCTTTTTCTTTGCTGCTTTGGCCTCTGCTTTTTTTGCTTTTTTCTCCGCCTTGCGTTCGGATTTGAGACTTACTGGGTCCGCCACAACCTGTCTGATACTCCGGCCAATATGCTCGTACTTTTCATTGAGGTTTTTGACCTCAATATGCCCCTCTTGCGCGTCGGCTTTTTGTCGCTGGCCTATTGCAACAATGCCGGCTACAACAACCAGTATGGCAACGACGAATGTTAGCGCCTGGGCTAAAAACAGCCCGTAATCATAGATAAATTCCAAAATGAGAACTCCAGTGTATTTCTAGCTATATCGCATTACGTTCCAACTGACTGACGTGGTGACGGATTAACCGACCCGCAACAGAGGAAGATGGGGGTATCAGGGGCAAGTCCCGAAAATGAAACCACCGCGCGTCTGCGATCTCAACTTGATCACATACGATATCACCGCCGGCATAATCGGCGAAAAATCCTAACATGAGCTGGTTGGGAAATGGCCATGATTGCGAATGAAAGTAGCGGATATTGTGAATCTCGACTCCAACTTCTTCCCGCACCTCTCGAGCTAGCGTCTCCTCCGCCGTCTCGCCCGCCTCAATAAACCCTGCCAGGGTGCTATACATCGGCCTCGGAAAGTTAACATTGCGTGCCAGCAGTAGTTCGTCATTACGTGTGACCAACACGATGACGCAGGGAGCAATCTTAGGAAAGTGGCTGATGTTGCAAGGTGTACATCGCATAGCGCGTTCCGCGGGATCAGCCTGCATCTTCATGCCGCAGCGACCGCAATATTGATGATCCCGCTCCCAGTCGAGCAGTTGGGCAGCTCTCCCAGCCAGAGCAAACAGCTGTTCGTCCACGCGCCCAAGAATCTGATATAGGCTGCCGCGTTGGTATCGCAGAGGGTCGAGTTCGTGCGACTCATCTATCTCTACCGCAAAGCAGGGTAGCTCGAGCCAGAAGCCCATAAAATGTCTACGTACTATGTGCCAGCCATGCGCCATTATCTGCTGGTCAGCTATCAGGCAGACGTCGGTACTCTGCATATCACTGAGCAACTGGCCGCACTGAAACACGATATGAAGCGCGTTTTCCGTCGACTTGGGTGCAACAGGGTGTGGTTTAAACACGGCGCTGTCTTTTGCGGTACAAGGACGCGCTATAGTAAGCGTCGCCCACTGCGGTATCAAGCAGGCCATTTGCCTTCGAAAAGGGCGGATATCTCACGTAGAATGCCCCCCGACAACTACTATAGGCCCCACTATGAGTGATACCGTTGCTATTGCCTTTTGGAAAAATTTCTTGGGCAACGCCCCGGTCTGGTACAAAAAAACCATAGTGCTTTTTTTGATACTCAACCCCATTTTGCTTTCTGTGCTGGGCCCGTTTATTACGGGTTGGGTACTGATTGCCGAATTTATTTTTACACTGGCTATGGCTTTGCGTTGCTATCCATTATTACCGGGTGGACTGCTCGCCATTGAAGCGATTTTTCTTGAGATGACCACGACTCAACGGGTTTTTGAAGAAGCAATGGCAAACTTTGAAGTGATCTTGCTCTTGATGTTCATGGTAGCGGGTATCTACTTTATGAAGGAGCTGCTGCTGTTTCTCTTCACCAAGATACTGCTGAACGTGCGTTCAAAAAAGTTGCTCGCACTCTTGTTCTCGCTCGTGCCAGCACTGTTGTCTGCTTTCCTGGACGCGCTGACGGTAACGGCGGTACTCATCAGCGTTGGTGTGGGCTTTTTTGCTGTGTACCACAAAGTGGCGTCTGGCAAACAGTTGAACCACGAGGAGCATGATCATTCCGACGACGGGGGTGTGGGTGATCTGCACCGTGAAGATCTGGAAAACTTTCGCGCTTTTTTACGGAGTTTGCTCATGCACGGTGTCGTAGGTACTGCGCTCGGAGGTGTCTGTACTCTGGTGGGTGAACCCCAAAACCTGCTCATAGCCACCGTTGCGCAATGGGATTTTGTGAAGTTCTTCATCACTATGGCGCCTGTAACGTTGCCCGTGTTGTTAGCGGGGCTGGCAACCTGCTATCTGCTGGAGGTCAGCGGACGTTTTGGCTATGGCGCGCAGCTGCCTGAGCGCGTGCGTGAGGTGCTGTTAGCGTATGAGGAGCAAGAAGAAGCTCGGCGAAACGTCAGGTCCAACGCTCGATTGATCGTCCAGGCCACTGTTGCTCTGGTTCTCGTCGTTGGCCTGGCACTGCACTTGGCGGCCGTGGGTCTGATTGGACTGATGGTCATTGTTTTGCTAACCGCTTTCAATGGGGTTATCGAGGAGCAGCGGATTGGTCACGCCTTCGAGGAGGCTCTTCCGTTCACTGCTCTGCTGATTGTTTTCTTTGCTATCGTCGCCGTCATTCACGAACAGCATCTATTCAAACCCGTGATCGATGCGGTGCTGGCGATGGAGTCAAATATTAGACCTGTGATGTTTTTTATCGCCAATGGCGCGCTGTCGATGATAAGTGACAATGTATTCGTGGCAACGGTATATATCAGTGAAGTCAAAGCAGCACTAGATGCAGGCCACATTTCCCGTCCCGAGTTTGAACAGCTAGCGGTGGCGATCAACACTGGAACTAATCTCCCCAGTGTTGCCACACCCAACGGACAGGCGGCGTTCCTCTTTTTGCTGACGTCGGCGTTGGCACCACTGATCCGATTGTCTTACGGAAGAATGGTTATCATGGCCCTGCCCTATACAGTCGTATTGGGCGGTGTTGGTCTTCTATGTGTCTCGCTATTTTTATAAGCCTGCGTACGGCTGACAAGGCGTGCGGTGGCGGCTTAGTGTCACGCAGTAAGACAGCGTTGACTTATTGCTCTGACAATATATCGCGCCACAGCACCTTGCCGCCGCTGCTCTTTGCGATTACATCCAGCTGTGCTTCGTGGGCCCGCTGCTCTTCCTCGCTGGCGCGAATAATGCGCAGAGGTTGACGCTCTTGCGACAGGCGTCGCAGCGGTCTTGCGCCCTGCCCTGTCGTACCCGGCTCGTCATCGGTTTCTGACAATTGTAGCGCTGTTTGCCCACCTGTCATCGCCAGGTACACGTCGGCCAGAATTTCGGCGTCCAGCAAAGCGCCGTGCAGGTCTCGCTGAGAGTTATCGACATCATAGCGTTGGCATAGTGCGTCGAGATTGTTGCGTTGTCCCGGGTGTTTCGTTCTGGCCATTACCAAGGTATCGACAACGCTACACAAGTTGGTAATCCCCCCGTCATGGTGGCCTGTAAGCGCTAGCTCTGCATTAAGAAACCCGACGTCAAATGGTGCATTGTGAATAATGAGTTCCGCGTCGCGGATGAAGTCGATGAGCTCGCGAGCGATTTTGTCAAACGTCGGCTTGCTTTGAACAAATTCATTGGTAATCCCATGCACCTCCATGGCTCCCTGATCGATGTCTCGCTGGGGGTTAACGTATTGATGAAAATGGTTGCCTGTTAGGCGACGGTTTTCCAACTCTACACAGCCGATTTCGATGATTCGGTGGCCCTGGGAAACCTCCAGGCCAGTTGTCTCCGTGTCCAATACGA
>JBCDFM010000173.1:0-8783 GCA_039178015.1 Pseudomonadota bacterium
ATTATATTTTTATCCCTTGTATGATTTTTAACCAATCTGTCACATACCAGAACATATCAGCCCCTGGAGCGCTGTTGAACACTTTATTCACGTAGTTATCCACAGTTTCTGTGGAAAAGCATCGGCATGAATACTGTTACAGAATCTCTCGCCGCGATGGCCCTACAAACAGAGTGAATAAAAGCGGAAAGCCCAGCGCCCGTGGAGCTCAAAATACCTCCTGGCGGCATCCGATTGGCAAAGGACGATTGCGTTCTCACGCTTACACTGGGGACAACATGTAGCTGTAGGGTCAGTGCAGTGTGCGTGCGGCGTCGCTGACAACAATAGCCTGTAGTTGCTTCCCTAGCATAATAACGTGCCCCTGCTGGCGCTGAACGCCGTCAAAGCTATAGTCAAATCGATACTGCCTCCATATGTGCCAGCGTCCCTCAGTATCCCGGCTCATAGACAATCGCTGGATATGAACGGACTGGTCCAAAAGCTGATAGTCATCCTCGCGACCAGCTCGAATCACCGCCTGAAGCGCTAGTTCTCTAACTCGGATAGCACTCATAAAGTACAACCCTACCGCACCTAAAAGCACGATAATGCCAATATCCATCAGACTAAAACTCATCCAACACACTCCAAGAAGTAATGCGAAGCTGCAACAGCTGGTGTACAACCGCTCTCACCCAAATCACATCGACCTGAGCCTTATTACTACGCTGGTCCAACCAGCAGAGAAGCCCGACACATTCAGCTCACAGCCAAAAACTGACTGACGATACGATTAAATTCGTCTGGCCTCTGTGCGTGCAGCCAGTGACCGCAGTCATCCATCTGTGTAACTGTGGCGCCAGGAAAAAGCGCTAGAATATCGCTGCGGTACTCCGGCTGTATGTAGTCAGAGGTCTCACCTTTGATAAACAAAACGCGACCCTTGAACGGCGCTATCGCCGATGGTGCCGCCCTCATTGCCTCGTAGTTCTGCTTAAGCCCATCAAGATTGAAGCGCCACTGATACGTGCCATCTTTCGAACGCCGCAAATTCGTCAACAAAAACTGAGCAACCATGTCTTCATGCACAAATTCCGCCAGTATCTCCGTTGCCGCACTGCGCGATCGACACCCTGCAGCCGCCACTGCATCCAGACCGGCAAAGACATGATCATGATGAGATGGATACGAGACCGGTGCAATATCCGCCACCACCAGCGCTGATACAAGCTCCGGGAATGACAAAGCCAGCTGCATCGCGACTTTACCACCCAAGGAGTGACCTACGAGCATCGCGCGCTCTAGAGTTTGTTGCTGCATCCACTGCCTTAGCGCATCCGCCATGCTACTTAAGGAGGCGTCAACCGACCAATCAGATCGGCCATGATTAGGCAGATCGAGAGACCACACCGTGTGATTATCGCGCAGTGCCCTCGACAAAGAACCGAGATTGTTGCCCGCACCGAACAAGCCGTGTAACAGCATAACGGTTGGACCAGACCCGACGGAGACAGCGTGAAGATTTATCGTCACGCGGCGCTGATCCGCTGTAGAGATTTTGCTACCATGCGCGGCACTATAGCTCAACGGACTACGATATGCGTTATTTCCGCTACCTGCGCCTGTGCCTTATTACCTTGGGCACGACTGGACTTCTGCTGGCCTGCAGTTCGACCCCAACCTACAACCCTACGGTTTTTCCATACGAAATTGATGAGGCGAAAATCGCAGAAGATAATATCAAAACAGTGGTGATAGCCCATGTCAACTTGGGCCCACCCTCGCGTAACTATCTGGAAAAAGAAGCACTCAGAATCGACGCTATGGTTAGTGCATACCTTAAAGAGAATGGCTTTAAGGTGCTGCCACAACGTGAGTTTGAGCAGCGCTGGAATACGGCCGTGCGCGCTTTTGGTAACCCGGTAGACCCAACTACAGGGCGAATAAATCCCAACGCATTTTCGAGAATTATGAACACGATACGCGATGAAATGCGCGGTAGCGGACTGGATGCGTTTATCTTTACCGACCTCATAGAACTTGAGACTTCATTCAGCGGCGGGCTTCAGCATATCGCACGCTGGGACGGCGTATCCCGCAAACCGAGCATGCAGGGTCCAGGAGACGGCGTTTCTGTTGACTTCGATTGGAATACGATGGTCGATGTCGCCTCACTGCAGGTCAGTATCTTCGACATGGATCTCAAGCGAGTATTTGTCAGCCGCGGCGGACTGGACGCAACACAGGCTATAGACAGCCGCTCCTCCAGCGGACGCTACGTTAGGCGTCGCGAAATTCTGGAAAGTGAACGCAATGTGCGCGAGGGTATTGAGCTGGCATTCTATCCATTCATACCCACTGAAAACTGGACAGGTAACGAATAATCGGCCTCGCCTGAGGCCTGCGTAAAAGCGCTAAGCCAGGCCTTGGGATAACGCCTCCAACCCACGCTCGATGCACCACATCGCCGAGAGAGACCCTAAAACATAGATCGGAATGGGCACAAGCCTGTCTCGCCATGGACGCAGTGGTCTTCTGACAACCATCCAAAGAGCAAGCACCAACACAATGAAGGCAATCTGCCCTAACTCGATGCCGATATTGAAGAACAGCAAGGCCAAAGGCACGTTGTCTTGTGGCAGCCCCGTCTCCGAGAGAGCGCCGGCAAAACCCATGCCGTGTAGCAGCCCAAAACCACCGGCCAACCACCAGGGGTGGCGCCACAATACGTCATGCTTGTCGCGTCTGGTCAGCTCAACCGCCAACACAAAAATGCTGATGGCGATGGCAAACTCCACCAGCGCGACGGGATAATCAAAAACACCGAGCGTTACCATAGACAGCGTAATGCTGTGGCCTACCGTGAACGCGGTAATCGTCCAGAACAGCCGCGCGCCACCGCCCACCAGTAAAAGCAGACCGAACACGAACAGCAAGTGATCCAATCCACCCCAAATGTGTTCCACGCCAAGCCAGGTGTAATCCTTCACAACGTTGCCCGCGCTAGACTCTGCGGGCAGCACAAAGCTGCCCTGCTCAGCATTAAGCACTTGCTGATAGCTGCGACCATCCAGGAGATTGACCATGACCATCGCAGAGGCCTGGTTTTCGGCCAGCCCTTCTACGCCAAGCGTCTGCCCCACCAGCCCAGCGTCACCCAGCGCCGAGCAGCTCATTCGCCAGCTGATCACACGACCGGTGCCTTCCAGCTGTGGCGGGCTGCGACGGGTAATCTCGCAGGATTCGGGCCATAAGGGTTGCACCGGAATCGAGCTAGTGCCCTGGGCAGGTGTTTTCCATACCACCGCATACTCTTGTTCGGCGATCTCATTGATTTTATACAATGAAGGTGCAAATCGATGCGCCAAAGCGTCAGAGTTAAACACCGAGAGCATTAAGAACCCTAGCATAATGCGTGCGCTCATTTAATCAGCTCATAACGTTCGCGCAGCGGAATCATGCTCTCTTCCAAGGCAAGCGTCTTCGCCCTTGCCTCCAGATCGCGCTGCAGTTGCAATTGCACTTCATCCAGCCGCGCATCTCTGGCGGCTTCCACGTCATTCACAAAGACATAATGCAGACCATAGGTTGATCGGATCGGTCCCACCCAGGTTCCCGGCGTAGGCTCAGACGCGAGCAAATTGTCGACAAATTCGCCGCCAAATTGCCTCGCCAGTTGAGCGGGCGACATTGCGCTAAACCGATAACCGGGCAGAAAGGGAGAACTCAGTTCAAGCGCTTGCTCTGGTGACAGCTTCTGATCAGTAATGCTGGCAACAACTGCCGCAGCTTCGGCTTCGCGGGCTGCATTAAAGTAAATATGTTCAATGGAGTATCGCGGCGGGCGGCGCAGTTCGATTCTCCGCTGCTCAAACTCCAGATTCAATTCATCCACTGTTGGTGCGGCTGGCGGGTTGTATGCCAATAGTAGCTGTTGCATCACCTGGATCATGCGACGCTTGATCACTTCGTCGCCCAAGTGAAGGCGTAGCTCAAGAGCTTGTTCGTACTGTTCTTCCTCTGACTTTTCTTCGGCTAGCGTGAGAAATCGGAGATTACGCAGCAAGCGCTGGTGAACCACCGGGTCATGCAGGTGTAAATCAAGTGCTAGAGCCTGTTGAAACAGTAGGTCTCGATCCAGTTCAAAGCTCACCATGCGATCAAGTTGATCGTCGCTAGGTGGTCTGCCAGTGGTACTGCTCCACTGCTGCACAAGCGAGGCTAGCCGAGCCTCACTAATCGGACCGATAACCGGTTTAGGTTCAGGAAAAAGTGTCAGCTGCAGGTAGTAAAGCACGCTACCGAGAATCACAAAGTGCAGCCATGGCCTGTTGAGCCAAGACATCACCCGCATCGAACGATCTCCGCTTCGAACTGTTCAGTAAAGGGCTGAGGAGAGTTAATCGTCGTAATTGGCCAGACGTTTCTCGAGCTGCGCTTCCAGTCCAGCCTTGAGATCGGCCTCACTCAGCATGCCGGCATTCCAGGTGGCAATATAGTTGAGTCCCTCCGCCACGCTGTGGTCTCTAGCATAAACCAGCATCTCTTTGCTGCCGCGTACGGCCAATGGAGACTTCTCAGCAATCTGCTGAGCGAGCGCCGACACCTCGCTCACCATCTCGTTTTTATCGCTGTACACGCGATTGACCAGCCCGACTTCACGCGCCTCTTCGGCCGTCATTTTGCGCCCCGTATAAGCTAACTCGCGCACGATGCCATCCGGTATCAGTTTGGGCAGCCGCTGCAGAGTCCCCACATCCGCCGTCATACCTAAATCAATTTCGCGAATGGAGAAAAAGGCATCGGCTGTCGCATAGCGCATATCTGCGCAACAGATCATATCCACACCCCCACCGATACAGGTATGGTGAATGGCTGCTAGCACAGGTTTTCGACATCTCTCGATCGCAGTTAGACTGCCCTGCAGACGCAGCACCGTGCGGCGAAGCTGCTCGGAAGCCCTACCAGGCTCCACCTCTTCCTGAAGATTCCCGAACATTGCCAGGTCGAGGCCGGCGCAGAAATGCTTGCCATTCCCTGCCAGGATCACTGCCCGCACTGAGCGTTCCTCGTCTAACCACTCAAAGCAGTGCCGCAGCTCGGGCCACATCGGAGCACTCATGGAATTAGCCTTGTCGGGCCGATTCAGAGAGACAGTAGCCACATGACCTTCCAGGCTCAGATCCAGCGTTTGAAATATGGGTAGCTGCATTGCGATGCTCTCGACTTGTTCAAAGGCGCGGAGTTTACCAGCTACGAGCAAATTCGGCAGGTTCCAATGTGGGTAGTGATTTGGGAGCACCATCGCGCGTGCCCAAATACAGAAAAGCCACAATTTCTTCATTGGCCGCCAGACCCAGCGCATTCATCACATTTGGGTCATAGGCCGCATCACCCGTGCGCCACATGCCCGCATAGCCACTGGCTTCAGCGGCAAACAGCAGTGCCTGAGCCGCGCAACCTGCCGACAGCCGCTGCTCAACCGCAGGAACTTTAGGGTGTTCCGTCAAATTTGCCACCACCACAGTGATCAATGGCGCTCGCAAGGGCGCGCTGCGGGCCTTGCTACGTGCGGTTTCATCCGCCTGCGGGTTGCGCTCACACAGACAACGCTCCAGCACCTCGCCAAAGGCCTGTCGACGTTCACCTGTGATATGAATAAAGCGCCACGGCCGCAGCCAGGCGTGGTCGGGGGCGCGCAAGGCAGCCTGTAACAGGTCTTCTAGCTCGGCCTCCGAGGGCGCAGGATCTGTAAGTCTGGCGCTGGAATTTCGTGATTGGAGAAACTCAAGTATGTCGTTCATAAGGCTTGTGGCCACCGCTATGCCTAAATCGCAAGTTTGCGCTAGTACTATCCCATAGCCCAAGAACCGGTGCAAAACCCCTGGTCACCCGTCAGTACCTTTTTAATGCCCCGGCACACGCGGGCCAATCAGGATGTTCATAAATCCGGCGTCCCCGGGCCTGGCGTCCACGTCGTCGCACCACAGGGTCAGTGCTTCGGCATTCGAGGGCAACAGGCGATGGTTAATATGGTCGATAACCCACATGGGCAGACCGAACATGGCGAGCAACTCGATCAGTGCTCTACCGCTCGCACCACACTGCCTGAGTGACAGAGGCGTTAACTCAATTATGATCCTTGGCGCACTGCCCAGGCTGCGTAACAGTTTGAGCAAGCCCACCATCACGGCATATTCAGCACCCTGGACATCCACTTTGATGAGATCCAAGCGTTCAAGCCGGGCAGTCAGGTAGTCAGTGCCGTTGAGCAGGCGAATCGGACAATGAGCGCGCTTATCACTGACCGCAAAAACCTGATGATCTCCTGCATTGTCCTCGCTAAGATAAAGTCGCGCGTCGCTGTCGCGGTCAGCCAGACCAGCTTCATGTGCGTGAACGATCGCCTGGCAGCCATTTAGTTCCAGATTTGCCTGCAGCAGCCCGAAATTGCGGGCCTCAGGTTCGAACGCAAATACAGCTCCCGTGGCTCCCACAACCCGCGCCGCTATCACCGAGTAGTAACCAATATTGGCTCCTACATCCAAAAAGACAGCGCCAGGCTCGAGGCTGGCGATTAACAGCGCGGTCTCGTAGGGTTCCCAAATTCCCTCACGACGTAGGGTCTGTGAAATAACTCGATCGAAAGCGCCATGCAGGTGCAACTGCAACGGTGGCGTCAGCCCGGGAATACCCAAAGCGACCGGTTCAGACAAGCTTGTATCTTGCCGCGGCATTCCCTATCAGGGAGACAGATCTTCCTGATCTGCACCCTCTTTGACAGGAATCATCAGGTCTTCCTTATTCACGTTTAGCAACAACAGCATATTGGATGCCACGTAAATAGAAGAGTAGGTACCAATGATAATGCCGACGATCAAAGCGACCGCAAAGGCGTTGATCATCTCGCCACCAAAAATCGCCAGAGACAGCAGCACCATCAGCGTAGTCAACGACGTGAACAGAGTTCGACTCAGAGTTTCGGACAGAGAAATGTTGATTACCTCCACCGGATCCGCTCGTCGTATTTTTCGAAAGTTTTCCCGGATACGGTCGAATACAACGATGGTGTCATTCAAGGAATAACCGATGACCGCCAGCAGCGCAGCCAGCACGGTTAAATCGAAGTCCATACGAGTAAAAGAAAAGAAGCCAAGCGTGATCAACACGTCGTGAATCAACGCTACCACAGCCCCTACCGCAAACTTGTACTGGAAGCGGAACGCGATATAGATCATCACCAGTATCAATGCCAACAGCATGGCAAGCCCGCCCTGCTCACGCAGCTCATCTCCCACCTGAGGACCGACAAATTCAACTCTTCGCAGCTCAACCGTATCGGCGGAATTACGCTGCAGTAGCGCTAGTAGCTGTGCTCCCACCTCGTCCGAATACCCCTGCGGCAGTCGGATAAGAACATCTCTGTCTGTGCCAAAGCTGACAACCGTCGCACCCTGATAGCCTTCTTCTGTCAGTGTTTGTCGTATCTCCTGCAGGTCCACTGGGCCCTGGTAGACCACCTCTACCAGCGTACCGCCAGTAAAGTCCAAACCCCAGTTGAGCTGTTGTACCGCGATGGAGCCAATGGCGGCCAGGACCAAAATAATCGAGAAAGCGGCTGCTACTTTACGCAGCCCCATAAAGTTAATCAGCTTCATACTTTGATCCCTCCGATGGAGAGCTTTGTGACTTTTCGACCGCCGTAAATGAGGTTAATGATTGCCCGCGTCCCCATAATGGCCGTAAACATGGAGGTTAGGATGCCTATTGACAACGTAACGGCGAAGCCTTTAACCGGTCCCGTGCCCACGGCGTACAAAATGATCGCGACAATCAAGGTCGTGATATTCGCATCCAAAATCGTTGCAACCGCGCGCTCATAGCCTGCGTGTATTGCCATTTGCGGCGCGGTTCCCTTGTTCACCTCTTCGCGGATGCGCGAAAATATCAGCACGTTTGCATCTACCGCCATACCCACCGTGAGCACAATGCCCGCAATTCCCGGTAGTGTCAGCGTCGCACCGATCAGTGACATCATCGCCACGAGCAGCACAAGATTAACAGTGAGGGCGACGACCGCCGTGATGCCGAACAGGCGGTACATCACAATCATGAATAACACAACCATAGCCAATCCATACTGCACCGATACCACGCCTTTGCGGATATTTTCAGCACCCAGGGAAGGCCCCACGGTCCGTTCCTCCACAAACGAAATTGGCGCTGCCAGCGCACCGGCGCGCAGCATAAGCGCCAGCTCAGAGGCTTCCAGTGGGCTGTCTAATCCGGTGATCTGAAAGGACGCGCCGAGGGCAGATTGAATAACAGGAGCCGTTAACAGTTTCTTTTCATCAATCGGCACCTGGATCTCTATTTCTGTACCATCCTCTTGCTGCTCAACACGCGTGCGAAACTTGCGTTCAATGAAGAGCACGCCCATGCGACGCTTGATATTGGGCGCGGTCGCTCGCGACATCAGGGTCGCGCCATCGCCGTCCAGGCGGATGTTCACATTGGGCTGACCATTCTGATCGAAACTCGCTTGTGCATTCGCCACGTTTTCGCCGGTGATAATGATATCTCGCTCCAGCCATTCCGTGGCGCCGGCGCGATCGGGGCTGCGGTATTCAAAGCGCTGCTTTTCGGCTGCCGGCGCGTCAAAAGTCGCAACCAGACGGAATTCGAGGTTCGCTACCTTACCTAAAATCCGCTTGGCTTCGGCGGCATCCTGAATACCAGGGAGCTGGACCACGATGCGATTCTGGCCCTGACGCTGCACCAGGGGTTCAGACACACCCAAT
>JBCDFM010000174.1:0-8762 GCA_039178015.1 Pseudomonadota bacterium
ATTTGAACCGAGCTGCAAGGCAGCGAAGCCCGCAGGGTCGGAACACCTAAAAGGTGTTCCGAGTCATCGTGCCAGGCGCGCCAAACAAAACAACCCGGCCTCGTGCCGGGTTTTTTTGTTTGTGGTGTTTGGTCGAGGCTGACGTGCCCGTTCGACAAATTCTCCCTAGGGGAGAATTTGAACCGAGCCGCGACGCGGCGAAGGTCGATCGCGACCCCGGCCAAGGGTCGGAAAACCCAAGAGGTGCTCCGAGTCATCGTGCCAGGCGCGCCAAACGAAAGAACCCGGCCTCGTGCCGGGTTCTTTTGTTTGTGGTGTTTGGTCGAAAGAACGCCGGGATGCCGGACCAGCCCGTTCGAAAGCTTGCTGCTTTAGCGAAGCTGGCCCAGCTTTCGTTAGTGATATCCTTGTGTTTTTCGAGGAAAGGGCTTTTATCTACACATGGCACCGAGTGCGGCGTCTTGGTGTCTATATTGAAAGCGCACTTTAGTCGCTCGCCTATAGATCGCGGCGATTCACGCGTGATTGCATATCATCGTGGGCAGCGAAACACAGAGGCAGGTCATGCATTATGGGCCCCACAGGCGACTACCTGGCAGAAAAAGTTGACGTTATTTTACTCCATCAAGGAGACTATAGGGTAAGTTAAAGGCTGTTTCGGATAAATACGCTCTGACTTAACACGAGGTTTTTCTATCCAATACCGCTTCAATCAGGCTAACAGCACTCGAATTCATACCGGGATGGTCTATGGCAATGGATGCTAGCAATAGCGACACTGCGCGGCCATCCAAAATGATCGTGGTCACACTTGATGCCGCCGAAATACGCGGTCTGCTCGCAATCGCGGGCCAGATTCAGTACAGCGGTGCGTTCGGCAACATGCCCTCAGCGCAACGTGATGCCGCGCGGCGGGGTATGGCGGCTGTGAAAACGCAGCTGTTACTTCATCGCAGTCAAGAGCCAGTCGCCCACGTCGTAGACATCCCGGTTCTTTTAAAAAACGCCGATCTGAAAGGCGTGGCGTCAGTGACCCGGCATTTGACCTTGTCAGATTTTGATTTTTTGGGGAACGACGAGTCCGAGTCGGCTGACATGATGGCGTCAATTGATGAACTAAAGTCCGCGCTGAAATCAGCGGTCTGGCTAAATTGAAAATAAGAGCAGGGATATGTCGGTAACGCACTTGTAATAGGTACGGGGATAAGGGCTGCTGGTGGTTTTTGGCCTGCCGATCTAGCGGTTGCAGTGAAGACCTACTCGCAAGAGACCTTAAATAAGTCCTATACTCCTGCCGATGCGTCTATCAGTTACCCCCGTAATTCGCTGCCTGAGTCTACTGCTGCTTAGCTGCCTGGCCAATGCGGGAACCACGAATGCCTTGGAGCCCGCAAGCGAGATGCTGGCATCCGCTGCTCCAGTCGCAAATTACCAGCCTGATTTTTATCCGCTTCCCGAGGGGTACGATGCCGCGTTAGTAATTGCCTATGCCAAGAATGGTGACGTTCTCTATTCGCAGCGCCATGCACAATTCCAGCCACCGGCCAGTATGCAGAAGTTGGTAACTGCGCTTGCCGCTGAACTGTATCTGGGCAAGGACTACCGCTTTACCACACAGCTAGAGCAACATGAAAACAATGTGGTGCTGCGATTCAGTGGTGACCCCTCTCTGGCGCGGGAGCAACTGGCGTCGCTATTGCTCGTGCTCAAAGGCCAAGTGGGCGCTACGATCACGGGAGATTTGATACTCAATGGCGGGCGCTTCAGCGGCTACGAGCAAGCCCCAGGCTGGCCATGGGACAATTTGGGTATTTGCTACAGCGCACCATCCAGCAGCCTGAGTCTTGAGAACAACTGCGTGCAGGGCGCTTTGTACAGCAATCGCCGGGTGGGTGACAAAACCCGAGTCACTGTCCCAAGTCACCAACCGCTGACGGTGATCAGCACCGCCTTGGTGACATCGAAAGAAGGTCAGAAAGCTGCTCACTGCGACCTCGAACTCACGAATCAGGGTCGCAACCATTACACTCTTAGTGGCTGTTTGGTGCAGCGTGATGAGCCGCTGCCGCTCAACTTTGCGGTGCAAGATACTGAGGCTTACATCGCGAATATCCTGAGAGCGGATCTGAAGCGACTTGGTATCGTGTTGAAAGGGGATATCAAACGTGATGACAGTGCCAGCGGTAGGCTTATAGCAAGGCATGATTCGGCCCCCCTGCATGAACTGCTGGAAACCATGATCAAGGACTCCGATAACCTGTACGCGGACAACATCGCTAAGACTATAGGCGCAAACTACTTTAACCAACCCGGCAGTTTTGCCAACGGCAGCGCGGCTATTAAGTCGATATTGAAGGACAAAGCGAATATCGACCTGGGTCGGGCGATCCTGGTCGATGGTTCGGGTCTATCTCGCGACAACCGTATGACGGCATGGCAGATGATGGAAGTGCTCAGTTATATCTATCGCCATGATGACCGCCTGAACCTGCTGTCCATACTGCCAATTAGCGGTCAGAGCGGGACCCTGCGAGATCGCCAGAGTATCCGCCAACAACCATTGTACGGACAGATTAGAGCAAAGAGCGGATCACTGTTCGGCACGTACAACCTAGCCGGCCTGCTCGAGGCTCGGTCAGGCGAAATACTCTTATTTATACAGATGATCAGCAATTACTTTCCGCCGGAGCGTGACGAGAGCCTGCCTGCCATCGCCCCACCGATTGAAACGTTTGAGCGCAAGTTTTATCGTAGTTTGTACGAGATGTATTGAGCGATGCGAAGGCGAGTTCGTGCATAGAAGACGTCGGCGGTCTGGCGCATTGCTTTTTTTCAAGCCTGCTGGCGTGCAAACGCGACGGTGATGCCACTTGTCACATAAGTCGTCCCCGGTATACAAGGCCGGCTGCCGTTCTGCTGTTGACGTCAATTGCCTGCCGACGCTGCAGCGACCTTCGCGACCTTGCTAATCGGACATCACTAAAAAGACCGGCCTCAGGGGGCCGGTTCGATCTGTAACTCCATGCCTTCGGAGGCGATGACGCGGACGCGATCACCGGACGTTACATTGGTAGCAGTGCGCACTGTCCACAGCGTATCGCCAATGGCTACCTTGCCCGTGCCGATAGGAATATCGTCGGTTACTTCGATGACCGTGCCGATCAACTGCGCTGCGCGATTGTTGATCAGTGAGACGTCTTCGTCGGGCGAATTACGCTTACGCAGAAACTGGAACCAGATCCAGCTGTACAACACCGACAGCACGGCGAACAGCGTGAGTTGGCCCTGCCAGGCAAAGCCATCAAACAGCCAGCTACAAAGCGCGATCACCGCTGCCGACGTCGCGATTCCCAGCAGGAAGCCACCGGCGCCAAGTAGTTCCAGGCCCAGCAGCAACAAGCCCAGGGTGAGCCAGTGCCATGGCGCGATTGATTCGAACATGATCATGCCCTCCTAAATTGGCGGCGCCTCATGACGGAGTGTCACATGGGCGCCGCTGCTTGTCAGACTGTCTCGCGAGAAGACGCAGCGTTGTCGAGCACTTCCTTGATACCGGCAACGGAGCCGATCAGATTACCGGCCTCTAATGGCATCATCACCAGTTTGCTGTTACCCGCCGTGCCGATCTGTTTCAAAGCCTCAGTGTAGCCCTGTGCAATAAAGTAGTTGACCGCGCGTACGTCACCATCCTTGATTGCGTTGGATACGATCGCTGTCGCGTTGGCCTCAGCCTCTGCCAGGCGTTCGCGCGCTTCGGCCTCAGCCTTCGCAGCCTCGAGCTGCCCTTGCGCCTGTAGGATAGCCGCTTCCTTATCACCTTCGGCCACTTTAATGGCGGATTCTCGCGTGCCCTCGGCGTCCAGGATGGCAGATCGCTTTTCGCGTTCAGATTTCATTTGCATGGCCATCGCATCCACCAGGTCTTGAGGTGGTGAGATGTCCTTAATCTCGATTCGCGTGACCTTTACCCCCCAGGGCTGAGTCGCTTCATCAACCTTGAACAAGATGGCGGCGTTGATCGAATCCCGGTTGGAGAGCATCTCATCGAGATCCATGGAGCCCAGTACTGCTCGAATATTCGTCATCACCAGGTTCTGCAGTGCCCGCTCAAGATCGTTCACCTCGTAAGCCGCGCGTGCGGCATCTTGAATCTGGAAGAAGCAGACCGCGTCGGTTGTTACCATCGCGTTGTCCGCGCTGATCACTTCCTGCGGCATCACGTCTAGCACCTGCTCCATTGTATTGAGCTTGTGGCCGATTCCGTCAATGAACGGCACGATTACGTGCAATCCTGGACCAAGTGGCCGCGTGTAGCGCCCGAATCGCTCGACCGTCCAGATGTGGCCTTGTGGCACCATTTTGACGCCTGCAAACACAACCCCAAGGGCGACGACCACTAACACTATTACTGCAATATCCATGTTTTTCCCTCCTTTAAAGCGCCCCTTGCAGGGCGTATCTCGGCTAATCTGCCGAGACAGTGTATATTACAATACGAACTTATTATTTACAATATATAACATATAACTTGCATATAGAAATTATAAGTGTACTCTGGCGTAAGATTTTGAAACTCTACAGACACATGATCGCAACACTCGAATCTGCCGTGATGGGCGAAACTTTGAAGCGGCTGCTGAAATCCGAAATGGCTCTTAAGGGTGTGGACTACCGCGCCTTGTCGGCGCGCCTGCAGGAGTTGGGCATACATCAGAGCGAGGCGAACCTGCGCATGAAGATTTCGCGGGGTACGCTTGGTGCATCGCTTTTTGTCTCAATTATGCTGGCGCTTGGCGTGCGCCAGATCGACATGGCACGGGTCGAGGAGTGCCTGAACGAGGTGGCGCAAAACGCTTCAGCAGGGGTCGCCCACCAGGCTCAGAGACCTGCAGTCTGATGGCATAAGGGTACTACTCGAAAGAGTGAGATTTGGCGTTGTAGTCATGCATGGATGGCGTGATTCGTTGTATTAGGTGCGCTAATCTGACTGTGCTTTTGGGAGTGCGAGCGCAAACAAACACGAGGCTAACGATGACCAGCGGCACTCGGTCCGGGCTTGATAATCGATCCACATGAATATTCTCTACTACAACTGGATGACGTTTAATTCGACGGCGGGGCGCGGCGGGGGTGCAACATCCTATCTTGACCGTGTCATTAGGACGCTTTCAGCCCACGATGATCTACGTATTGTTCATCTGTCGTCTGGTACTGAATACACCGCAAATCCGAAGAATACCTTTTATCGCCAGCTAGCATCGGTAGGAAGGGTCGATAGATTTGAGATCGTCAACTCTCCGGTCCTTGCGCCCGCACACCTGAACATGGGCAACCCCATGGCAGCGGTGGAGGACACTCTGACGCGAGATATTTTCCTCGACTTTATCGCAAAACATGGCCCGTTCGATGTTGTCCATTTCAATAGTATTGAAGGGCTGTCATTTCGCTGTCTGGAGCTCAAGTCGGCATTCCCGAATTTGCGGATAGTGCTCTCGCTGCATGATTACTATCCTTTCTGTCCATCTGTAAAACTGTGGCGGGATGGAAAAGAGAACTGCACGGATAATGAAGAAGGACGCAAATGTGTTTCCTGTCCGCATACTCGGGTGTCGACAAAGGCCTATATCAGCACCAAACAAATCTACTCTTCTTTTTTCGGAGCAGCTCTGTCTGACTATGACAAGCTACAGAGGGCTTCTATCGCGACATCGCTTTACGCATACCCTATCTTCAGTTCAGCAGTGCGCGCTGAAACCAGGCGCAGCGGAAAGTCGCTGTCGCGCGGTACCGCTTCTGTAGATTCGAAACTCGAGAGGGGTTACCGCGCCTTTCTCGAAAGAGGGGTGGAGATTATCAATCGTGAAGCAGACACTGTGATCGCCGTATCAAAGCGAGTTATGGAGATAGCGCAACAAAGGGGAATATCGGCTCATAAAATCAAACAGCAGTATATTGGTACCGCCAACGGTGTATCGCCGAAACTGCAACGGGCAAAAGAAGATGGAGCCCCCATGTGTATCGCTTTCCTGGGGTTCGCAACACCAGAAAAGGGCTTCTTTTTCTTTCTCGATTGCCTGGAACTGCTTTCGAGTAAACAAGCGAAATCAATCGATGTGGTCGTTGCGGCCCGCTGCGATAGCGCGACCAAAAAGCGCTTACGAAGAGTTGGCAACCGCTTCCATTCATTCAAGCATTATGATGGCTATCGCGCGGAGTCCCTATCTGAAATACTCCAGCCCGTCCACCTGGGCATTGTGCCGACACTATGGGAGGATAATCTCCCGCAAGTTGCGCTTGAGTTTGCAGGGCACGGAATACCCGTATTGAGTTCCAACCTCGGCGGATCAAAAGAAATCGGTAACTGTTCCGATTTCGTCTTCACGGCTGGAAGCACTGAGGACTTCAATAATAAGCTGTGCGACATTTTTTTTAGCTTTGATTCGCTTGCACAAAAGTATTTTCGCCATTCTCGGAAATTTCCGGATAATGCCATGCACGGCGAGGGCTTACTTCAACTGTATAACAGCCCGACTCGCTCCTACGCCGGCGTAGCACAGTAACTGTATTGAATCAGGCTGAGGGGCCTTAGATGGTAAAGCGGAAAATTAATACGTTGGTCAGGGCCCTCACTGAATATGTGGATGAGCTACTGTCTATTTCGTCTATCCGGTCAATCCAGTACTTCAATTTCGTCGATGGCCAACAGAGCGCTGTGCAAGACCCAATGGAGAACGTGTCGAAACTGATAAGTACTCAGGGGGTGATCGGACTCGTATTTCCGGCTAAGGATCAGGCCGCTGTGCAGAACCTTGCCTATCTGTTTCCCGGAGCAACAATCCAAAATGTTTTGGACTCATCAGATGATGTCGATAGCCATATGGTTTGGGGACACAAGTTTTCCGGCACAGCGTCTGCGAGTCGAGCAATCAGATCGGTCGCCCAAACACGGCAACCATTATTTCTTGTCGAGGATGGCTTTTTTAAGAACGTTTGCACCGCCGCAGTGGCGACTGACATGGACTACCGGGCCGGAGTCTCATTTACGATAGACGATAGCGCTTTTTACTTCGACGCGACCAAGCCTTCTCGTCTTGAACAAATGCTTAACTCCGAGAAGGAGCTATCAGACCAAGAAATCGACCGCGCCCGCGCACTGGTCCAGCGTATCGTCGAGCAACAGCTGTCTAAATATAATCACCAGCCCGACTCTTGCAGTGGTATTGAAGAGATTGAACGGGGCGCCGTGCTTGTGGTTGATCAAACAAAGGGTGACTTTTCCATCGTTCGAGGACACGCAAATTCAAACACGTTCGCCGTGATGCTGGAAGCCGCGCTGAAGGAGAATCCCAACTCTAAAATAGTAGTCAAAACCCATCCCGATACCCTTGCGTCTAGCAAGATCGGCGGGTATTACTCCAATCTGAAAAGAGACGAGCGGGTCCAGATAATAAATCAGGAGGTCAACCCGATCAGCTTACTGCGCAAATTCGATAAGGTGTATGTCTGCACTTCGCAGATGGGTTTTGAAGCACTTATGCTCGGCATAGAGGTCGTGACCTTTGGCATGCCATTTTACGCCGGCTGGGGGTGCACCGATGATAGGTGTGCAACGCTACGCTCAAGCCAGACGAACGCGCGTCGCAAGCGGAGTCGATCCATCCTGGAACTCTTCCACTTCGCCTACATAGATTACTCACATTATGTCGATCCGGTAAAGCAGTGTCCCTGTGATATTGAGGACGTACTCGATTTTCTAGTGAAAAAAAGAGCCGAATACAGGCAAGTCAGTGCGCAATAGGCGTATGCGGAACATGCGCAGACTTGGCCGATAAACTGTGTGCGGTGTTATGGGTCAACCGATGGCTTCGCAGGCGGATCGCAAGAAAGATGTTCGATGCAGGTGACCCCTTTGTTTTTTGCCTTCAATATAGCAGTAGAAGTAATCTAAGGTGACAGAGATCAAGTTAAAGAAACTGGCGTCACCAATATTCCTTATAGGGCATGCGCGGGCAGGTACGACGGCGCTTTCGGCATCGATAAATTGGGCTGAGGGGGTAGGTCCGAATTATCCACCCATCCAGAAGGCGAAGAATCTACCTGAATTTGTTAGCTCGCTGAAAGACTACAATACGCATCTGGAATACAGCGACCTTCTAGAGCAAAAAGATATCTGGTTTCGTTATCTACCCGGTAAAGATGTCTTCACGCATATGGGTAGGGAGCTGTATGCTGACGCCGACTCTGTCAGCGAGTCTTCCAAGTACAGCTTAGTGTGTGAACTAACCTCGACCTTGGGAGCAGATCGCTATTTCTCAAAAGCGCCCTCCAACAGTTTTCGTATTCCATTTTTAATGGATATTTCCTGTGACCCCAGATTTGTTGTGGTGGTGCGAAATGGCTGCGATGTGGTGGCCTCCTGGGGGAAAAGGCCATATGGATTTAATCGCAGAGTGAATTGGGGTGAGATCCGTAGCTTGCGTTTATCTTTTAGGAGAGGAATTAAGGTATTCGCCAGGAAGTGGAATGAAACGATAGATGCGATTAAGCCCTATGCCGATGATCCACGGGTATTGATCGTGAATTATTCTGATATGCTTGTTAATTGGACGCATGTGATCACACGTGTTTATGAACACTGTGGCTTGGCTATGGAAAAAGAACTGCTGTCGGTAAACTATGAAAATAGGCCGGATAAGTGGCGAGAGAGTATCCCGACCAAACACCATCGGATGCTCGAAGAGTTGACGGAAAAGGGGAATGAG
>JBCDFM010000175.1:0-8757 GCA_039178015.1 Pseudomonadota bacterium
AGAGAGTGTTTATTAAGGGCAGAAATGGATCAGTTTACTCATCTCAGGCCGGTTCGTGTCGGTGATACAGTGCTTGTGCCGCCTTACTTTCCACACGCACTTCAGCACGGAGTACAGGTACTGGAGGTGCAAACGCCTACGTACGAGCGTAAAATTCTCTCGTTCGCGCAGAAGGTTCGGACTCAAAGTCACTGGGATACACGCGAGGCTGTAGCCACGATGCGTTTGGATCCGCCGCCTGATCAATGCCCGATGGACATCACTGGATCGCGGAACTCTCGCACGACACGGATTGTTAGCTGTACCGCGTTTGAATTGTTACGCGTTGTCCTGGACTCGGGTTGTGAGGACGAGCTCGCTACCGAAAACCGCTACAACATTCTGTTCATAATCACAGGGCAGCTGTTGCTTGAGGGAGCAGTATTTGGTCCTCATGAGGCTTTATTGCTACCCGCTCAGTGGAGGGGCAAAGTCACCGCATCCGGACGCCTTTCCCCACTCTCTTTCATACTCGTACGACCTGCAGCCTGAGCGGTTGAACCAGCGGTACCTTTGTGGCAGAATCTGCGCCCTTGCGACGGCCGTCAAGCCCAGCTTAAGCTTCTCAATAGTGCTCAACTATCAATCGCTTAAGTTGAAATTGTGACAGATTTTCTAGCTTGTTGCCGCCAGGCAGCAACGGTAACGCAAACACTGCGGAAGTGGCGAAATTGGTATACGCGCTGGATTTAGGTTCCAGTGCCGAAAGGCGTGAGAGTTCGAGTCTCTCCTTCCGCACCAAATTACTTGCTCGCAGGCTCAAGAGCCTGCAGCTCGGTTATCACACATAAACGGGGCGCTAATCGCACCCAGTACCTTGCCAGTAGAGGACTCACCATGCAGGTTTCTATCGAAACGACCTCGGGCCTAGAACGTCGTTTAACGGTGGGCGTTCCCGCTGAACGGATAGATACTGAGGTCGATAGTCGCCTCAAGAAAGCCGCCGGCAATGTACGCTTGCCCGGTTTCAGGCCGGGGAAGGTGCCGATGAAGGTAATGCGTCAGCGCTTTGGCGCAGGTGTTCGCCAGGAAGTGCTGGGCGAAGTTATGAGCCAATCCTTTCAGGAAGCAGTAGTTCAAGAAAACTTGCGACCTGCCGGCCAGCCAAGCATAGAGCCCAAGACCATGGAGGTTGGTAAGGATCTGGAATACACGGCTACATTCGAGGTATTCCCCGAGGTGGACGTCATCGAGATCAAGGATTTCGATGTGGAAAAACCGGTGGCGGAAGTCACTGACGAGGATGTCGATGAGATCGTAACGGTATTTCGTAACCAACAGGGCACCTGGGGTGCTGTTGAACGCCCGGCTGTTGATGGCGACAAGGTTAATATCGACTTCGTTGGCACGCGAGATGGCGAGGAATTCGATGGCGGCAGCGCGAACGACAGTGATCTGGAGCTCGGGTCAGGACGTATGATCCCTGGGTTTGAAGACGGTATCGTTGGCATGCAGGCGGGCGAAGAAAAAACCCTTGAACTGACGTTCCCGGAGGAATATCACAACGACGACCTCAAGGGAGCGGCCGTACAGTTTGTGGTTACCCTAAATCGCGTCGAAGAGCTGACGCCGGCCGCGCTCGATGAAAACCTGTTTGCTAAATATGGTGTGGAAGAAGGCGGAGAGGAAACCTTTCGCGCAGAGGTTCGTCAAAACATGGAACGTGAGTTGAAGAGCGCGGTGGAAGGCAAGGTTAAGCAGCAAGTTATGGACGCCTTGTCTGCGGCTCACGATTCCTTGGAAGTACCACGCGCCTTAGTGGACAGGGAGATTGAAGTGCTTCGCAACCAGATGTTTCAGCAGTTTGGCGGAGCCGCTGGTAGTCAAGATCTTGACCTCAAGTCAATTCTGCCAGATGACATGTTTTCCGATAACGCCGAGAAGCGCGTCAAACTCGGTTTGGTGATGGCAGAGTTAGTGTCGAAACTGGAGATCAAGGTCGATCCTGACAAGGTGCGCTCGGCTGTTGAAGAAATGGCATCAACCTACCAGGACCCGGAAGAGGTCATCAACTATTACTACTCTAATCAGGAACAGCTTGCCTCTGTAGAGTCAAAGGTTATGGAAGATCAGATGGTGGCGAGGCTGCTTGAAAATGCCTCCATCAAAGAAAATCCGTGCAGTTACCAGGAAGCACTGGGCAAGGCCGAAGCCGAAAGCTGAGTCGTCGTGTAAGAAAACCGGGTATGCTCTACCGTCAGGGCGATAACTAACAAGGGAACGTGAGTATGGCATTTGAATTCGATGGACAAAATGACCTCGAGGTGAAAGGTCTCGGTCTGGTTCCTATGGTCGTCGAGCAGACCGCTCGTGGGGAACGCTCATACGATATTTATTCTCGACTGCTCAAGGAACGCGTTATTTTTGTGGTTGGTCCCGTAGAAGACCACATGGCAAACCTGATCGTCGCACAACTACTGTTTCTAGAGTCCGAAAACCCGGACAAGGATATTCATCTCTATATCAACTCTCCAGGCGGTTCTGTCACTGCAGGGTTGTCCGTCTACGATACCATGCAGTTTATCAAACCCGATGTGAGCACCATGTGCATTGGCCAGGCGGCATCTATGGGTGCATTCCTACTTTGCGGCGGTGCAAAGGGCAAACGTTATTGTCTCCCTAACGCACGCACGATGATTCACCAGCCCAGCGGTGGGGCTCAGGGCCAGGCAACCGATATAGAAATTCAGGCGAAGGAAATACTGATTATTCGACAGCGGCTCAACCAGTTAATGTCTGAACATACCGGTCAAAGCCTGGAGGTAATCGAGCGGGATACCGAGCGAGATCGCTTCATGGATGCCGAACAGAGCAAGGAATATGGACTTGTCGACGAAGTGGTCACTTCACGAAGCCTTCCTGAGGCCGGGAGCTAGCCTCCCAAAGACTCCACTATACTCACGTAGAAAGATACGTGACCGGGCTCCCAATAAACCGTCATATGACCGCTTTGCGGCTTTCAGGACTTGCAAATGGCCCGAAAAGACCGCATCGTAGTACGTGAGAAACTCTGGCATCGACCAATGAGGTGTAGGACAGCCGAATGAGCGACAAAACCACAAACTCCGGTGACGGCGGCAAGCTGCTTTACTGCTCTTTCTGTGGCAAAAGCCAGCACGAAGTTAGGAAACTGATTGCGGGGCCTTCCGTCTTCATTTGCGATGAGTGCGTCGATCTCTGCAACGATATTATTCGCGAAGAGGTGCAGGAATCTAACACAGATTCCGCGCAGGAGAATCTGCCAGTACCACAAGAGATTAACACCATCTTGGACGAGTATGTTATCGGGCAGTCAAGAGCGAAGAAGGTGCTCTCGGTAGCGGTGTATAACCACTATAAACGCTTGCGACATACTCAGGGCAGAGCGCATGAAGTGGAATTGGGCAAAAGCAATATTCTGCTGGTAGGACCCACTGGCAGCGGTAAGACCCTGCTCGCTGAAACACTGGCAAGGCTGCTCGATGTTCCCTTTACTATAGCTGATGCAACCACACTCACGGAAGCGGGCTACGTCGGTGAAGACGTGGAGAATATCATCCAGAAGCTGCTTCAAAAGTGCGACTATGACGTGGAGAAAGCACAGGTTGGTATCGTCTACATAGATGAAATAGATAAAATCTCTCGCAAGTCAGATAACCCATCGATTACTCGCGATGTATCAGGAGAGGGCGTTCAACAGGCGCTGCTGAAGCTCATAGAGGGAACCGTTGCCTCGGTGCCACCACAGGGTGGACGCAAACATCCTCAGCAGGAGTTCCTGCAAGTCGATACCTCGAATATTCTATTTATCTGCGGCGGTGCTTTCGCGGGCCTCGATAAGGTCATACGTAATCGCTCAGAGAAAGGCGGTATTGGGTTTTCGGCTGAAGTGAAGAGTAAGGACGAGCGTCGCAACGTCGGAGAATTGCTTTTCGATCTGGAGCCGGAAGATCTTGTACAGTATGGCTTGATCCCAGAATTCGTGGGACGCCTACCTGTGATAGCCACTCTTGAAGAACTCGATGTCGACGCTCTTGTTCAGATTCTTACCGAGCCGAAGAACGCTCTTACCAAACAATATGGCAAGTTGTTTGAAATGGAGGGTGTCGAGGTAGACTTCCGCGAAGACGGTCTACGTGCTATCGCTGAAAAGGCGATGGAGCGAAAAACAGGCGCCAGGGGTCTCAGATCGATCCTGGAAGGCGTGCTGTTGGATTCCATGTACAACATCCCGTCCAGGACAGATGTCAGCAAAGTCGTCATTGATGAGTCGGTAATACGCGGAGATTCAGAGCCGCTGCTGGTTTACCAGAACAACGAACCTGCAGCTCGAGCCGCCTCGACCGACGAATAGCGAGCCCGATATGCTCCCGGCCTGTGGGGGTAGCGGGCGATAAAATCCGACGAGGCCTTGTACTTCGAGACATTTGCCCCCACCTAGTACGTTAATTGAGCCACCGCCACCCTGGAGATACGTATGGGTTCTTCCTCAGCCAGTTTTCTCCCGCTGCTTCCATTGCGTGATGTTGTCGTTTACCCGCATATGGTCCTGCCTCTCTTTGTCGGCAGGGAAAAATCAATAGAAGCACTTGAGTACGCGATGGCCAACGATAAGCAGGTCCTGCTCGTCGCTCAACGAAACGCTTCTGATGATGATCCCGGCTCCGACGATATCTACCAAATGGGCACGGTATCCAACATTTTGCAGCTTCTGAAGCTACCCGACGGCACAATTAAGGTGCTGGTAGAGGGCGGCTATCGCGCGGTTCTCGACAGCGTGGATGACGAAGGCAACTTTGCTATCGCTGGTGCTCGCGAAGTCATCAGCGATGATATTCCCGAGAGTGAAGTTGAGGGGCTATTGCGCTCAACGATCACCCAGTTCGAAAAATACGTTAATCTCAGTAAAAAGGTGCCTGCCGAGGTTTTGACCTCTCTTACCGGCATCGATGAGCCCGGACGACTGGCAGATACGATCGCTGCTCATATGAGCGTTGACCTGGAAGAGAAGCAGCGCATTCTGGAAATCACGGGAATACGTCCCCGACTCGAGCATCTACTCGGCCTGATGGAAGCGGAGATCGATCTCTTCCAGGTGGAGAAACGCATTCGCGGGCGAGTTAAAAAGCAGATGGAGAAAAGCCAACGCGAGTACTACTTGAATGAGCAGATGAAAGCCATTCAAAAAGAACTAGGTGAGATGGACGAAGCGCCTAACGAACTCGACGAACTGCAGCAACGAATCGATCAAGCCAAGATGCCGCAGGAGGCGAAAGAAAAAGCCGTAGCCGAGCTCGGCAAATTGAAGATGATGTCTCCTATGTCCGCTGAAGCATCGGTGGTGCGCAGCTATATCGACTGGATGGTATCTGTTCCCTGGTCGAAACGTAGCAAGGTCAAACACGATTTGGCTAATGCGGCCAAAATTCTCGACGAAGACCACTACGGGCTGGATGAAGTCAAGGATCGAATCCTCGAGTATCTAGCGGTGCAAAAGCGCGTTCGCAAGGTCAAGGGACCCGTACTCTGCTTGGTCGGCCCGCCAGGCGTAGGCAAAACATCGTTGGGTGAATCCATCGCGCGATCAACCAATCGAAAGTTCGTTCGTATGGCCCTGGGTGGGGTTCGTGACGAAGCCGAGATTCGCGGGCACAGACGCACCTATATTGGATCAATGCCTGGCAAGTTACTGCAGAAAATGTCTAAGGCTGGCGTTAAAAACCCGCTCTTCCTCTTGGATGAAATCGATAAAATGGGGATGGATCACCGGGGTGATCCTGCTTCGGCCATGCTTGAAGTACTCGATCCCGAGCAAAATCACGCCTTCAATGATCATTACCTTGAGGTGGATTACGATCTATCTGACGTGATGTTTGTCTGTACCTCCAATACGATGAACATACCGGGGCCTCTGCTGGATAGAATGGAAGTCATTCGCATCCCCGGATACACCGAAGACGAAAAACTGAATATCGCAGAGCGCTATCTCAGCCCGAAGCAGATTAAGGTCAACGGGTTAAAGAAGGATGAATTGACCATCAGTTCTGAAACAGTGCTCGATATTATTCGCTATTACACCCGCGAGGCTGGCGTACGCGCGCTTGAAAGAGAAATCGCAAAAGTCTGCCGCAAAATGGTCAAAGCAATCACACTTGAGGAGGCACAAGGCGGAGCAACGGTCACTCCTGAGATGCTCCCCGACTTGCTTGGTGTACGAAAATACAATTATGGCATTGCCGAAGAAGAAAATAAGATTGGGCAGGTAACCGGTCTGGCTTGGACGTCGGTGGGCGGTGAACTGCTGACAATCGAAGCGGTTGCGCTGCAGGGTAAGGGTCGTTACGTGAAAACCGGATCTCTCGGCGATGTCATGCAGGAGTCAATTCAGGCTGCGTCTACGGTTGTGCGCGCTCGTTCTCAGTTACTTGGCATACCCGCGGATTATCACGATAAGCATGACGTCCATTTTCATGTCCCCGAAGGTGCTACACCCAAAGATGGCCCCAGCGCGGGGGTCGCGATGTGTACCGCTCTGGTTTCTGTTCTGACAAATATACCTGCACGTGCGGATGTTGCCATGACAGGCGAAATAACGCTGCGTGGCGAGGTACTCCCCATCGGTGGTCTGAAGGAGAAATTACTTGCCGCTCGCAGGGGTGGTATCAAGACCGTTATTATCCCCAAGGAAAACGAACGCGATTTAAAGGAAGTTCCGGACAACATCAAAGAGCACTTATCGATACGTGCGGTGAAATGGATCGACGAAGTCTTGGCTATGGCACTTGAGTCTACGCCCGAACCCTTGAGCGATGAAGAGTACAATGCCAGCGCTGTGGCAGCGGCAAAGGAAAACGACACAGACGAAAAAAATCGAATAAATACGCATTAACCGCGTCCTTCAATGTTGACCCGAATCTAGCGACTGTTATAAAGTCGTGCGTTCGATTACACGGGTGTATTTTTAGATCTGGCAACCTTCTTCAGCTCAGCCAGTTTTCATTTGAACGTCTTTGTGGATCGGGTAGACTGCCCGAATTTCTGACACCAGAGTTTAGTAAAACAACTTTTCACTTCTGGACTACAACGACGAGACAGTTAATTTTTCAGGGGGATTAGAGTGAATAAAACCGAACTGATCGATGCGATCGCAGCCGCTGCGGACCTTCCAAAAGCATCTGCTGGCCGCGCGCTAGACGCCGTCGTGGACAGCATTACCGAGGCGCTGACAAAAGGAGATCAGGTGTCTCTGGTAGGTTTCGGAACGTTTTCTGTAAAACATCGTAGTGCACGAACCGGTCGCAACCCACAAACTGGGGCCACTATCGAAATTAAAGCGTCAAACGTACCTGGCTTTAAAGCCGGTAAAGCGCTCAAGGATGCAGTTAACTCCTAGTCAGCAGAGCACTGTCGCTCACCGTACTGTCGACTGCTCAACTGCCGGAAACACGTAGGTCAAGATGTTAGAAAGGCGCACTAGAAAGTGCGCTTTTTTTTTAATGATCAGAGTAATGACTCATGCTGCAAAATATACGAAATAACGTTGGCAGTACTGCCACAAAGATTGTCATTGGCCTTATTGTCATCTCTTTCGCCGCCTTCGGTCTTGAGTCTATCTTGGTGAGCGGTGGTAGCGATGGGGCGGTAGCGGAGGTCAATGGCGAAAAGCTGACCACGCAGGAGCTGCAAGTGGCACTCAATACCCAGCGACGTCGAATGATAGAAGGGATGGGTGAGAATTTTGATCCAAGCCTGCTCAATGATGAAATCATCTCCACTCAGGTTCTCAATAACCTGATAGGACGCAAGCTTTTAACTCAGGCTGCAAAGGACATGGATCTCACTGTTTCAGATCGCGAAATTGGCAGTGTGATAGGCGGTATGGAACAGTTCAGAATAGACGGCAGGTTTTCCCCGGAGCTGTTCAACAGTGTTTTGTCCAGCGCAGGGTATACACCCGCGTATTTCGAACAGACACTGCGTGACGATATAGTCGTTTCGCAGGTACGGAGTGGGCTGGCCGGCAGCGAGTTTGCCACTCCTTTAGAACTGGCCATCAACGCGCAGGTGGCGACCGAGGCGCGCGATGTCAGGTATCTTACAATTCCACTGCAAACCTTTTTGGGTACCACCCAGATCACTGAGGAAGAAATAGAGGCGTACTTCAACACGCATCAAGAGGACTTCCAAACGCAAGAGTCCGTCGTTCTGGATTATATCGAGCTTGGTTTGGATCAGTTCACCGAACCGGTGGAGGAGGAGGTCGTACTGGAAGCCTATCGACTCGAAGTGGAGAACGGGCAGTATCAGACTGAACATCGGGTATCGCATATCCTTTTCGAACCGGGAGATGACGATCAACTTCAAGAAAGAGTTGCAACCGCGCAAGCTGCTCTGGCGTCAGGAGAAAATTTCGCAGACGTCGCGAAAAGGCTGTCAGACGACGTCGGGTCGTCCTCGGCAGGTGGCGATTTAGGAATTACCACGGGTGATACCTTTCCAGAAGAAATGGAAGATGTAATTGCTGCCATAGATCTCAACGTTGTGTCACAGCCAGTGGAAACTGATGCCGGCACGCACTTGATTATGGTGACAGAGCGACGCGAGGGGGAGGCTCCCACGCTGGAAGAACTCCGTCCACAGCTGGTGCAACAGATTCAGACTGGCCAGGCACGCAGCGAATTATTGCTCGCGGTGGAAGAACTCAAGGATCTTGTATTCTTTCACTCGGATAGTCTCGAT
>JBCDFM010000176.1:0-8737 GCA_039178015.1 Pseudomonadota bacterium
CAAGTGATCTTCTCAGGACACTACTTCGATAAGTTTGAACGAGTACAAGGACATTGGCGCTTCACTAGACGTCACATTCGTCATGCGCTGGTGGGGAACATGTCGGCCCACTTGAAGTCAGTAGACGCGATCATTCCGGGACAGTGAGCCGTATGTCTGTATCTGCCGGTTTTGTTTCAATGATATGTTTGCGTTGTGGCCGTAGTCAGTTTTTTCCTTGTAAAGCAGCCATGCCTGCCGGTGCCATCAGTGCAACAAAGCTTATAATGGGATTTAACCCTGCCGCAGTGGTGGCTGTGATGGTGTGCCAGCTGTGAATCCCTTTCCCTCCGTGACGCTCGTTGCGTATTCGGCTGATCTCTACCATGCGTGGAGAGACCACTTTGAAGGCGTAGCCGACGTGTGCATCGAACAGGGCGATATACTGACACTCGAGGCGGATGCGATCGTCAGCCCTGCTAACAGCTTCGGGTATATGAATGGCGGCCTTGATTTAAAGTACAGCCAACACTTTGGCTGGCAATTAGAGGCGCGAGTTCGCAAGGTCCTGGTACAAGACCATGGCGGCGAGATCCCCGTGGGCTGCGCTATCATCGTTGCCACAGGCCATGATCGGATTGAGTATTTGATATCGGCTCCCACAATGCGTATACCTATGGATGTGTCCGCGACAATTAATGCCTACCTGGCTTTTAAAGCGGTGCTATTGGAAGTGAAGCGTTTTAACTCCGGGGATGCAGGCAAGATAAACAGCCTGCTCTGTCCGGGGCTGGGTACTGGTGAGGGTCGACTGCCAGCAGATAGATGCGCCAGGCAAATGCGACGCGCCTGGGATGTGTGCGTGAATGACCGGTTCGATAAGACGGGCGGGTTAGCTCAGGCGGTACGCGGACACATGGCGCTGATCGGTTTGAGAGGGGAAGAGTGAGACCGTCTATCAAGTCGAGGTAGGATGCGATTTTGCGACGGCTCTGATCGTGGAAGGTCTTAGCACTCTCAACCAATGAGAGGCAGAATCCATCCAACTGTTCAACTAACAATAAGGAATGACTATGACCAACTTTATCGCCGATACCACCTGGCTGCTGAAGTTCTACCGATCCGATAATCTCGATGGATCTAAGGACTATCCGATGGGTAAGCGGCCGCATGGTATTTTGATCTACGGATCAAGCGGCTACATGTCTGTACAGATGGCGCGCGCGGGCAGAAAAGACCGCAGGTTGCTGCCCTTCACAAGCACGGACACGCTCGACGTCAGCCCGGAGGATGCCAAGCGGGCTATGGATACCTATCTCGCCTATTGCGGCACCTATTCAATTGACCTTGAGGCAAATGTAGTCACACATTCGATACAAAGCTGCAGCTACCCGGCGTGGATCAAACGCAAGCAAAAACGGTCCTTTGAGCGCGACGGCGATACCTTGATATTGACGACGCTGAAACCCGCACTGTTTCGTGGCAAGCTGCGCACGGCGCGCCTGGAGTGGGAGCGTGTTCGATAGAGGGGTGAACAGAAGAGGCTAGGCCGGAAATGTCTGGTTCAGATAGAGGTTGCCGGCAGCAGCTTGCAAGGAAGTCGTATGAAAATCATCGATGTTAATGAAAAACGGATTAGTGGCTTTCAGAGTGAACAACCGCTGTAACTCGTGGGGTTGTATCCAGTGCGATCGAATGAAAGCACAACAGTGTTCTTTAGCTACACGCAGTGCATCGGCTACTGTTACGCTGATCGTGGAATTTGACTGTTAGAGGTCTCCGATGGAACTTGCTCAAAACTACGCAAATGCAATCCTTGCCCTTGGTTCTTTGGCAGCACTAATGCTTTGCCAGCTGCTTGTCGCTGATGTAATAGGTATTCGGTTCAAACACGTTCCGGGCTCACTGATACCTTCTGACCATGAAAACCCACTGTTTCGGGCTAGCCGCGTAGTCGCCAATACCAATGAGAGCATCGTTGTTTTTGTGCTGGCGCTGCTGTTCTGCATGTTGTCGGGGGCGTCGGCAAGCACCACCGGTTATGCCGCCTGGGCTTTTGTCGTGGCACGGTTTTTGTACGCCTTTTGTTACTATTGCAATTGGCAGCTAGCGAGGTCTGCCGTGTTTGGCATATCACTTGTGACGTTAGCAGTTTTATTGGTTAGTGGGTTTTCGAGATGGCTCTGAGATCTCGCCTGCGCTTTGTTGCTTGTCGCTGCAAACATCAACTACTCGCCATTGGCGGTGTCATGTAAAGATCGTGCTTAAATGAGGACTACACAAAAATCGCCAGAGAAATGCGTGTTATGTAATAGCGAATATAGGATTACGTTTCACCACCTGATCCCCAAAACCTGCCATAGGAACAAATGGTTTAGAAAGAATTTCAGTATGGAAGACATGCGCGAGCGCGGTATCTATGTCTGTAGGAGATGTCATTCCTTCGTACACAATAAGTTCTCGGAAAAACAGCTGGGTCGGGAGTTAAACACCTTGGAAAAACTGCTGGCTAATGAGCAGGTATCCAAATATGTCAAATGGGCTATGAGACAGCATTAGCCAAACTCATCAGAGCGTCAGAGAGCGTGGTTTATTGCACTATGAGGATGACACTGCATTGCTTTTTGGTTGCTTTGAGTGAACGAACTAGCCTACAGATCGAGAATACAGTGCCTTCATGAGCAAAGTGATTGAACTTCGCGAGCTGTCTTACGAACATGCACCGATGATGGTCGAAAGTGCACTCGAGTCAGTCCCTGAGATCAATCCCTGGATGGATTGGTGCACTGACGATTTTAATATCGAGACCGCGACGACATTCATCACTCAACAAATTCACGCTAGGAAAACGGGTGATGCTTACGAGTTTGCGTTGTTTAGTGAAGATGGCCTGTACCTCGGTGGCGGTGGTGTGAACAGTATCAACAAGCAGTGTCATTTTGCGAATTTGGGCTATTGGATTAGAACCAGTCAGACGCAAAGAGGTTATGGGACTGCGGCGCTAAACGCACTGGTCAAGTGGGCGCGAGCGAATACCAAGCTGAATCGATTAGAGGTTGTCGTGGCCATCGGAAATCACGCCAGCAGGCGCGTTGCAGAGAAAAGCGGAGCGCCTTTGGAAGGTACCGCAAAATCCCGACTGTACAACAACGGCAGCTACCTCGACGCCTACGTATATGCGTTTACGAAATCAATGCTATAACGATCCTGATCTACTGGAGTGTCAAGCGACTGTTTGCAGAATCTCTCTAGTTAACTTGAGATGAGAAACGGAGTAAGTACGTGCCGGAACTAAAAACGCTCGTCCTCTTTTTTGCTACCGCCTTTGCTGAAATTATCGGCTGTTACCTGCCTTACCTCTGGTTGCGGGAGGGTAAATCCATTTTGCTGTTAATCCCGGCCGCAATTAGCCTGTCGATTTTTGTATGGCTGCTGACCCTGCATCCAACGGCGGCGGGGAGAGTTTATGCCGCCTATGGCGGTGTCTATATCTTCACGGCAATCTTATGGTTGTGGGCAGTTGAGAGTATTCGCCCAACGATGTGGGATTTTGTGGGCTCAGGCGTCGCGATTACTGGCATGGCAATTATCATGTTTGCGCCGCGCCACACTGGATAGCAGTCCGGTTCCTCTATGCAGCTTAGCGATGCCTGGAACTGTTGTGCCTTGTGAACGTCCGAATTTTGATATGAAATAGGAGTGGTTTCTCCACTCTCATACTCGTTACCTTAAATATACTCCGGCGCTTTGGCTTTCTCGTCACTCAGCGCATCGAAAACAAGTTGTAGTGTATGAAATCAATTCACTGCTCTTAGGGTATCCAGTGCTCTCGATTACAGATAGTCTTGGTCCTTCTAATGACAACCAACACAGGAGCCATCAATGCAAATATCAACTGGCAACATAACCACCTTCGCTGTAGCAGCACTGCTCTCGCACGCGTCGATAGCAGATACGTTTACCGTAACCAGCACGGATATATCCCATGGCGAATTTATGGATAAAGCGCATGAGTTTCAGGGCTTCGGTTGTAGTGGGGAGAATCTTTCCCCGGAGCTATCATGGGAGGGAGCCCCGGAAGGAACCGAGGCATTTGCTGTTATGGCTTATGATCCCGACGCACCAACGGGTAGTGGCTGGTGGCACTGGCAAATTGTGAATATCCCGAAGACGGTCACGTCGCTACCGGCCGGTGCTGGAGACCCCACGAAAAATCTTGCGCCAGAGGGCAGTATTCAAGTGAGCAATGACTTTGGCTTCGCCGGGTTTGGTGGGGCTTGTCCCCCGGAAGGGCATGGGGAACACCGTTATCAATTTACGGTCTATGCGCTATCCCAGGAGCTGGAGCTGCCTGAAAATCCTTCCGGTGCATTGACAGGTTATATGGTCAACGCCAACTCGCTGGGTTCAGCAACCATTGAAGCCCTTTATGAGCGATAGTGTGTAAGAGAGCAGGGTGCGGATGGGTGCGGTTTTTTGGAGAGCGCAATAGGGCTGATCAAGCAGAGATAATCGGGTAATCGAACGGTTATTGAGCCCGCGGTGATGGGTGTTGCCCGCCAAAAAGTGATTGAGAATTTCAGCGCATACGTTGTCCTCGTGGCATTTGACGCGACTAGCGCTACCGTTCATACAATGCGCCAGATTCGAATGCGCGCAACCAGTGTTGGGATCCTGCCATGAACAACCGCAAACGACTGCTACCGTCTAATACTTGCCTGGAACGCGCCAACTCCACGAGCAAATGATAACCGTTGCCAGATTTTCTCTGCCCCTGGATGCGCAAATCGCGCGGTCTAAGCTCGAGTCGGAAGGTATCCCTGCGTTTGTTACTGACGAACATACGATCAATATGCAGTGGCTCTATTCAAACGCGCTGGGCGGTGTACGGGTGCAGGTACCCGATGTATTTGCGGATGACGCCATAGATATTCTGCGAATGGACTACTCCAGCGCCTTAATTGAGCAGCAGGGTGTAGACTTACCTGTCTGCTCGAAGTGTGGTTCGAACAACTTGGAGCCATTGACCAGGGGTAAGAAAATGGCGTTTATCGTATTTCTGTTTTTTAATTTCCCGCTTTGGCCGTTTAAACGGCAGGTTAAATGCCTAGACTGTGGTGCCATCAGTAATCTTAACCCATAGGAATCAATAGCAAGGGTGAGCGCTTCCATACAGTACGGTTCTAAGAGAACGTTTTACCCGGGGTATGGTGCGTCATGAATCTCGGTGGCCTAATTGGCAGTGCCGCGCAACTCAGAGACAAGCTCAATGAAAGGCCCTGCAAGCGCTGCGGGCTGTCCTACAACCCCAGAAAGTATCACGCGTGCCCGCATTGCTCGGAGCTCAACGCGCAGGGGTTGGCGAGTCTAAAAGCGCGCCTCGCCCGCGAGTCGCATGGTAATCGAAAAATTGGGAAAGTTTTTTGGACCATCTTCTGGATTTTGGTCTTCCTGATAGCCATATCCTTTGTGTGATGTTTAGTCGCTATTTCCCGTAACACTTGATTTGGGTTGTAAAAGCTATGGCGTTGACATGCTGGTTTATTATGGATAAAATATATCCGCAATAGAGGCATCACCCTGATGATGACTTTGCTCAGCGCGGCTCTGATATCCGTGTCGATTCGCCGTTAGTTTGGTGCTGCAAGAATAAACATGAGGAGACCGCAGGTGCTTTCAGAAGACCAGCTGCTCAACCACGCTGCCTTAACGCTATTTGCTCGTTTTTTGTTCACGTCTCTCTTTCTGTTGTCAGGCCTAACGCATTTCACCAATATTCCTTACTACGTGGGTCTCATGCCCGAAACGTTTCCCTACCCAGTATTTTGGGTATTGCTATCCGGCGTCGTGGAGCTAGCCGGTGCTTGTATGATTCTGTTTAATTGGCGGCCGCGCCTGGGTGCATGGCTGCTGATTATTTTTTTGATTCCGGTCACGATCGTCGTGCACGGGTATGAGATGATCTATGCCGAGGGGGAAGCCACGCGCGCTCTGCAACAGGCGCATTTCCTGAAGGGGTTCTCGCTAATGGGGGCAGCCTTAATAATAACGCAAATCGGCGTCACACACAGAGCCTTGCCGCCGCAGAACGTGTAGCCAGAAAACCCACGCGCGTTCCTTCGTAATGACTTGCCTCGGCCTGATTTTACGGACCAGCCCGGTCCTCGAGCTATCATCACGTCAGTAGATGCCAGCAGTCTGGCCGTGCAGTGAGCTGTGTCCTGGGTTTTTCCCATCTACTGTGGAGTAACTCGACCGAATGCTGAGAGCAAGGATGGTCGAGCCGTGTCAGAACTACGCACTCGCCAATCCGGATTCTTCGAGTGTCAGTTTAGCTCCAGATCTACCTGATACTGGAAGCGATCCGGATGATAGAACAGCTGCATGTAATCCACTAGGTGTTGATTTTTGCCTCGCGTTTGAAACGAGCGGCGGACAAGGCTTAAGAGCGGTGTTCCAACCTGTGTATCGAGATGCTTAGCGAGATTAGGGGAGGCCGAGGTTGCGCCAATAGTCTGTTTGGCGTAATCGATCTTCAGACCGTGGTTACGGAAGATCTGTAATCGGGTGGATTTCGAAAACTCTCGTTTGCCCACAGTCTTCTTAAGTCCAATAGTCCAACTGTCGTAGTAGCCGAAAG
The DNA here is from genome assembly GCA_039178015.1 of Pseudomonadota bacterium. Classification (GTDB taxonomy): domain Bacteria; phylum Pseudomonadota; class Gammaproteobacteria; order Pseudomonadales; family Halieaceae; genus JARRPM01. Next base: position 6,620 of record JBCDFM010000176.1, read on the forward strand.
GTTGACCTTTATGTGATCGAACGCGCACCACATGCAGTGCTGTGTCCGAATCGGCCAGCGCCAGGGCATCGCGAATTTCAGCCGGGGGTGTTTGGTGCTTGCACTCAATAACCTTTACCTCGGACTCCCGTGCAAGACTCTCCGTTTCTTGTGGCATGCTAATCAGAGGTGCTCTGACTGTTTTAGGTTTGAATCGGTAGATGACGTGGGTACCTTTACCTCGACGCCTTTGCACCAGGCCTTCCTGGGCTAATTCATCCATAGCGCGCTTGGCTGTGATGCGCGACACCGCAAAGGTATCTGCTAGCTGTGCCTCGGTGGGTAGCTGCACACCCGTAGCGATGGTGCCGTCGAGAATGGCCGACTTCAAGAGGCTGTACAGGCGAAAATAAAGCGGGGTTGGCACCTCTTCCTGTAATGCTCGCAGCTGTGGTTCGCTGAATATGTCGGAGATGGGCACCATGGAATGTACCTCGTCACGGATTAGCCCTAATGATATATCAAAAAGCACAACTAATCCGCCATGGCCGCCGGTTTCTGCGGCAGAATATCAAGTAGGTTTGACAAGGTGTGCTCGGCAAAACCGGCACCGGCCTCCGCGTAGTAATTAAAGACCACATCAGCGCCGGCGTTGCGCATCGCGTCTCGTTCGTCTTCGTACTTGGCTACCGCTGCAACTTTACCCGTGTAGCCGGCACTGCGCAGCTGCTGCACGGCGTCGATCATCTCCGATAATGAGGGCATGGTCAGCATGATTAATTTATAGTCGGTGGTCAGCACCTGTTCCCAAAAATCCGCATCCTCTGCATCGCCATACATCACCCGACGACCCTCCGCCGTATGTTCTGCAGTTTTGCTTTTGTCTGTATCCACTCCGCAAACGCGCAGATGATATTGGGATTCTACGGTCTCGTACGCCCCAGTGCCCACGCGGCCCATGCCGACAATTAACACGTCTACATCGCGTGCGGGATGCTGCAAGTTGCTCTGTCTCGCATTCTCCGTTTCGAAGCGTTTCAGCCGTTCCCGAAAACGACTGTAGAGCATATGTGAACGGCCATTAACGTAGGTGGACAGTACGAAAGAAATGGAGACTGCCATCGCCAGTGTCGCCATCCAGCTATAGGGTACCCATCCCATCTCAATGGCCAGCGCAATCACGATCAGACCAAATTCGCTGTACTGGGTGAGTGCCAGACCAGCCAGCAAGGCTGTGCGGGCTCGCATGCCATGTAGTGACAGTAAAAAGAAAAAGATAATGCCTTTGATCGGCAGCAAGAGGCACAGGATTAGGGCCATTTGCAACATCTCCAGTGAGGGTGTTGCCGATAGGCCGATGTTGAGAAAGAAACCAATGAGAAAAATGTCTTTAAAGCTGATCATGGATTTCGCCAGCTCGCCAGACTTTTTATCGCCGCTCATGAGCATGCCAAGCACAAGTGCACCCAGATCGGCTTTCAAACCCACTATCTCGAACACGGTACTGCCTGCAAAGGTCAAAATGATGCCCGCGAGTATCAACACCTCATCGTGGCCACTGGCACGCAAGAGATAGCTGAATAGGGGGCGAGCGAAATACAGCAGCGGCAGCAATAACGCCCAGAGGCTGGGCCATTTTCCTGTAGATGCCGTTAAAAACAACACAGCGATGATATCTTGAACAATCAGAATACCGACTGCGACCTGCCCATGGCGCACGCGAAACTCCCCGCGTTCTTCTAACATCGCGACAGCACAGACTGTGGAACTGAAACTGAGCGCAAAAGCGATCAGTGCAGCCTGCTGCCAGCTCAGGCCCGTCACCAGGGGTAGGCCCAGAATGCCTATGAACAGCACAAAACCGCAGCTGATCGCACCGAAGGTCACCAGCTGCTCAACGGTCGAGCGGTAAATTTCGGGCTGCAGTAAACTCTTCAAATCTAGCTTCAGGCCGATGATGAATAGCAGCATTGCAATACCGACATCGGCTATGATTTGAATGAGGTCCGAGGATTCAAACCCCATCAGGCCTAAAGCAAAGCCCGCGACCAGATAGCCCACCAACGGTGGTTGGCCAATTTGGCGTGCCGCAAAGCCACAGGCAAAGGCCGCGACGATAATAAAGCTGTCCATGCCCTG
>JBCDFM010000177.1:0-8733 GCA_039178015.1 Pseudomonadota bacterium
AAATCCATTCAAGTTCGGACTCATCGGCTCCACCGACGCTCACACAGGCTTGTCCACAGCTGAAGAAGAAAACTTTTGGGGCAAAATGGCATACGATTCCATTCCTGCTAACAAGGGTGGCGATGCTCTCGGCGGCGTTGAATCCACTGGCTGGGACATGGCCGCAGCAGGACTGGCCGCGGTCTGGGCTGAGGAAAATACGCGACAAGGGATTTTTGACGCCATGAAGCGCCGCGAAGTCTATGCAACAACCGGCCCTCGAATTGCACTGCGCGTGTTTGCTGGCTGGGACTTTCTGCCAACAGACTCGACAATCGCCGATGTAGCGAAACTAGGCTATGCGGGCGGCGTACCCATGGGTGGAGAACTCACAAGCAATGCCGATCCAGATAAGAACATCAAACTCTTAATCAGCGCGCTGAAGGACCCCAAGGACGGGAATCTGGATCGTATCCAGGTCATAAAGGGCTGGATTGATACTGAGGGTAAGAGTCACGAAAAAATTTTTAACGTAGCATGGTCGGGCGAGCGAGTCCTGAGAGACGATGGCAGCCTACCGCCGGTTGGCGACACCGTTAATGTGGAGACCGCGTCCTACACGAACAGTATTGGCAGTGGAGAACTGTCAGTGGTGTGGGAAGACCCTGAGTTCGACCCTGTTGAAAGCGCTTTCTACTATGTGCGCGTGCTGCAAATTCCCACGCCCAGGCATTCGCTATACGATGCTGTAGCGCTCAAACAAGCGCCCCCTGAAGGCCTCCCAATCAGCCTACAGGAACGGGCATATAGCTCGCCCATTTGGTATCAACCCTAGTTGCTGCCGGAGCCAATCTGCAGAGACATGCAAGGCTGATCTTGCAAGACAGTATAAAGCCGAGTTGGCCCGTCGCACCCTCTGGTTTTCTCGTGCGGTTGCACTTATGACCGGACCGCTTCGTTCGTTAAATAGTTCTGCTTGAGGCGGTCGTAGTCTTCGATCGCACCGTTCATCGCCTGGGCGTCATATTCACGCAGACCACCGATCACCATGCGCTTCTGCCCGCGACCCACTAGCTGACCCTTATCAACCAAGGTAAACGCGAACTGCGCTGCTCCTCGCTTGCCGTCTATGACGGCCTGGTTAGTGTCTTCCTGTAAAGTCGGTGCCTGCAAATCAAGGATATCGAGATCAATCACCATGCTTTCGTAGAACACCATGGGGCGCGCCGGGTTGATCATGACCTTGTGACTGGCTAAAAGCGGAACGAGAAGATGGGGAAAACTGTGCCCCGAGTAAGAAACATAGGCTTTGATCATCTCATCAATCACAGCACCATCTGCGTTGGTATCACCACTGCGAGTAACGCTTAGATATTCTTTCCCCGCGCCATCAGTCAGAGTGAGCGAATCACTTACCTCTGGTAACAGGAGTTCCGACGTCTCATCAACCATTCCGGTAAACCTAAACTCCATATGCTGGCTGAGGCCATAGCACGAGAGCATCACGGCGAACAGCAAATCGCCCGGCACACAAAATCGGCGCGAGTCCGCATCATGGATAGGATTGAAATCGCCAGCGACATGTTTAGCAAACTGGCTGCCTTGGTCGCGCGTGAAGCTGAGTTTTCCGTCACGGGCAGTATGGAACTGATCGACCAGCATCATCAACTTTTTCTTCAGGTGGGTGTGCGCAGTTTAACAATATTCAAACTAGCTTTATACGAGGGCTTTTCAGAGTACCGTAAAGGATTGAACCATCGATCCCCGCGCAGGTTCAGGTTCAACCTGGGGTAGAAGCAGACAACATGACAGAACCCATGCAGGAAGTGGCCGCAGTTTACGTTCAATGCCAATCGCTTCAAAGACCGCAGTCCATGCCGACAGTGGATATGTCAGGTCGTGCCAGAAGTCTTTCTACACCATTGAAAAATCAGCGGGCTATCAGAGCCGTTGTATTTTTTTGCCGATCACCCGGTCACGCACTTTCCAGAATAAGCTGACGGGATTCACAACCACAATGAACACTCGTCTCATGGCATCGTCAGGGCAATTAATCGCTTTTACAGCATGCCATGCATGATCGGTGCGCAGCATGAGCGAGCTATAGTTACCGACGGACTGGCACTCGATCGTCGCATCAAAGTCTTCAAATCCTGGAGCCGAGTCGTAATCCAGTCGTCCGCCATCGTCCAACACCAGAGTCGATCCGCCCCAGGCAGGATCCCAATCCTGCTCGGAGTTAAAGTAAAACAGATGCGAACCATGCTCTCGTCGAGCATCGCAGTGTGGCGACACATCACAGCCCGATGGGGTGTAATGCCAGTGGAAGCGAAACTCAACCTTGCGCGCTCCCAGCAAGCGTGCGATTTGATCGCGGTAGGCATCGCCACGCATTTCCGCAATAAAGTCTTGCCATGGCTTTGGTATGGGCATGCCAGGCTCATATTCCAGCGAATAGCGATCGTGCGGTGTTTGACCCGCGCGCCGCTTAGAGCCAAAGTTCTGCTTGAACAGATCGAGGGGCGGCATATTCGTGAGCAGGGTATTGAAACCCTCCTCGGTCAGAACGCCCTCCTGGTTGTAGTAGGGGTAGGGCTTCACGTTCATGAAGTCTTCCCGCTTCAACGTACTCAGTTTGGAGATGTCGAGGTAGTTCACGCCGCCTTACTCCCCAGCTCCGGAGTACGCGCCAGCACCTCAAATGCATCGTGCCGGACATGATTCTTGGCGATCTCTTCGCGTACCAGCTCCTCTGAGACATGGCCATTGTCCAAACACTCTCGCAGCAAACCAAAAAAGAAGGCCTCCTGCTGTTTGTCTGGATGTTCATGATAACGACCCAGTAATCCATATTCGCCAAAGACGTTCGCTCGCAATCTATTTAGCGATGCCAATAGAGGCTTATCTTTGAATTTATCTGCGGGGGTGTAGTCTACGGGCAGGCCCGTTTTCCACGGCTGAGTGCGGCGCTTCGTGTTGTGCAGCAAACGCGTATTTTCATCCAGGTGATCAAAGTCGTTCCAATAGTCTTCAAAATAACCAATGGTCGCCGGATCTTCATAAGCCAGCACCATCCATTCCTTATAGTCCTTCTCCGACCTGAATAACGCGCTAAATTCCTTCTCTGCGTCCCAGTGGCGGAGCTTGGCGCAGTCCATCAGCATGACGCTGGTCGCCACCTGATAACCCTTTTCGGACTTACCTGAGCGGTGACGACCCATTACGGCGCAACCACCCATATCTCGGCTCAGCAATTCGTTGACGTCACCTACCGCAAATACGTCGGGGTCGGTAACCACCGCCCTGCCCTGCCAGCCCATCAACCGGGGGGGTAAAAAACGCAAGGGGGTAAAGGATTGCAAATCGTCCATGCGCCATATGCGCGTTGTGCCGCCACGTAAAAAGCTCTGGCCCTCGCGTTCAGCCAGGTATGGGTAATCGCGAGTATGAATGAAGCGAACCTCAAACTGATCGGCATTAACAGAGTTTCGCTTAAAGGAATACTCGGCCACGAGAGCGCCTAACCATTGGCGCTCGTTCGTATGAATAAAAACACACTTGTCCATTAGTGTTGCTCCGCTGATGTATAGCCGAACACGGGCAGCAGATTAGAATCTATCAGCTCATTGAGTTCGGCGACTTGATCGTCATCAAAATAGTCTCTGTATCCCCCGACCTTGGCCTTGCGGACTTTAAAGGTATTGGGGTCATTGACATCCTTTGCCTGTACCCGGCTACCGCTGCGCCAAAAATAGTTTTCCTGCTCTTTTTTCCGCAGGTTTTCCACGGAAGCAAATTCTGCCGTATCTTTCAAAAACTCCTCGTTCGGTGCCATTCCCAAAAACGTCACGATACGCGCCATTTCGGTCTCTGGAGTAGATCGGAGATCTTCATAACGCACAATGAGCAGGTCTCGGATATTTGGCAACTCTCTCGCCCAGTTATTCATAAACTCAATGATATGAGACAGACCTTTGTTTTCGTCTTTCACAAAATCATAGACTGAAATATCCGCTTCATGTTCAGGATAGTTGTTCAGGGCTTTCTTCTCCGGGCGCATCCGGTATTTCCACTGAAAAAATTGTGATACTGCAACGTCCAAAGGGTTGCGCACCAGCAACACCGTTTTCTTGTGGTAGAAGTCTTTCTTGGAGTCGACATTACCCGTGTAACCGCGTAAATAATTATCGTGCGTGAAAAAAATCTTTGGTATCGCCTTGTTGACACGCGCGTAGTTATCGAAGCCCATCAGCACGTTGTCCGGGAGCTCATAAACAAGCTGGTAGTATCGTGAGATCATGACACGCACCCAGGTCCGACCACTCTTTCCATAAGATGCAAAGATGTATTGGCAGCGGTTATACTTCCAGAATTCCTCACGCCCTCGACGCCAGCGCTGCAAATCATGCGCCTTAGCTTCGGGCAGGAAAACACTGACTATGCGGACCAGCCATTTGGTCAGTCGCTTAATAATCATGTGCATATCAGTGTCCTATCTGATTTTACTGGGTGGTGTAAGAGCCTGTGGCAAACGACTCGAAGGGGGCGAATAACGTGGCGAAGGTTAAAGGATGATCGAGCCATTCTCAAGATCGTCTGGTATTTTTAACGGCATTCGTCAACTTACCCTAAGTATCTGAAAAATATGGATATTAAGGCCCTACATGGGCTCCTACTGAGGCGTGGGATGGTGTACCTCTACACCGCTTTCATCGCCGGCTATTTCCTGCTGCCCATGGCCGCTGGACACAGGCGCTTCTATTACATCCTCATACTGCCTGCCGTTGCGCTGCTATGGCGTGAACTGAGGGATTTTTACCGGGACAATCTTCTGAGTGCGCTATTGTTGGTCTACTGCCTCTACATGATGACAAGTCTCCTGTGGAGCGCAGATTTCACCACGCTCGGAGCTTTGCAATCCCTGGGTCGTTCGCTAAGCGCTCTGAGCTTCTGCTATATAACCGGCTATCTCTGGATAGCGCATGCAGCGCAGATGGATCAGCTGACCAGGAGGGTAACCTGGCTGGCTGGTGCGGCAGGATTGGTCTCGATTATAGCCTGGTATGTTGCCAATCCCTTTCCCGTTTCCCGTCTTGAGCCGCTGGGGGTTATGCATCATCAGAATAAAGCCGCATCGGCCTACGGCATTTTCCTGGTACTCACCATGCACTACCTCGTCGCAGACGCATCTACTCGGATGCGACTGCTTTACGGGGTGATCGCGCTCGTGTTACTCGCTCTGGTGGCATTTACCCAATCGAGAACCGCCATGGCTGGTGTTACCGTCGGTCTACTCGTGCTGCTAGGCTATCGTGCGCTGGGTATAGCGGTAGTAGGTATTGTGTGCCTGTGGGCGCTGATGTGGGCTAATCCGGGCTTCTGGGAACATCGAGTAGGAGACTATTCCTTTCGACCGGGAATTTGGGAGGCCGTATTTCAAAGCGTGAAGGAGCACTGGCTGGTCGGACAGGGCTATCTCGTAGATCCCCGCGTGGACGCATATGGACAGATGTTCGATCACGCGCACAACAGCTATCTGGCAACGTTGCGCGATGGTGGTCTGATCGGTTTACTCTTGCTGAGCGCTATTCTCGCGGTAGCACTGTCCTGGGCGTGGAATCTGTACAAGCAGGGCGGGGAACGAATCTACCTGGCGCTACTCTTATACGGTATGACCTCTGTGACGATGGACTATGATCGGTTGTTATTGGGGCCGAGAGAAATTTGGCTGTTCTTTTGGCTCCCTATAGCGCTTATCATGGCGACCTATCCCACAAGAAATCTATCTGAACCCGCTCGCTACCCTGGATTCAATCGATGAACCCGACCTGGCTCCGATTATTTCTATGCTGCACTGTGCTACTGATATCAAGCCAGCATGTGGCCGCGACCATGGCCGAAGAAGCAATAGATCCGCTGGTGCCCATGCCGTCTTGGGAAGTGCTCGAATACGAGCAACGTGCTTTTCTTGTTAGAGCGAGATCGCGTATTGAGGTGAACCCATCTGAGGACTCAGATGACAGCTGGTTTATGATTTCTCGCAGCTCTGTCGCGAGCAACTCTGAGGAGGTGCAGTTGGAGGTTTTGGCGCTCGACGGCAGCGCAACGTATCGCAGCCGACTCAGTCGAGGCAGAGAGCAACGATTTAAGACCTACAACTTCGAAGCGGAGCATATTGATCGCGTCCGCTTCGACCCTGGCGGCGAATCGAGCCTGCCACCCGATCAATGGCCGGTCAGCAGCCGTCAGCAGGTGGGCTATCCCACAGGCGCCGAAGGGCTCGCAGTGACCGACGGATATGCGCTACTCGTCATCGCCGGCCAGCTGCTGGCGTCAGGCCTGGATAGCCTTAGTGTTGTTGTCAATACTGAGTTCAATTTTTACCTGGTGAGCATGAGCGTGGATCCTGAAGAGCAATCCGTCGATGCAGACTATCGTGTTGTTAACAGCTCTTCTAATGTTCGCGGCAAGCGCGCCGCTCGCGCCGTCAAACTCAAAGTGAGCCCTTTGGGAGAACAGCCCGACAAACATGATTTCAGCCTGCTTGGACTCAGCGGAGACAGCACCATTTTCTTCGACCAGGAAAACGGCCTTCCAATTCAACTTCGTGGCCGCGCGCCCCGAATAGGTGAGACCCAGATCAATCTGAAAAGCGCCGAGCTGCGTTCACCTCTGGTGTGATCTCATCGCATAGCACCGTTGGCCTCATCAGTAATCCAGCCAGCGGACACAACAGAGATCACTTCCAGCAGATTGAGGCGCGCATCGCCAGATGCAGTCATGTCCACCACATCATCACTCAATCTGAGGCAGATATCGAACCGGCTCTCCGCGAGCTGGCCACAATGGGTATCACATTTCTTGCGATCAACGGCGGCGACGGCACGGCGGCAAGCCTGCTGGGCAAGCTGGTAGATGGCGCTCTGTTTGACCCGCTTCCAACAATTATTCTATTACCGGGTGGTACCGCGAATATGACCGCTGGCGATGTTGGCGTGAGCGGTTCCCTGGCTAAGGCCACAGAGCGGTTCTGCTCTTGGTGCGAAGGCGCTCGCGTTAGTCGCGAAAGCACAGAACAGCGGGCCCTAATGAAGGTGCTTCTGGAGCATGAGGAAGCACCCCACTATGGTATGTTTCTTGGTGGCGGCGCGGTCATTCAGGCGACCGAGTACGCTCACGCCGAAGTCCATGCGCGAGGCCTGCGCGACGATTTTAGTCTGGCGCTAACGACCTTACGGACTGTCTGGGGCTTGGTGCGTAACGACCCTAGATTCAGCCGTCATGTCACCGTAGAGATGAGTCTAGATGGCGAGCAAGCTGTCACCAGAGATACTCTCATTCTGGCGATCAGCACCCTACAAAGACTCGCTTTCGGAATGCGCCCCTTCTTCGGTGAGGGGGAGGGTCGAGTCCGCATAACTCAGTTCGAACGCGGCTGTAGACGGTTTTTTCTTACCTTTATCTCCATTATCAGAGGGCGTCCGAATCGCCATGCAGTGCCTGCGTCTGGCTATTTCAGTCACAATGCCGATAACATTACCTTGCACGTTAACGGCAAACTGAATTTGGATGGAGAAATCCTGATGGCACAGGGAAGAGTTGATATTAGCGCCATCGGGCCGCTGAACTTCCTGCGCCCGTGAGCCGATACCCTACCGTCGCTGGTCCAGACGCGGATGACGATATCAATCTTCGCGCACTGCTAGATGATCTTCATCAGCGGCATCACAATGCTATCTGCGCGACCTTGGTGTACGGGTCTTGCCTGCGCACAGGCGACATTTACGATGGACTGCTTGACCTGTATCTCATATGCAATCGCTACCGCGAGGCATATCACCGCAGAACGCTAGCAACGGCCAACTGGCTACTACCTCCCAATGTGTTTTACGCCGAGATGTCGCGAAACGAGAAAACCTTGCGCGCAAAGGTGACGGTTATTTCTCTGAGGGATTTTCGCAGAGGCTGCTCTCACGCCTGGTTCCAGTCCTATATCTGGGGACGATTTTCTCAGCCTACCCATATTTTGCATGCCTCAAGCCAGCAGGTTCGCGAGCAAATAGAGCGCTGTCTTGTTGAGGCCGCGTGCACCTTGTTGCGAAACGCACTGCCGCTAATGCAGGACAGTGGCACGGTGTCCCTTCTGTGGCAAGAGGCACTGGCCCTAAGCTATTCAACTGAGCTTAGAACGGAGCGGGCAGGTCGGGCCGCGGAACTGGCGACGGTTTCAGAATCGTTTTATCACACCATCACTCGAGCTCAGGCGGCCTCGCTTGGCCCGGGCTTTACAGTGTATGATAGCGACGGCGAGCTGAGATACCGAAATACGATAAGCAAAACCCAGCGCTTTTCCGCAAAGCTAGCCTGGTTCCTGCGCAAGGTTCAGGGCAAATTGCTCTCAATCACGCGGTTGGTTAAAGCTCTGTTTACATTCGAAGGGGGGCTCGATTACATCGCGTGGAAACTACAAAGGCACTCTGGCGAACAGATTGTCATACCCGAAAAAGTGCGTCGCGCTCCACTCATTCACATGTGGGGTTTTTTCTGGGGCCTTTATCGCCGCGGCGTCTTTAAATAAAACATGGCCATATCATCCTCTCCCTCACCACGGGTAGCTGTTTGTGTCTGCACGCACAATCGCGCAGAAGTACTCAAACGGTTGTTGCTACGGCTGCGGGAGATCGAACTTGGCGAACATGCGCCTGAGAATGTAGAACTTATTGTTATCGACAACAACCCTAACTCTGCGACCAG
>JBCDFM010000178.1:0-8710 GCA_039178015.1 Pseudomonadota bacterium
CAGAGCGAGTGCTGCTCAAAGAGCACGAAATTTATCCGCTCGCGACACAATGGCTAATCGATGGACGTCTCAACCTTACTGAGACTGGAGCTTTTCTTGATGGTGAACTGCTTCCGGCTGGTGGCCGGGACTACTCATAGCAGACCGACCCGCCCAAGGCTCATCCACTTGATTTGTGGAGTGTTCATCTTGAGCAGCGCTCAGGCGTACACTGCGGAGCTGACCGCAACACAACTTACTCCTTACGTTGCCGAATACGCGACGTCCGCTCGCGGATTCGACATACAAATCACAAGAATCTTAGAGGGAGATACCAACGATCATTTTATTCTAAGCAGTAAGGGCAACCTGCTCGTCGCAGGCTTTCATGAAATCAGCGTGTTCCGCACAGAGGGCGAGAAAGTCCACTCCATATCTTACGTTTATCAGGGCACCGGTTTGGTCAATCGCCGACGCGAGTTACATTTCGACACACCTCCAGGATCGATTAGTAGTCTTTACAAAGATGAGTGGTATGAGCTGCCCTACAGTGCCAATACCCTGGATAGAATGAATCAAATCGAGCAGCTTCGTTTATGGTTACTCAATAGTGCTGACGCAGGCGAGAGTCGAACGATACGCGTGGCAAACGGCAAGCGAGTAAAGGATACGCTGTGGCTGTTCAAGGGTGAGGAAATTCAGCAAACACCTATGGGCGACATAGCAACTGTTCGCTTCGAAAGGGTTCATAACAAAGCTGAACGGCGATCTGTGATCTGGCTGGCGCCGGAGTGGGACTATCTACTCGTCAAGATGTCCCATACGGAGGGTGACACGCCTGTTGAGATGCTGTTGAACAGTGTGACATTTGCCCAAGAACCAGAATCAGTCAACTGAGTATCGCAGGTACCGCCAATACATACCTTCAGACGATCTTAGTGTAGCTTCAATCTGGGGCGTACAACTCGACCCATCTTCTCGCTGAGCCAGAACAGGGCCGTACGAAGCCAACCGTGAATCGCTATCTGGTGCATTCGATAGAGCGAGATATAAACCACTCTGGCCAGATGCCCTTCTATCACCATGCTTCCCTTGTTGAGACCACCCATTAAACTGCCAACAGCGCTGTAACGACTTAGGGATACAAGTGAACCATAATCGCGATACTCGTAGTCGGTCACAGTTTTGCCCTTCATTTTCCTTAGGATATTGTCGCCAACGTGTGATGCCATCTGATGTGCAGATTGCGCACGAGGCGGCACATTTTTACCGTCCGCCATTGGACACGCACAGCAGTCGCCGATAGCAAAAATGTTCGGGTCAACGGTAGTCTGCAGACTGGGTCGCACGATTATTTGATTGATGCGGTTTGTTTCGAGCCCTGCGATACCTGCAAGAAAATCAGGTGCTTTGATACCCGCAGCCCAAACCATCAGATCCGATGGTATTAGCTCCCCCTCCTTGGTTTTCAAGCCCTCTGGCTCCGCGGCTGACACCAGAGTACCCAGTCGAATCTCGACCCCCAGCTTTTCCAGTTCTGAGCGGGCAGTAGATGAAATGCGCTCTGGTAGCGCAGGCAGGATCTTGGGACCTGCCTCAATAATCGTGACCTTGAGCTTTTCCGGTTTTATATTCGGCAAGCCGTAATAAGAAAGCCACTTCGCAGCATTGAACAGCTCAGCCGATAACTCGACACCGGTTGCACCAGCCCCAACAATGCTGACGCGAAAATCCTCTTCCCTGTCGGCATAAGCGTTCATGTGCAAGAAACCATTCAGCATTTCTCGATGAAAGTGTTCAGCATGACTGACCTCGTCGAGGAACACGCAGTGTTCTTTAACACCTTCCGTACCAAAATCGTTAGAAATCGACCCCAGAGCGAGAATCAAATAGTCGTAGGCTATAGAGCGTTCACCTACGACCTCTCGGCCATGCTCATCAACAATAGGGGCGAGAACAATTCTCTTATCTTCTCTGACGATATCCGTCATGGTACCGAGATGAAAATTGAAGCCGTGTAGTCTCGCGTGCGCGCGATAGCTGACCTCGTCCAATCCTGCATCGAGAGCACCAGTAGCCACCTCGTGCAACAGGGGCTTCCAAACATGAATAGAGTCGCAATCGACAAGCGTCACCTTTGCCTTATCCTTGCGACCCAGTTTACGACCCAGCCGGGTCGCAAGTTCCAAACCACCCGCGCCACCGCCTACAATAACGATTTCCATTGTGCTTCTCACTCAGTATCCGCCCAGCATTTATACCGGGTCCTTCTTCGACTGTATCTCAAGCTCTCAAGAATGCGTTGGAGGAACGTTTCAAGGCTCTTGCTAACCTACACAAAGCTATCTCAGGAACGCCAAGATACTATTTAGGCCTCATCTCGAGACCATCTGACTGTCCGCGCAGAGCCACTTTAATGGCTTTATCAAAACGCGCTCAATCAAAAAAATTAGGGCCTTCACTCTAATCAAGCTTTGGGAAGGGTCACACCGCGCTGACCTTGATACTTGCCACCCCGGTCCTTGTAGCTCACCTCACACTCTTCGTCGGACTCGAAAAACAACATTTGCGCGACGCCTTCATTGGCATAAATTTTCGCCGGTAGAGTGGTGGTGTTGGAAAACTCTAGCGTCACATGCCCTTCCCATTCGGGTTCAAGCGGCGTTACGTTGACGATGATGCCACATCTCGCATACGTCGACTTTCCTAAACAGATGGTCAGCACGTTACGAGGAATACGAAAGTACTCGACGGTACTAGCCAGCGCGAAGGAGTTTGGTGGGATCACACATACGTCCCCGATGACATCGACGAAACTATTCTCATCGAACCCTTTTGGATCCACCGTCGCCGAGTTTATATTGGTGAAAACTTTGAATTCTCGGGAACACCGCACATCGTAGCCATAGCTGGAGGTGCCAAACGAGATCAGGCGGTTGTCGCCTTTGGCCCGCACCTGACCATGCTCGAAGGGCACAATCATGTCGTTCTCCGCTGCCATTCTTCGAATCCACCTGTCTGACTTAATACTCACCTGATACCTCAGTCGTCGCTGATATTAATATTGGGAAAGCCCTGGTTTGTGCCATCTCCTCGAAGGGCTAGCTGTGTAGTGATCGCGTCAGCTATTTCCAAGTATGTCTGGCCCGCTGCAGAATCGGGGTCCGATATCACAGTCGGTCTACCAGAATCTGTTTGCTCACGAATAGCAAGGGATAGGGGCAAACTGCCGAGAAGACGAACGCCATACTCTTGAGCGACGCGGGCACCACCGTCCGCGCCAAAAATGTGTTCCTCGTGACCGCATTGGCTACAGACATGTACCGCCATATTTTCGACAATGCCCAGTATCGGAATTTGGACTTTGTTGAACATTTCAATTCCCTTTTGCGCATCTCTGACCGCGATATCCTGCGGTGTCGTCACAATCACTGCACCGCTCACCTGCGCTTTTTGCGAAAGCGTCAGCTGAATGTCACCGGTGCCTGGAGGCATGTCGATAACCAAATAATCAAGCTCACCCCAAAGCGTATGCTCAAGCATTTGAGCTAGAGCGCCTCCAGCCATGGGTCCACGCCAAACCATGGGGGTTCGCTCGCTCACCAAATAGCCCATCGACATCGTTTTTAGCCCGTGGGCCTCCACCGGCAATATAAACTTCCCGTCGCGTTGATCCGGTCGCGTCTCCTCGGAAACTCCGAGCATCAGCTGCTGGCTGGGCCCGTAGATATCGGCATCCAACAGTCCCACCTGGTGTCCGCGCAAGCTCAGCGCGAGCGCCAGATTGACAGAAGTTGTGGATTTGCCGACGCCTCCTTTTCCCGACGCGACGGCGATAATGTTGCTGATTGTGCTCATTAGAACCTGCAAATGCGCTGCCGGAATCGCGATATCCATAGCAGCCTTCTGAAACGCCAGTATAGGTGTATGCAGGCGGTTCAACAACGGTGCTACAACAGTCGCACCTCTGATGAAAAGCACTAGCAAAAACGCTATAGTAGCGCCCCTTTTTTCATAGTCAGGCATCGAAACAGCCATGGTCTCTGCCGCAGTCCGTCACATTCTGGTCACCAGCGCTCTGCCCTACGCAAACGCACCGCTGCATCTCGGCCATATGTTGGAACAGGTCCAGACGGATATCTGGGTACGCTTTCAAAAGTCCAGGGGTCACAACTGCGTCTATGTGTGCGCGGACGATGCGCACGGCACCGCGATTATGCTGGCTGCAGAAAAGTTGGGTATAACACCCGAGGAACATATCTCAGTTATTCACGAACAGCACGTCAGGGACAGCGAGGGCTTTCTTGTTGAGTTCGACAACTATTACACAACGCATTCTGACGAAAACAGGTATTGGTCTGAGGAAATTTTCAGGCGATTGAAAGCCAATCATCACATTGCGTCGCGGGCTATTAGCCAGTTTTTCGATCCCGAGAAGCAAATGTTTCTGGCCGATAGATTTATTAAGGGAACCTGTCCGCGCTGCAAAGCACCCGACCAGTACGGGGACAACTGCGAAGCTTGCGGAGCGACCTATACGCCCGCCGATCTCATCGACCCGGTATCAGCGATTTCGGGCGCGACACCTATAGAAAAAGACTCGGTGCATTTCTTTTTCAAGCTTCCCGAGCTAGAAGACATGCTAAAGCAGTGGTTGCAATCGGATACGCTGCAACCGCAGGTGGCTAACAAGCTGAGAGAGTGGATGGACGCGGGGCTTCAGGAATGGGACATCAGTCGGGATGCACCGTATTTTGGCTTCGAAATACCGGATGAGCCCGGCAAATACTTTTACGTATGGCTGGATGCTCCCATCGGGTACATGGCGAGCTTCCAGAACCTATGCGCGGGTGATGAGGGGTCGTTTGAGCGATACTGGAAGAGCAGTGATAACACCGAGCTCTACCACTTTATAGGTAAAGATATCATCAATTTTCACGGCCTGTTTTGGCCGGCTATGCTGCATAGTGCCGGTCTGCGAACGCCCAGCGCCATTTTCGCTCACGGCTTCCTCACCGTTGACGGCACCAAAATGTCGAAAAGTAGGGGCACTTTTGTAAATGCCAGCACCTATTTGGAATATCTCGACCCAGAGTATCTGAGATATTATTTCGCCGCAAAACTCGGAAGCTCTGTCGATGATATCGATTTGAATTTGGAAGACTTTGTACAACGAGTGAACGCGGATGTCGTGGGAAAGATCGTCAATATCGCTAGCCGTTGCGCGGGCTTTCTCGCCAAGCGATTCGATAACACTCTCTCGGCTTCCTGCACCGAGCCAGACCTGGTAGCTGCGTTCATCGATAAGGGAGACAAAATTGCCGAGCTCTTCGAGACGCGAGAGTTCAACAAAGCAGTCCGTGAAATCGTAGCCTTGGCTGATCGCGCGAATCAGTATATCGATGAAAAAAAACCATGGGTGCTAGCTAAACAGGATAACGCTGCCGATCAGGTGCATGATGTATGCAGCGTGGGCGTCAACCTGTTTCGGGTCCTCATGACCTATCTCAAGCCCATTCTCCCGGCTATGGCGGATAAGTCAGAGTCGTTTCTGGCGTGTTCTCTCAACTGGACTGCGCTGCAGGGACCTCTGCTTGACCACAAGCTCAAACCGTTTCAGCCGCTGCTCACACGGGTCGATCAGAAGCAGGTGGCGGCAATGATCGAGGCTGGGAAAACGGCCGCTACGGAGCCCTCGAAACTGCCTGTAGATAAAGAGCAAGGAGGCGACAGCAACAGCCAAGTAAAGACCATCAACTTTGAAGATTTCGCCAAGGTGGATTTGCGCGTCGCAGAAATCCTGGAGGCCGAAATTATTGAAAACGCGGATAAGCTGCTCCGACTCACGGTTAGTTTGGGGGACAGTCAGCGCCAGGTCATCGCCGGCATACGCCAGGCATACGATCCCCAGGCCCTGGTAGGCAAGTTGACGGTGGTCGTCGCAAATCTCGCTCCACGAAAAATGCGCTTCGGAGTTTCCGAGGGCATGGTGCTTGCTGCGGGCCCCGGCGGTGACGAGATCTTCCTGATTGAACCTGATGACGGCGCTCAACCCGGCATGCAGGTCAAGTAATTATCTACTCGCAGCTGGAAATCATTAACTTATTGTTTCATAAGAATAAGTTTCTTAATATGTACGGCCGTATTGGATCAGACAGGGAAGTCTCTTCTAGGGTCTAGCTATGCTGGCTGACTACTCCATCCTGTTGATCGGCGCAATTCTGGTCAACAATTTCGTCTTGGTTCAGTTTTTGGGCCTCTGCCCCTTTATGGGTGTCTCCAACAAGTTGGAAACTGCCATGGGTATGTCCATGGCAACCACCTTTGTGCTGACGCTGGCGTCCGCTTGCAGCAACCTGACCTATCACTATCTGCTGCTGCCACTAGGCTTGGAGTATCTGCGCACAATTTCATTCATTCTGGTTATCGCGGTGGTAGTGCAGTTCACCGAGATGGTTGTGCGCAAGAGCAGTCCTCTTCTGTATCGCGTGCTCGGTGTTTACTTACCGCTGATTACAACAAACTGCGCCGTGCTCGGCGTGGCGCTACTCAACATCAACAAGGATCACGATTTTCTGCAATCATTGCTTTACGGCTTTGGTGCTGCGGTTGGATTCTCACTTGTGCTGGTATTATTTGCCGCTATGCGCGAGCGTCTCAACGTCGCCGACGTGCCGGAACCATTTAAGGGGCCGGCGATCGGCATGGTCACCGCCGGCTTTATGTCACTGGCCTTTATGGGCTTCGCAGGATTGGTGTGATTTGCAATGGAACTGATTAATCAATATCCATTGATTTCCTCACTGTTGGCCCTGGCGAGCCTCGGGCTAGTGTTCGGTGCCATCCTCGGCTTTGCAGCGGTTCGTTTCAAAACCGATGGCAACCCAATTGTCGATCAGATCAATGATTTGCTGCCGCAAACCCAATGCGGACAGTGCGGCTATCCGGGATGCCGTCCCTACGCCGAAGCAATCGCTGACGGCGACCTGATCAACAAGTGCCCGCCCGGTGGTGAGGCTGGTATTCAGGCACTGGCTGATCTTTTGGATCAGGAAGTCATCCCCCTGGACGAAGAACACGGTGAGGAGAAAGTGAAGGCAATCGCTTTCATTCGCGAGGATGAGTGTATAGGTTGCACAAAGTGTATTCAGGCCTGTCCGGTTGACGCCATCTTAGGCGCTGCCAAGCAAATGCATACCGTGATTAGCAGTGAGTGTACCGGCTGCGACCTGTGCCTGGACCCTTGTCCCGTCGATTGCATCGATATGATCCCAGAGAAGGAAACACTGCAAAACTGGCAGTGGCCGCTGCCAGATCCTGTAGAACCGTCAGCCACCATCATCGCCACTGACGCTAGTGACGGGCAAACGCAAGCCGCATGAGAAAAGTCTTTACCTTTCACGGTGGTATTCACCCCCCTGAGAATAAGGTGCAATCGCTGACACGTCCTATCCGGGAGGCAGCGATCCCTCCGCAGTTGATTCTGCCTCTATCCCAGCACATCGGTGCTCCGGCCAAGCCCCTTGTTACCTTGGGAGATCGAGTGCTGAAAGGGCAGTTGCTCGCCCGTGCCAGCGGCATCGTAAGCGCGTCGGTACATGCTCCGACATCTGGCATTGTGGAGGCCATAGAAGACAGGCTGATTGCACACCCCTCCGGGCTAACGGCTACATGTATCGTGATGTCTAGCGATGGAGCAGACGAATGGACAACACTCACGCCCACATTGAACTACCTCACATGCCCGCGTAACCAGATCATAGCCAGAATCCAGGCTGCTGGCATCGCGGGCATGGGCGGTGCCGGGTTTCCCACTGCGGCAAAGCTCAACACGACACCCGAACGTCCAGTCGAGACACTGATTATCAACGGCACAGAGTGTGAGCCCTATATCACGGCAGATGACATCCTCATGCGGGAGCGACCCGAGCAGATCATCGCCGGTGTCAAAGTCCTCCAACACTTGATACAACCAAGTCAGACTCTTATTGGTGTTGAAGACAATAAGCCAGAGGCTATAAGCGCATTGCAGATAGCCGCCGATGGCAGTGACATAGAGATCATTTCGTTTCCTACCAAGTACCCCTCCGGTGGCGAAAAGCAGCTGATTGAGATTCTCACTGGCAAGCAGGTGCCCAGCGGAGGGCTGCCACTGGACATCGGTGTGATTTGCCAGAATATCGGCAGTGTCGTGGCTATCGACGAAGCTATCGCGCTAGGCCAACCGCTGATTTCACGCGTTACTACGGTGACAGGCGAGGCGGTAAGCGACCCCGGTAACTTCCAGGTTTTGTTGGGCACACCCATGCGTTTCCTGTTGGAACAGGCCGGCTTTCAGGAGGAACACAGCGAACGCGTTGTAATGGGTGGGCCAATGATGGGTTTTTCGGTTCCGGATCTGGATGTACCGATCGTTAAGACCACCAACTGTATACTAGCCCCAACACCATCTGAGTTGCCCGCACCCGCACCAGCTCAGGCCTGCATTCGATGCGGCATGTGCGAACAGGCCTGTCCCGCGAGTTTGCTACCGCAGCAGATGTTCTGGTTTGCGCAAGGTAAGGAATTTGAAAAGCTGGAACAGCACAATCTGTTTGATTGCATCGAATGCGGTGCCTGTTCCTGGGTGTGCCCAAGCCACATACCGTTGGTACAGTATTACCGCGCTTCCAAGGCAGAGATACTGCACGCTCGCGAAGAACACAAGAAGGCAGAGCAGTCTCGAGTGCGA
>JBCDFM010000179.1:0-8673 GCA_039178015.1 Pseudomonadota bacterium
CACAGTGGACTCTCATTGCTGGCAGTTCCAGCAGACCAGGATCTGTCCAGGGCAAATGCTTCTCGGGGAAAATGGCAGCGCGAGTGTATCTATGGATGGTAGATTGGAGGAACTAGCAGCGCTGCTGCCACCAGGCCTATCCCTGCAAGGTCAATTGAAAGCACAGGCGTCTGCAAAATGGGAGGGCTCTAAGCGACCTTCGCTGACTGGAGATGCTCGCGCTAGCAGTGTTATTGTCAGCCGGAACTACGGAGAGGGCGAAACGGCCAGCGTGTCCTGGGACCTGGCCGAGTTGGACCTAAACAGTGATGATCAGGGATTAACCGTAAAAACCGTATTGTCCGATCAGGGTCAAAAACTGATAGCGTTGGACATGCAGCTGCCCGCCCAGCGCGATGATAGGCTCAATGGCAGTGTGGAAATCAGTTCGCTGCAGCTCGATCGATTCAAACCGTTTGCGCCGATGCTGTCCTCGCTGAGTGGCGATCTCAACGGTAAGGTTTCGCTCAGTGGCTCACTCGACGCACTCCGCGCCAGCGGCGAGATAAAGCTATCCGATGGTGTAATTGCCATGCTGGGTAATCCGACAGAGCTATCGGACTTTGAGCTGAGTTTGATCGCCGATGGTGAAAATGCGTCACTTACAGGTCAGGGCCAGCTGGGCGGCGGAGATGTCAGCGTAAAGGGCAGGCTCGCGAGCTATCCTGAGTGGTCGGTGTCAGTAGAGTTGGAGGGTGATCGCAACCAAATATTACTGCCGCCTTACACCAGGATGGAAGTCTCTGAAAATTTGGTTCTGTCGCTCGCTGAAGATCTCGTTGGGGTGTCGGGTGATATCACTGTGTTTCAAGGCGTGCTGGAACACGAACAGCTACCGGAAGGCAGCGTAACGCTGTCGGATGATGTGGTTGAAGTGGATGATAGCGGAACGGTGATCTATCAGCGTACACCATTTGACACCAAGTTGGACGTCAATCTGGAGATCAAAAACAAATTTCGAATCACGGGTGATATTGTCGATGCTACGCTTGGAGGAAACTTACAGCTCAGACAAAGTCCTAAGCAGCCCATCCAGGTGTTTGGTAGCCTGAATGTGATCGGCGGAGAACTTCGCGCATACCAGCAGCGTCTGCGAATTCAGCGTGGCAGCGTGGCGTTCACCGGTCCGCCGGATAATCCTGAATTAAATGTGCGTGCACAACGCGAAATCAGCACTGAGAGTGTTACCGTTGGAATCCATTTAACCGGTACCGCGAAAGCACCGCGCCTCGATGTTTTCTCCGACCCGCCAATGTCACACGGGGAGGCCATGTCTTACCTGATTCGAGGCCGCGGTGTCGATGCTGGCGCCGGGACCGACAGTGTCGCCATGGCGTTAACTGTGGGCTCAGGTATCGTCAATCAATCTCCTCTCATGGAGGAGATCAATAAAATTCCAGGTATCAGTGGTCTGGAATTTGGTGCTGAGGGCAGCACAGAAGAAGACACGGCGGCGACCCTTGGAGGGTATATCGGAAAGCGTCTCTACCTTTCCTACGGAGTTGGTATTTACGAGCCCATCAATGTCCTGACTGCGAGATTATATCTGCAGACACGACTCTGGCTGGAAGTGGTTAGCCAGATCGAAAACTCGGTAGATCTTTACTATTCCTTTGATATTAATTGATAGCAATCTGACATGGATCCTATAACGCAGGGCACCGTAGGGGCTGCTCTGCCTTCGGGCAGCGCAAGAAAGCGAGCACAGGTAATGGCAGCTGGTTTGCTCGGCTTTTTAGCCGGCATGACCCCCGACCTGGATGTGTTTATACGCTCCACAAAAGACCCACTTCTGTTTCTCGAGTACCATCGACATTTTACTCATGCGCTGCTGTTCATACCTGTTGGTGGTTTCATCAGCGCATTGGTGCTGCATGCACTGCTGGGTCGCAGGCGGGGTCTGACATTTAGGGAGAGCTGGCTTTACTGTACGCTGGGCTATGCGACACATGCATTGCTCGATGCATGTACGACCTACGGCACCATGTTGTTCTGGCCTTTCAGCGACGAGCGCATTGCCTGGAATCTGGTGTCTGTGATTGATCCATTATTCACGGTGCCGTTGATGGCACTTATCCTGCTGGCCGTATTTAGACAAAAACCCCTCTATGCCCGCCTGGGGCTCGCCTGGGTAGTGCTGTACCTGTGCTTAGGTCTGTTGCAGCGCAATGAGGCGGCCAGGATGGGGTATCAAATTGCTGCTGCTCGGGGGCATGCCCCCATCAGCCTGGAGGCAAAACCGAGTTTTGCCAACATCCTGGTCTGGAAGGTGGTCTATGAAACACCCGACCGCTACTTTGTTGATGCCGTGCGGGCTGGGATCGCGCCTAAGGTCTATGAAGGTGACTCTGTGCCAAAGCTAAACCTCGTCAGAGATTTTCCCTGGCTGGAAGCAGATACTCAACAGGCAAAAGATATCGAGCGTTTCCGCTGGTTCAGCAACGGCTATGTTGCGGCCGATCCAGCGCATCCCAATCGAGTGATAGATATACGCTACTCAATGATTCCCAATGAACTCGAGCCGCTTTGGAGTATTGAACTAAGCCCTGACGCGGCTGCGGATGAGCACGCTAACTACTTGACCCATCGTGATGCCGGTGGCGATAGACTCCGTCAGATGTGGAATATGCTGTTTGGACCTTGATCGCCAACTGCCAGTGCAGCGGGAAGCATCGTGCTACCCACTGCAGAGACGTTCTAAGCGGCAGCGTAAACGTCGCGTGCCGCTGGCACAGCGACTCCGCCAGTGATCGCAGCACCCTGATCAACGAGGACCGACTCCAGAGCGCTCAGGCAGTGCAGAACGTTTCGTTCGTTACTGGCAAAGCCCATAAGGCCAATGCGCCAGGTCTTACCTGCCAGCGCGCCCAGGCCAGCGCCGATCTCAAGATCATAATCAGTGAGCAGAGCGCTGCGAACGGCAGCGTCATCCACACCCTCGGGAATCGTAACGGAGTTGAGTTGAGGTAGTCGATATTTCGCGGCGACGGCCATCGATATACCCATGGCCTCCAGGCCGGCAACCAGAGCCCGGTGGTTGAGTCGATGACGGGCGTGGGCAGTTTCCAGACCTTCCTCCTGCAGCATAACGAGTGCTTCATGCAGCGCGTACAGATCATTTACCGGGGCGGTATGATGATAGGCTCGTTTGCTGTCACCACCCCAATAGCCCATGACTAACTGCATGTCCAAAAACCAGCTTTGCACCTTGTGACTGCGGTTGTGTATGCGTTCAACTGCTTGTTCACTAAATGTAACGGGGGATATTCCTGGTACGCATGACAGGCATTTCTGGGTTCCGGAATACACCGCGTCAGCGCCCCATGCATCCACCTGCAATTCGATGCCCCCCAGAGACGTCACCGTATCGACGATCGATAGGGCGTTGTGTTGTCGAGCGATTTCGCACAGTGTTTTGACGTCGCTGCGGGTGCCCGTGGACGTCTCCGCGTGTACAAATGCCAGTGTGTTTGCCCCGGGGTTCTGTGCAAATGCAGCCTGCACTTTTTCTGGGTCGACGGGTGTACCCCAGTCATTCTGAACCATGATTGGCGTTGCTCCGCAGCGCTCGACGTTTTCCCGCATGCGGCCGCCGAATACACCGTTCTGACAGACGATAACCGTGTCGCCGGGCGATACCAGGTTGACGAAGCACGCTTCCATACCGGCGGAACCAGGCGCCGATACGGGCAGAGTGAGCGCGTTTTCAGTCTGAAACGCGTACTGCAGAAGCGCTTTTATCTCATCCATTAAATCGACGAATAGCGGGTCCAGGTGCCCGATAGTCGGCCTGCCCAGGGCGCCGAGTACACGAGGTGAAACATCTGATGGTCCCGGACCCATCAAGGTGCGTACCGGAGGAAAAAAACTGCCTGTCATAGTGCCTGGTCTCTTTGTGTGATCATTGGGGCGCGAACGTTAACAGATTTTAGTCACAACCATAAAGCGCATTTTTTTGGCTCACAGGGCAAATGGGTGAGCGTATCTGATGTGTGAGTCGGTATATGGAATACTTCAGCCCCTGTCAGTCTTGTATTTTTGAGCCCACATTTGCCTGAGCTGCAGCAATACGAGCGATTGGCACGCGATATGGGCTGCAGGAGACATAGTCCAATCCAAGATCATGGCAGAAGCGGATAGATATTGGATCGCCACCGTGTTCGCCGCAAATACCGTACTTAATGCCCGGCTTGCGACTGCGGCTTTCCCTCACCGCCATGGTCATCAATCGTCCGACCGCACGCTGGTCCAGTGAAACGAATGGGTCGTTCTCAACCAGACCTTTCGTCAAGTAGGCGGGTAAAAATTTACCCACGTCATCCCGAGAAAAGCCGTAAGTCATCTGCGTGAGATCGTTGGTGCCAAAGCTCATAAACTCAACGCTTTCTGCGAGTCTGTCAGCACCCAGGGCTGCTCTGGGAGTCTCTATCATGGTTCCAATCTTGTAGGGAATGGATACAAACTTACCCTCTAGGGCCTCGCGGATTGCGGTTTCAATGATGTCCGTCACCAGGCGCACCTCACGTACATTCACCACCAACGGAATCATGATTTCCGGATAGGGCTTGAGACCTTTCTCGGTGGCATCGATAGCGGCCGTAATAATGGCACGAACCTGCATGCTGGTAATCTCTGGGTAGACAACCGACAGGCGGCAACCTCGAAAGCCAAGCATTGGATTGATTTCCTGCAGGTCCTGCATGACTTCACGAATAGTGGAGGCCGATTTTCCGACTCGCGTTGCCAGTGCACTGATGTCGTCTTCGCTGTGTGGCAGGAACTCATGCAGTGGCGGATCAAGCAGCCGGATGTTCACCGGTAATCCATCCATCACCTCAAACAGCGCCAGCATGTCGCTGTGTTGAAAGTCGAAAAGCTTGTCGAGATACCCTTGCCGCTCGGCCAGATCTTCTGCCAGGATCATTGCTCGCATTAAATCAATACGATCGGCATCGAAGAACATATGTTCTGTTCGACATAATCCGATTCCCTCTGCGCCAAGCTCTCTCGCCTTGGCCGCATCGGCGGGTGTTTCCGCGTTGGCACGCACCTTTAGCTTGCGGTGCTTGTCGGCCCAGGAAAGAAGGGTCTGAAAATCTTCGCTGTTACGCGCTTCTGTCTTGGCAATATCGCCCAGCATGACTTCGCCTGAAGTGCCATCGAGTGTGATCACATCGCCGCGATTGATTGCAATACCGCCCGCCGTCGTGACCCGGCCTTCGTCGTAATTGACCGAGATCCCGCTGCAGCCGGTTATGGCACAAACACCCATGCCTCGCGCCACCACGGCAGCGTGAGAGGTCATGCCACCGAGTTCTGTCAAAATTCCCTCGGCGACTTTCATACCGTGGATGTCTTCAGGCGTGGTTTCGCGTCGCACCAAAATCACGTTGCGGCCCTCTGCCTTGGCGTCTACAGCCTCGTCAGCGGAAAATACAACCTCACCGGTTGCGCCGCCGGGGCTTGCAGGAAGACCTGTGGCGATAATGTCTGTTTTGGCAGTCGGGTCTATCATCGGGTGTAGAAACG
Organism: Pseudomonadota bacterium; assembly: GCA_039178015.1. Lineage (GTDB taxonomy): Bacteria > Pseudomonadota > Gammaproteobacteria > Pseudomonadales > Halieaceae > JARRPM01. Next base: position 5,569 of record JBCDFM010000179.1, read on the forward strand.
CCGCCACATGCTCTGGTGAGACGCGCATAAGGGCTTCGTTTTCGGTGATCAAGCCTTCATTTACCATGTCAACGGCAATCTTGACAGAAGCACGACCAGTGCGTTTTCCAGCACGAGTTTGCAACATGTAGAACTTGCCTTCCTGGATCGTGAACTCCAGGTCCTGCATGTCGCGATAGTGTTTTTCCAGCAGCGCCTGGGTGTCGTATAACTGTTGGTAAACCGTGGGCTGTTGCGCTTTTAAGGCTTCTACCGGCAGGGGCGTGCGAATGCCGGCTACCACGTCCTCACCCGCGGCATTGAATAGGATCTCACCAAAAAACTGATGTTCACCGGTGGAAGGGTTACGAGTAAAGGCAACGCCGGAACCTGAATCATCGCCGAAATTGCCAAACACCATTGCCTGGACGTTGACTGCTGTTCCCATCGCTGGAGAAATATTGTTCATTTCTCGATAGACCTTGGCCCGCGGAGTATGCCAGGACAGAAACACCGCCTCTACAGCCTTTTTTAGCTGCACGAAAGGATCCTCAGGGAACTCCACCAGCGTCTTGTAGATATTAATAATGGCCCGCCAATCGTCTGCGCTCAGATCGACATCCAGTGACTTACCGTGTTCGGTCTTGTACTTGTCCAATTCGTTTTCAAATTTCTCTCCATCCACACCAAGCACCACATTGGCGAACATCTGAATAAAGCGCCGATAGCTATCGTAAGCAAAACGCGGGTTGCTGGTTTTCTTTGCCAACCCTTCGGCTATTTCATCGTTGAGCCCAAGATTGAGAATGGTGTTCATCATTCCGGGCATGGAAACGGGAGCGCCTGATCGCACAGAAAAAAGCAGCGGGTTTTCGGGATCACCGAAGCGAGCGCCCATCTTTTTTTCGACAATATCCAGGGCGACACGGTATTCCTGTTCCAATAGCGATGGCAGTTTATTGCCACTATGAAAAAACTCTCTGCAGGAGTTTGTGGTGATGATAAAACCAAATGGCACAGGCAGGCCAAGATTCGTCATCTCACACAAATTGGCGCCTTTGCCGCCCAAGAGTTCGCGATCGTCTTTATCGCCCTCGTTGAACAGGTATACGCGTTTGGCCATGACACCTCTCCGTGGATTGTGATTGTTCGTCAGCCGATACACGCAGTATAACCGGTAGCGGTCGAGACAGGTGAGCGCCAAGATGGTGGGCCGCCAACTTATGCAGGGAGGTACCAAGCCCGTGAAAAAACGTGTCAACTGGTATCATCAGCGTTGGCTTCATTGGCGCACGGCGAGAATATCCGCCAGCCTGTCAACTTCGGCCAATTCGGCAGTTGCTGGTACCAGGAAAAAAGCATCACAGCTCGCTGCCTCAGCATTATCCAAGGCCGCATGAACACGGTCTTGGCTGGACCGGTTAACTTTAGCAGCCAGGGCACTCGCGGCCTCGGCACCTGCCAAAAGCATATAGTTATAGAGGTAATCGTGCAGCTTTTGCTGGCCGTTGTCTGCAAGGGTGTACCAGCATCCCCCGAGCCGGTAGGGGCGAGTGGTGCGCTCGGCTTCCGCCCATGCGGTATCGGCAAGGCCAAGACTGTACTGTAGTTCTGCAAGTTCACCGTTGAATGACCAGGCGTACAATCCATCAGCCCACTTCGCGCTGCGCGCAATACCCTTTGGGCCTGTCGCCCCGCTGAGCAATTTTGGACCACAGGGAGTGGTGCATGTTGGCCCGATAGACCCAGCCCCCGGCACCATTTCTTCGCCTCGCCAGACGCGGCGCAATTCTTTAACCTGCGCATCCATCCGGCTGTATCGTCCTTGGAAAGAAGCGCCGACGGCCTGGTAGTCTTGCTCGCGACCGCCATAACCTATAGCAACATAGGGCATACGTCCTGCGCCCGCCAGCACATCTAAAGTGGCTATCTCTTTTGCAACACGGGTCGCGTTGTGCATCGGCAGCACGTAAAGGGTTGGACAAATTTCTATGCGCCGGGTCGCGCTGGCTGCGCTGGCGAGCAGAATCCGCATATCCATGGCAGGGCCGTGGACGCGCTCGCCACAGCAAAGGCTATGAAATGGCCCATCATCGACCGCCTTGAACCACTTTTCGTAGTCCTCCCGGGTGATACCATGATTCATATAGGGTAGACAGATTCCGACTTTCAATGATTAAGCCCCCGCGATAGCTCAAAACGTTAATGGTAGCGTTAGTGTGACGCCATGTTCTCGCCCTTATAGGAAGACAGTCTACCAGTCTGCAAACATGCGCAAGACACCTGGCTCGATAGCGTCAAGTGTCGCACCTGGGCAATGCGAATCAGTACGTCGCATAGCGGGTGCGCTCAGGCAGGTTATGAACGCTGCAAGAGAGGGGTAACAAGCGGGCGTACTCAGCCGGCTAAAAAGATCGATTTCGGTAACAGTGTTTCAGCGGGCGAATGAGTCGCGACGCCCGGCTAGGCATCCTCTAGATCAAGTCGGGAGTTGCAGTTTATAAAGGCCGCCGCCTGGTCCGAAAAATCGACCACATGTGTATCCTGACCGGAATACCACTGATGCACAGCGCGATGACCTGCATCTAAGTAGTCTGGCAATTGCTCCAGCAGCGCTGCCCACATCATTGCGCACAGATACTGTGGGCGGTTTCCGTCGTGCGCATAGCAGATGCGATTCGGCATATTCCGGACGGCTATTTGAAGACGCCTACACAGGTCCAGTGGCAGCATCGGAGCGTCGCAAGGTGCAATCAATAGCAGATCAGTTTCTATGTGGTTGCGAGCACTCTCCAATCCCGCTAATGGGCCCTGGTAGTACGGTCGTGTATCGGACACGATATCATCGGCTAGCGTGGCGTAATAAGCCTGATTGCGATTACAGCTGATAATGAGCTTGTCCACTTGGGGACGTAGCCTGGCGGCGACGTGGGCTGCAAGAGGCTGGCCCCGCCACTTGAGCATACCCTTGTCCTGTCCACCTATGCGCCTACCTGCGCCACCAGCCAGAATAAGGCCGGTGATGGGCTGCATTGCCGGTGAGTTTTGCTTCAGGTCTGACTCTGACAATGATACCTACCGTGTATCGCCTGTGGGATAATGCGAATCATAACACTGCACGGGACG
>JBCDFM010000180.1:0-8640 GCA_039178015.1 Pseudomonadota bacterium
ACTCAGTAAATCTGACGCTGGAGAATTAAACCACTTAAGCAAGCCCTGCTCATCGACGATGATGACACCATCGCGCATAGACGCGAAAGAGTCCTGCAGATAGTCGATTGTCGATTGTAGCCTGGCCTGCGCTTCTCTCCCCTTTTTCTGCTGAAGATAGATTCGGCTAAGTAGATCACCCCAGATGCCGTAAATTTCGGGGGGAGGTGTTTGCGGTTGCTGCAGCCAATTTTGCACGCGGCGCATTTGCATCAGCCAGTGCAGCACCAGCGCCAACAGAACAGCGCATAATGCCCAAGCGGGTTTGCCAAAATACCAGCCGATCAGGCCGGTTGTCGCCAGTAACAGCGCGATTTTCAGTGCGGTGGAGGTCCACTTCATTCGTCCAACCTTGGCAACAACTAGGCAACCCCTCGAGAAGAAAATCGATAGCCCGTCCCGCGCACGGTCTGGATCAAGTTACTGTAATCGCCAGCAGGTGCTTGCAGCGCCTTGCGCAAACGTCGTATGTGGACGTCGATTGTTCTCTCTTCGACGTAGACATTCGCACCCCATACCTGATCCAACAGCTGACTACGCGTATAGGCTCGTTCTGGATGCGCCATAAAAAACTGCAGAAGTTTGAACTCGGTCGGCCCCATATCAATAGGGTCTTCATCTACCAGTACACGCCTGCTTTCACCGTCCAACACTAACTTGCTGACCTGCATGCGCTCGTTACCCTGACCACCAGCAGTGCGGCGCAACAAAGCGCGCACTCTGGCTATTAACTCTCGTGGTGCAAACGGCTTGGTAATGTAATCGTCTGCACCGACATCTAAACCCTGGATAACATTATCTTCGGCGGTTTTCGCTGTCAGCATGATGACGGGCAGATCACGCGTAGTTTCTCCCCTTTTCAACCGACGCAGCATTTCGATACCGCTGCCACCAGGCAGCATCCAGTCTAGCAGGACAATATCAGGTCTCTCATCAACCACCAGGGTATAGGCGTCGTGAATGTTCTCCGCTTCGATACAGCGGAATTCAGCAATTTCTAGCGCCATGCGCAACATATCGCGAATGGCATCTTCATCGTCTACTACCAGTACCGTCGGTTCCTTCATCGCTCCCGCTTCCTTTAAGCCGTGATGTGGCACTATTAGATGATGGAATTATGACAAATACATGACACTGACCCGGCAATCCTACGACAGACAAGTGTGAAAGAAGTTTCTCAACCTTTGTCTGGCTAGACCCTTACTTCAGCGCAGACTGGCATTAATGTTAAGCAACATTTTATTGCCGGGGCAGAGCTCGGATTCCTCCAACTCATTTAGCGGACGATGAGAGGTTTCAAGCACCTCGTGTAGATCACGGCTTTGTTTATCCAGATAGATCAGACCCGTCTGGATGGTACCGTCGTGCGCGTGACCCATTAATGACATCATGGCCGAACGTCGATCAAACGGGTTGAAGTGTTCCCTATCCTCATAGAGGCGCAGCACAGACCCATCGTGCATGGTCACCACATGGGCAGTCCCAGGGCGAGATTGCGTGGTAATTTCCTGACGCATGGGTACAAAGTCGACCGTGCCGGTCGCCTGGGCGTGATCGCGCACAAACTCATAGCTTTTGGTGGAGGCCGTTGTGTTGTTAAAGGTGACGCAGGGCGAGACGACATCGATTAAAGCGAAGCCTCTGTGGCTAATCGCAGCTTTGATCAATGGAACCAGCTGTTCCTTATCGCCGGAAAAACTGCGTGCGACAAAGGTTGCGCCCATTTGCAGCGCTGTCTGACACAAATCGATCGCACTAAAGGGGTTGGCGTCACCTTTTTTGCTGGCTGAACCCTCATCTGCGGTAGCAGAATCTTGACCCTTGGTCAGTCCATAGCAGCCGTTATTCATCACGATATAGACCATATTCAGGTTGCGACGGATAACGTGAGCAAACTGACCCATCCCAATAGAGGCGGTATCCCCATCGCCTGATACGCCAAGATATAGCAGGTCACGATTGGCCATTGCTGCACCGGTTACCACAGAGGGCATACGGCCGTGCACCGAGTTAAAGCCATGCGACTTTCCCAGGAAATAGGTCGGTGTTTTTGATGAGCATCCGATACCGGACAGTTTCGCAATTTTATGCGGTTCCAGCGACAGCTCATGACAGGCTCTTACCAGGGCGCCACTGATAGAGTCGTGACCGCAGCCGGCACACAGGGTTGAGATAGAACCCTCATAGGCGGCCTTGGTGTAGCCCAAATCATTGACCGGCAGATCAGGGTGTCTGAACTTAGGTATCTGATAGCTCATGGGTGTGCTCCCGCGCCGCTGGCCTTTATCTTTCGATGCAGCGGTGTCACGTTATTGCCGGGTAGATGCTCAAGGATTTGTTTGCGGATATTGCGGGCACTAATGGGCGTGCCATCAAAACAGAGCACGGATTTTAACTTATCGGGGCCCAGTTCGAATTCCGCCATAAGTAGTGTTCGTAACTGCGCATCTCGATTTTGCTCGATCACAAAAACGCGCTCATGCTCATCAAGAAAGTCTTCAACCTGTTGATTGAAGGGAAACGATCTAATGCGCATTGCATCCAGTGCGATACCTTCTGTAGCGAGATAGTCCAGCGCTTCACGAGATGAGGCCTCACTGGTGCCGAAATACAGCACGGCCATATCGGTAGGCTGGCCGCAGGGAATGATCTCCGGCCCTGGCACGTAGTCTTTTATTGTGTCCCACTTTTGTAGCAGGCGCAGCATGTTGAACTCGTACTCTTCACCCTTTTCCGTGTATACCGCCTGTTCATCTCGCGAGCTGCCACGAGTAAAAAAAGCGCCTTTATTGGGATGGGTACCGGGGTAGGTTCGATAACAAATCGCGTCGCCATCGGCATCCTGATAGCGGCCGAAACGTTCCATGTCCTCTAGCTCTTGCGCATTGAGCACCTTGCCGCGGTCGTACTCGCGGGTATCGTCCCACTCTAGCGGTTCAGACATATTGTCATTCATGCCCAGATCGAGGTCCGTCAGCATGATGATAGGCGTTTGCAGACGTTCAGCCAAATCAAAAGACAGGGCACCAAAATCAAAACATTCTTTGGGAGACGAAGGAAACAGCAAGACGTGTTTGGTATCCCCGTGGCTGGCGTAGGCCGCCGCCAGTACATCCGATTGCTGAGTACGTGTTGGCATACCCGTAGAGGGGCCTGCCCGCTGAACGTCAAACAGGACTGTTGGAATTTCAGCAAAATAAGCAAGGCCCAAAAATTCGCTCATCAGTGAGAGACCTGGACCGCTAGTGGCGGTAAACGCCCTCGCGCCATTCCAGCTGGCGCCGATCACCATGCCGATGGCAGCTAACTCGTCCTCAGCTTGTACGATGGCATAGTTGCGACGACCTGTGCCAGGGTCAATGCGGACACGCTTGGCATATTTTTCAAAGGCATCCACAACAGAGGTCGACGGCGTAATGGGATACCAGGCGGCTACGGTTGCTCCGCCGTAAATCGCCCCAAGCCCGAGTGCCGTATTGCCGTCGAGGAGAATCTTGTCCCCCACTTTGTCCGCCGCTTTCACACGGATACCAATCGGGCACTCAAAATGATCCTTGGCATACTGGTGACCTAGCTCCAGAGCGCTGATGTTGGGCAGAACCAACTTCTCCTTGCCCTTGAACTGATCTCCCACCAGGTTGGTGAGCACTTTGAAATCCATATCAAGCAGCGCGGCGAGCGCGCCTACATAGATCACATTTTTGAATAGCTGCCTTTGCCGCGGATCTCGATACTTTTCGTTACAGATGCGCGTCAGTGGAATGCCGATGGTGTTGATGTCTTTACGTAGTAGGCGAAGGTCTAGCGGTTTTGTGCTGTCATATATGAAGTAGCCGCCGGGCTCGATGTCTTTGATATCTTGCGCCATACTCTGTGGATTAACTGATAGCATAATATCGACGCCGCCGCGTCGGCCTAAATACCCTTTCTCACTAACACGCACTTCATACCAGGTGGGTAAGCCCTGAATATTGGATGGAAATATATTCTTGGGGCTCACCGGCAGACCCATGCGGAACAGCGCTTTAGCAAACAGGTTGTTTGCGCTGGCAGAGCCCGTGCCGTTGACGTTGGCAAACTTGATGACAAAGTCGTTGACTGACTCGATCCGCTTCATTTGATGGTCCCCGCAACGTTGTACAGGAACTTCTGCATATCCCATGCACCTGTAGGACAGCGCTCTGCGCACAGACCGCAGTGCAAACACACATCCTCATCCTTCACCATCACCCGGTCCGTAGGCAGTTCCTTGGACACATAAAGATCCTGCGAGGTATCTTCGGAGGGTGCCGAGAGCCGCGTGCGCAGGTCGGCTTCCGTTCCATTGGGGGTGAAGGTAATACAATCCGTCGGGCAGATATCAACACAGGCATCACATTCAATACAGCGGACTTCATCAAACACCGTTTGCACATCGCAATTAAGGCATCGTTCAGCCTCCTGATATCCTGTTTCACGATCGAAACCCAACTCGACCTCTAGTTTTCGGTTTTTGAGTGCCTCGTCCAGGGGAGCATGAGGCACGGCATATCGTAGATCGGGCGCAACTGAGTTATCGTAGCTCCACTCGTGTACACCCATTTTCTGGCTCATCAAAGTGGTGCGAGGAGGTGGCCGATTTTTGACGTCCCCACCATTACACAATAGGTCGATGCTAACAGCAGCCTGATGCCCGTGCGCTACTGCAGTAATGACGTTCTCTGGGCCAAACGCTGAATCACCGCCAAAAAACACTTTTGGGTGGGTAGACTGAAAGGTGTCTTTATTGACGATTGGCATGTCCCATTTATCGAACTCCACGCCCAGATCGCGCTCAACCCAGGGGAACGCATTTTCCTGGCCTATGGCCATGAGCACATTGTCCGCCTCCATAAACACCAGGTCCTCGCCCGTCGGCACTAAGGTACGCTTGCCATGGTCGTCGTATTTGGCTTCTACTTTTTCAAAGGTCATGCCTTTGAGTTCGCCCTGTTCGACCACAAACTCCTTCGGCACATGATTGTTGTAGAAGGGAATACCCTCGGCCATGGCATCATCTTTTTCCCAAGGCGATGCTTTCATGTCTTCGAAGGGGCTGCGTACCACGACACGTACATCTTCTCCACCCAGGCGTTTGGAGGTACGACAGCAGTCCATAGCCGTATTGCCGCCACCCAAAACGAGAACCTTCTTACCTATTTTGTCGGTATGGTCGAAAGCCACATTGGCAAGCCAGTCAATCCCGAGAAATACTTTATTCCCGGCCTCTTCCAGCCCTGGTAGCTTGAGGCCTTTGCCCCGGGGAGCACCTGTCCCCACAAAGACCGCATCATAGCCTTTGTCCAAAATCGCTTTTAGGCTATCCACATAGGTGTCGAAGGTGGCGTGGATACCCATATCCAGAATGTAGTTGACCTCTTCATCCAACACCTCGATAGGCAAGCGGAAAGACGGTATTTGGCTGCGCATCATGCCGCCACCCGCAATTTGATTGTCGTAGAGATCTAAGGTATATCCCAGTGGTGCAAGATCTCTGGCTACCGTCAGCGATGCTGGCCCAGCACCGATCAGCGCGATCCGTTTGCCGTTTTTTTTCTTCGGTATGGTCGGTAGTCGCTCACTTATGTCATCTTTGTTGTCTGCGGCCACCCGTTTTAATCGGCATATGGCAACTGGTTCTTCTTCCACACGCGTGCGACGGCATGCAGGCTCGCAGGGTCGATCGCAGGTGCGACCTAATACACCGGGGAATACATTAGAGTACCAGTTGATCATATAGGCATCGGTATAACGCTGAGCCGCGATCAGGCGAATATATTCAGGCACGGGTGTATGCGCGGGACAGGCATACTGACAGTCCACCACCTTATGAAAATATTCGGGGTTGTTTATGTTTGTTGCTTTCACAGTGCCAGGCCCACCTTATTGTTGTTGGTTCAGCCGACGAATAGACCTCAGTGTGGCACAGCCGGGGGCCTATTACACCTTTGCACACCACATATTAACAAAAAGAAAAAGAAGGGTTTAGAGCACCTCATCACAAATGCACAGATTCAGGATCACTAAGACGCTCGGCGACAGACAGCTCGTTTTTTATGGTCACCTACTCGACGCGAGGATGCGCAGAGAAAAGAGCGCGGAAGCTTTCAGGAAACACTAGACGATCGCAAGCTGTAACGTTTGCTCGCCTTGCGACGGACGGTATGTATGGGCATTTTCTCTTGTCTGAGCCCCGGTGCATTCTCAAACCCCATTCTAAAGCCAAACCTCATACCAACATTAAAACCAATCCCAAAACCAGCCTGTGTCTTTTAGGTCTTCTTCACAGGTCTGCAATTGAACCTGATAACTGTTGGCCCTACGCTGAACCTTCCCAGCCACCCCAATCAGCCAGTCTTTGTTGCGGTAGGTACCGCGACTGAAACCGCCATGACCTTCGTGATAAGCCAGGTAGAGGGAGTATGCGTCCTGTTTGTTGATGCCGTTGCGACGATAGGTCTGATGGTTGTACCAGCCGATAAAGTCAATGGCATCACCAAAGTCATCGCGATCAGCGCCGTAGCGTCCAGCGCTTCTCTCATAGGATTCCCAGGTGCTGCCCAGCGCCTGGCTGTAACCGTAGGCATCTGAAGGACGAAACCAGGGTATGAACCCCAGTAACTGCTTGCGCGGTGGTTTCGCCTTGGCATTAAATCGCGACTCCTGATGCATAATGGCCATCATCACTGGAATCGAACTGCCCCATTCATCTCTGGCATCTGCCGCCTGTTCATACCAGTCATCTTTCTCGTAAAAAATCGCACAGATGTTATTGGTATCTCGCGGCGGTGATGTGGTGCAGGCAGACGTTGCGATGACGCAGATTATGACGGCAAGCAGGCGCGTTAAGGTCACAGCGCTATACCGTGCGAAGCGAGTAACTCTAGAAAGGCTGTTTCATCGATCACCCGCACGTCAAGCTCTTGTGCCTTCGACAACTTGGAACCCGCCCCGGGTCCGGCTACCACAGCACTCGTTTTTGCAGAGACGCTACCGGCCACTTTCGCACCTAAGGACCGTAGCTGTGCCTTGGCATCGTCCCGTCCCATCGACTCGAGCTTACCGGTCACGACCCAAGTCTCTCCGGCGAGTGGCAGCTCTGTCACAGTCGACTCAAGCTCTGGCCATGTGACACCGGCTGTTTGCAGACTAGACACGACCGCCATAGACGATTCGGAATCGAAAAACTGTCGCAAGTGATCGGCGACGACAGGGCCAACATCGCTCACCTCTAGCAGTTGTGCTTCGCTTGCGTCCGCCAGCGCTTCCCAGCTGCCAAAGTGTTGGGCTAGCCCAAGCGCTGTGGCTTCACCTACCTCTCTGATACCAAGGGCATAAATAAATCGGGCTAAGCTGGTATGTTTACTTTTATCTAAGGCGGCCAGTAGATTGTCGGTGGACCTTTCGCCCATGCGCTCCAGACCCAATAGCTGATCGCGCTCTAGTTCGTATAGACCTGCGACTGTTTCCACCAACTTTTCATCTACCAATTGTTCGACCAGCTTATCTCCCAAGCCATCAACATCCATTGCCCGCCTCGACACGAAATGCTTTATCGCCGCTTTCTGTTGCGCATCGCAGACCAGACCGCCCATGCAACGCACCACAGCCTCATCCGCCGCCCGCTCCACCACGGAGCCACAAACGGGACAACAGGCAGGAAATTCGATAGCGCGCGCGTCCTTGGGTCTTTTGGCCATAACCACCGATACAACCTGAGGTATCACATCGCCCGCTCGCCGGATGATGACGGTATCGCCTATGCGCACCCCTAATCGCTCAATCTCATCGCTGTTGTGCAGTGTCGCATTACTCACCGTGACGCCGCCCACAAACACCGGGCGCAATCGAGCTACCGGCGTTATCGCACCGGTTCTACCAACTTGAAACTCAACATCAAGCAGTTCGGTCAATTCCTCTTGTGCAGGAAATTTTCTAGCGATAGCCCAACGTGGTGCGCGTGAAACAAAGCCGAGCTGCTGTTGTAGCTCAAGGTCATTGACTTTAAACACCACACCGTCAATGTCATAGGGTAGGCCAGCTCGCTTGTCCGCCAGCGCGTCATAAAAATCTTCACAGGCCTGTACTCCCTGCACGACAGCCGATTCACTGTTGATCCTAAAACCCCATCTGTGTAATTGCGCCATAATCAGTGAATGCCTTGTTGGGAGCTCACCTCCCTCGGCGATGCCCACACTGTAGCTGCACATCTCAAGCGGTCGTTGCGCGGTCAGGCGTGCATCGAGTTGGCGCAAACTCCCCGCCGCGGCATTCCGTGGATTGACAAATCCGGGCTTGCCCTCTTCGGCCGCGCGCTGATTGAGTTCTTCAAAACCTGCACGCGGCATGTAAATCTCACCCCTGACTTCGAGCAAGGCGGGATAACCGGCGCCGCGCAGAGACAAAGGGACGGAGGGGATTGTTCTGATGTTATGCGTGACATCTTCACCGGTTGTGCCATTGCCGCGAGTCGCGCCTCGCACCAGTTCCCCGTCTCGGTACAGCAGGCTGATTGCAATACCATCGAGTTTAGGCTCACAGGCAAACTCCAGGCTGGTGTCTTGCATTTTCAGTCGATCCAGA
>JBCDFM010000181.1:0-8636 GCA_039178015.1 Pseudomonadota bacterium
CTGCCAGGGTTGAGACAGCAGAAGTTCGATGCTGGCGATGGCCGTCGCGCAGGCTAGTGGGTTAGCCATGAATGTCGGGCCGTGCATGAATACACCGGCTTCCCCATGACTGATTCCTTCGCTGATCCTGGGATTGCACAGGGTGGCCGCAAGGGTCATATAGCCCGCGGTCAACGCCTTGCCTAGACAGAGTATATCTGGCTCAACGCCCGCGTGTTCCAAGGCGAAGAGCTTGCCTGTGCGTCCGAATCCGGTGGCTATTTCGTCAAAAATCAACAGTACATCGAAAGCATCACACAGGGCCCGCAGCTTGACGAGATAGTCTGCCGAATAAAAGCGCATGCCGCCCGCGCCCTGAACTACAGGTTCCACAATTACCGCGGCAATATCCTGGTGGTGCTCCGTCAACAGGTCGGTAATCGTCGTCAAGTCACTGTCGGGGCAATCACTACCAAAGGGCGTTTGCGGTGCTGGAGCGAATAGGTGCTTTGGTAGTACGTCGCCGAACAAATGGTGCATACCGGTGATCGGATCACAAACTGACATCGCACCGAACGTATCTCCGTGGTAGCCGCTGCTCAGCGCTATCAATTTTTGTTTACCTGGCTTGCCCATTGCGTACCAATATTGGATGGCCATTTTAAGCGCCACCTCAACAGAGACAGACCCGGAATCGCTAAAGAAAACCCGATTGAGGCTCTTGGGAGTCAGTCCAGTCAGGAGCTGCGCAAGCTTCACGGCAGGTGGGTGGGTGAGCCCACCAAACATCACGTGAGACATTTGACCTAACTGGTCTCGCACGGCGCGATTAAGCGCGGGATGGTTATACCCGTGAATCGCGCACCACCAGGATGCCATGCCATCTAACAAACGCCGACCGTCTGCCAGCTGCAAATGCACGCCGGCCGCTCCCAGGACGGGTACCATAGCAGGTGCATCAATAGCCGACGAGTAGGGGTGCCAAATGCACTCTCGATCCGCTTGCTGGAGGGTTTCCCAGTCGTTCATTGTTGTGCGAGAACCGCTTCTATCGTCGGCAGCACATTCTCTAGCAGTAACGGTTGAGCCGACGCGGTGGGGTGGATGCCGTCAGCCTGCATCAGCTTGGGTTCGGTAGCGACGCCATCCAGAATGAAGGGTGCTAGATGAATGTTCGTTTGATCTGCCACGCTGATAAAGCTGTCGCGAAACCCAGCGGTATAGCGACTGCCATAGTTCGGCGGAATTTCCATTGGTACCAGAATCACCTCGGCGCCAGCAGCCTGTGCGAGTGTCACCATATCCAGAAGGTTGCCTTGCAACCGGCCCAAAGGATAACCCCTGAGGCCGTCGTTGCCCCCCAGCTCAATCAACACGAGCGTGGGCTGATGCTCTTCAAGTAGCGCTGGTAATCTACGGAGCCCACCCCCGGTGGTTTCTCCACTAATGCTGGCGTTTATGACGTTAACATCTTCTTCCTGCTCTGCGAGAGTGGTTTGCAACAGCGCAACCCATCCTTGTTCAAGAGACATACCATAGGCAGCACTGATACTATCCCCCAGCACCAGCAGCCGCTGGGACTGTGCCTGGGCCGTACAGGCCATGCACAACAGCAGCAATCCACAGAACAGACCTAAACGTATGTCGGGGTAAAGGAAACGACTCATGATCAAGGTTGAACATCTCCAAAAGCGGGTTTCCATGCCGGAATCCGAGCTTGAGATACTGAAAGGGATTACGCTGGAAATCAAGTCGGGCGAGTCCGTTGCCATCATTGGGGCGTCCGGATCCGGCAAGTCCACGCTGCTGGGTTTGTTGGCAGGCTTGGATGAAGCCAGTGATGGACGGGTGGTTATAGGTGATACCGATTTAAGCGCACTCGATGAGGACGCACGCGCGCTCTTTAGAGCGAAGCACGTTGGCTTCGTATTTCAATCATTCCAACTGTTGCCAGCACTAACGGCATTGGAAAATGTCATGCTGCCGCTAGAGCTGCAAAGCCAGGCCAACGCTGAAGACCTGGCTCAGCGATTTTTGGAGCGTGTGGGGCTGAAGTCTCGCGTAAGCCACTATCCTCGGCAGCTTTCGGGTGGCGAACAGCAGCGCGTCGCCATAGCCCGAGCGTTCGCGGCCGATCCGTCCATTCTTTTCGCAGACGAACCTACGGGTAATCTCGATACCGCTACCGGTGCACACATCATTGACTTATTGTTTGAGCTGAATCGTGAGGAGGGGACCACACTGGTACTCGTTACTCACGATCAAACGCTCGCCGATCGGTGTCAGCGTCGCTTTGTGTTGGACGCTGGCGCTCTAGTGTAAGGGTACGTTATGTCAATCACAGCAACGAAAATGCTGGCCAGAGATTGGCGTGGCGGCGAGTTGGGTGTGTTATTGCTTGCTTTGATTCTGGCGGTCGGCGTCGTCTCTGGTATTAGTGCGTTCGCGACCCGTCTGCAAAGTGCGTTGGTGCAGGAGTCCCATCGATTCCTTGCGGCTGACCTGGTGGCGAGGAGCAGCCGCTCGATGCCGCAGGTTTGGCTGGAAGAGGCGGATCAGCGTGTTATCGATAGAGCGACCACCTTGACCTTTCCCTCCATGGTGTTCGCCGGTGATGAGGGTATGCAGCTGGTCTCGGTCAAGGCGGTCAGCGATGCCTATCCGCTGCGGGGAGCATTAACATTTAGTGAACAGCCGTTCGGTGTGGTATTGCCAGCGACGCAAGGACCTGCACCCGGTGAAGTGTGGCTAGAGTCCAGGTTATTCCCTTTGCTAGACGTTTCGATCGGTGATGAGGTCTCTGTGGGCGACGCGTCATTTAAAGTGACTGCGGCGGCTCGCACAGAACCGGACCAGGCTGCCAGTTTTTATGGGTATGGACCCAGGCTACTCATGCACTACGACGATATTCCCTCGACGGGCGTGGTCCAGCCGGGCAGTCGGGTGGAATATCGACAGCTGTTTGCGGCGCAACCGGAGACCATTGCTGATTACAAAGAGTGGCTGGAGTCGCGGCTAGAGGACGGTCAGCGCTTGTTGGATGTAAGCGATGGGCAACCGGGAATTGGCAGTGCACTCAAGCGAGCCGAGCGCTTTCTGCTATTGGCAGGGAGTCTCGGCGTGGTGCTGGCCGGCGTCGCGATCGCCCTGGCGGCGCGCCGCTTCAGTGAGCGACATCATGACTACGTTGCCATCATGAAAAGTTTGGGCGCAACCTCAGGCAAAGTAAATCGGCTCTACGGTACGAGCCTGGTATTGCTTGGGTGTGCTGCAACTGTTGTTGGTTGCTTCCTGGGCTGGTCCATACAGGCAGCGTTTTTTACGGTGTTTGGCGATCAGCTGCCGGTGCAGCCTGGTCCTGCTGGAATCCGACCTTACGCAATCGGTGCTGCGACGTCTCTAACTTGTTTGCTGTGTTTCGCTTGGCCACCTCTGCGTCGTCTCGGTCAGGCTAGCCCCTTGCGAGTTTTGCGCCGGGATACACCTGCGGAAAATCGGCGCACTCTGGGCGACTATGCTCTGGGTTTGGCTGCCGTCACACTGCTAATGTGGGGATACAGCCAAGACTGGCAACTCACGCTCGCGATCCTGGCCGGACTTGCGATCACTGTGGCGCTGGGGTTGATATTGGCACTGACGCTGTTGCGTGGCGGGCGATTGGTTGGCATGCGCGCTGGCAGTATTTGGCGTTTGGCGTTGGCTGGTCTACAGCGTAGGGGAACCAGCAATGCAATGCAGGTCGTCATCTTCGCTATGGCCATTATGCTGCTCCTGGTACTTGTGCTGGTCCGGACGTCCCTGATTGATGAGTGGCAAACTCAATTGCCAGAGGGTACGCCAAATCACTTTATGCTCAACATCGGTCCGGAAGACGTGCAGCCAGTCGACCAGATGCTGCGCAAACAGAGCATAAATAGCGAAGCCCTGTATCCAATGATTCGCGGCAGAATCATGGCGGTAAACGGGATTGAATTACCGCAGACAGAGGATAGGACTGAGGATCGGCGACAGCGCGAATCCAATTTCACCTGGTCAGATACCTTGCCTGATGGCAACAAACTTTACGCCGGGCAATGGTGGGAACCCAATACTGAGGCGTCTCTCGTGTCATTGGAACGAGAGTTTGCCGAGCGCATGGGTTTCGACGTTGGCGACCAGCTGAGCTTTGTGATTGGATCTCAGACCTTGGAGGCAACGGTATCCAGCCTGCGCGAACTCGACTGGCAAACAATGCGTCCCAACTTCTTCTACGTGTTCCCTCCGCGCCTGCTTGCACCATATCCGGCGACTTTTATGACCAGCTTCTTTTTACCGTCCGGCGATAAAGCGTTTTTAAATGAGTTTGTTCGCAGTTTTCCTACGGTGACGGTGATCGAGATGGACGTGGTGGTAGAACAAATACGGACGATCGTCGACCAGGTGTCTTCGGCGATAGAACTTGTGCTCGCCATCATTCTGGCGACGGGATCGCTGGTGTTGGTTGCTGGTATTCAGGCCAGCGTCGATGCAAGAATGCATGAGAGTGCGATTCTGCGCGCTCTGGGCGCGCGACGCGGTCTGCTACTGGGAGGGCTTTTTATCGAGTTTGCAGCTCTCGGGCTGTTCGCTGGGCTGTTAGCGACGGTAGCTGCGGAGTCCTCGGTGTATGTATTTCAGGAGTGGGTGATGGACATGCGCTACTCGCCGACGCCATCTGTTTGGCCCTTAGGCATCGGCCTGGGTATGCTCCTGATAGCGGGGCTGGGCGTTTTCAATTGCCGCAAGGTTGTGTCAAGCCCGCCCGTGGCATTGTTGCGCGAGCTCTAGCCAGGAATAATCAATTGATCAAGTCAAAAGGCGGATCGACCTCTGACCATGCGAGAGGTTGAGTGCAATTGCCGGTACGGTTGCTTTCGACGAAGTCTATGTACTACCCGTGGCTCTCCCGCGCTGGTGTGCTCGATACGAAATCAGGGGAAGGCGCCAGTGCTTTCGCAATGGCTGTTGAATGAAAGCTGACGCTTAGCCGATGACGAATCATCCAATCAAACTCGCGACTGGAAAGCAGTATCATTGGCATCGCGCTATGACGCTTGTATCCCTTGTACGAAGGTGTTCACGCCAAGTTCGACTTGTCGACGAAGATCGATGTGTCGTTCAAACAGCTCAGGTGCGTCGACCCGTAGCGTGGCGAGCCCATGAATGCCCGCCCAGGCAGCGTTCGCAAGATAAACATGATCCTGAACCTGGAATTGGCCGAGAGCCATACCTTCCCTGAGAATATTTTGAACCAGCAGAATGGTCTCTCTGCTGGCTGCGCGCAAAGCGGGAAATTTATCCGCCTGCTGCATAGTCGGTCCAAACATCAGCTTAAAGAGCTGCGGAGTTTCCGCTGCATAGTCGACGTAAGCGTGGGCAAAACCGATGAGTTGCGAGGTGGGACAGCGCGCTGTACGTTCCCCTGCGTCGCGCAGAGCGGTGAGCAGATCGTGATAGCCCCGGGTCGCCATGGCGGCGAGCAGTTCACCCTTGTCGGCAAAGTGACGATAGGGGGCCGTTTGAGACACGCCGATAGATCGCGCGAGTGCCCTCAGGCTTAAATCGTCGGTGCCATCCGCTCGGAGCTGCTCAATAGCCGTGTCTAGCAGTGCAGCGCGCAGGTTGCCATGGTGATAGGCTTTGGAACTCGAGATATCAGGCATGCGGATTGAATTGCGCTGTCAATGCTTCGAGAACCCGGCGTTGCAGCCGCCACTGGTCGGGATCAAGGCGCGAGGTCCAGTCATACAAATCAGGGCAGCAGGTGCTTGACAGCGTCACGCTCTTCAGCGAGTTCCTGCTCGGTGGCGCGCATTTTCAACTCGCTGAATTCGCCAACGTCGACGCCTTCTACAATGCGCCAATCCCCGCCCTGACAACGACAGGGAAACGAATAAATCAGGCCCTCAGCGATACCATATGAGCCGTCTGAATAGACGCCCATGGAGACCCAATCATCGCCCTCGGTGCCCAAGGCCCAGCTGCGCATGTGATCAATCGCTGCATTTGCTGCCGAGGCGGCAGAAGAGGCCCCGCGAGCCTTGATGATCGCGGCACCGCGTTGCTGAACCGTGGGGATGAATTCCTGTTCGTACCAGCCCTGATCCACCAGTTCGATCGCGGTTTTGCCGTCGACTTCAGTGTTGAATAAATCGGGGTATTGGGTTGCGGAATGGTTACCCCAGATGGTCATGCGCTTTACATCGTTAACTGTTTTCCCGGTTTTTTGTGCGATTTGTGTCATGGCGCGGTTGTGATCCAGCCGAGTCATGGCGGTGAAGTTGCGAGGGTCAAGATCAGGGGCGTTGCGCTGGGTTATCAGTGCATTCGTATTCGCCGGATTGCCGACCACAAGAACTTTAATATCTTTACTGGCGTTAGCATTGATCGCTTTGCCCTGCGCGGAGAATATGGCGGCATTGGCTTCCAGAAGATCTTTACGTTCCATGCCCGGACCACGCGGCCGTGCACCAACTAACAGGGCGTAGTCAGCGTCCTTAAAGCCCGTGTCGGGGTCATCGGTGCACAAAATGTCGACCAGCAGTGGAAAAGCGCAATCTTCGAGCTCCATTCGCACCCCTTCAAGCGCTTCCATTGCGGGTGTGATGTCAAGCAACTGCAGCACAACAGGCTGATCGTTTCCCAGCATGTCGCCAGAGGCGATTCTAAACAGCAGCGCATAGCCAATCTGACCTGCTGCGCCGGTAACGGTGACACGAACGGGTGCTTTCATCGGGGTATATTCCTCTCGGGTCGCATGAGTTATTCAAGCTGCGCTCAGTTGCTTTAGAGGCAGCGTCCAGATCTGGGGAGGCGTATTGTCGTGTCATTGCTTGGAAAAAACAAGCTTGGAGAAAGGTGTCGGCGCTTCAGCGTGCTGCTGGACTCGCTCCGTCGCATACAAGTAAACTGCGCGCCTTGAGACACCATATGATCATCGATACTGTGCAAGCGCTCTCTCGCAAGGAAAAAACGGAATTCAATAAACTGCAAAAGCGGCTGCGACGCAATGTGGGGAATGCCATTGTTGACTATCAGATGATAGAGCAGGGCGACACAGTCATGGTCTGCCTATCAGGAGGGAAGGACTCCTATGGCATGCTCGATATTTTGCTCAACCTTCGCCAGAGCGCACCTATCACATTTGATCTAATCGCGGTCAATCTCGACCAAAAGCAGCCAGGATTTCCCGAGCATGTGCTTCCCGCGTATCTCGCGCAGTTCGATATTCCTTACTATATCGTAGAAAAAGATACCTACAGCATAGTGCGCGAACGTATCCCAGAAGGTAAGACAACCTGTGGTCTCTGCTCGCGTTTGCGACGAGGAACGCTCTATGGTTTTGCCCAGGATATCGGTGCGAACAAAATCGCGCTGGGGCATCATCGTGACGATATCGTTGAAACACTGTTTCTGAACATGTTTTTTGCCGGTAAGCTGAAGGCTATGCCGCCAAAGCTGCTAAGTGATGATGGCGAAAACGTGGTCATTCGTCCATTGGCCTACTGTAAAGAAAAAGACCTGCAGCGCTATGCCAAATACAAGGCGTTCCCGATTATTCCGTGCAATCTCTGCGGCTCTCAAGAAAATCTGCAAAGGGCTCAGATCAAGAATATGCTGACAGAGTGGGAACGACAGTATCCGGGCAGGACAGAGACAATCTTTAGCAGTATCTGCAATGTAGCCCCTTCTCAGCTCGCCGATAAGCGCTTGTTTGACTTTGCTTCCTTGCGAGTAGAGGCCGGCGATTCGGTTATACCAGATGATGCGCTTTATTTTCCTGGCATCGAGGTCGTAAATCTCTAGTGCCTTACTCTGTGCAAGTGCAGCGGTTACACACTTCCAGCTAGTTGACATGCCCACGGTAAACACATCGCTGCTGCAAGCCATCTCACTGAGCATGGAGCGCGCTGGCCGTCAGCTGTTTGCGAATCTGTCGTTCGCAGTGTCGCCGGGTGAAGTTGTGCAAATCGAGGGTGCGAACGGCGCCGGCAAGACCAGCTTATTGCGTATCCTGGCGGGTCTTGCTGAGTACGGTTTTAGCGGACGTGTGCACAGACCATACTCCCTGTTGTATCTTGGTCATCAACCCGGCGTGAAAGCGTTGTTGAGTCCCCGCGAAAATCTCAGCTGGCATGTATCCGGTGCGGGCAGCCACAGCCAACAGGAAATTGAGGCTGCCCTGGCGGCTGTCCGTTTGTACGGATATGAGGATGTACCCTGTAACACGCTGTCTGCGGGACAGCTTCGTCGTGTTAACCTGGCCCGACTGTATTTGCCTGCTCCAGATCTGTGGTTGCTGGACGAGCCATTTACTGCGATAGACAGAAGCGGCGTTATGGATCTTCAAACGCGGATAGGTCAGCATGCCGAAGCGGGCGGAGCGGTGATTCTCACCTCTCATCAGCGCATAACGATGGAGCAAAAGGTGCGCACGATCAACCTGCATGAGGCTGCGAACGAGTGAGTAGTAAAGAGCTATCTACACTCAGCGTCAGCGCCTATTGCATACGTCTACTGCGCCGACAGCTCACGCTTGCTGCGAGGCGCCCCATCGAGATTGGCAACCCGCTGCTTTTCTTTGCGATGGTCGTGGTGCTGTTTCCACTAGGAATTGGCCCAGCACCAGGCGCGCTCGC
>JBCDFM010000182.1:0-8599 GCA_039178015.1 Pseudomonadota bacterium
TACCGCAGCCGGCTTCACGCGCTTGTTCGATAGCATTTTGCATCGCGATAAAACCCACGTAATGCCCAAATCCGCCATCGCCATCAATTCTACATGTGCCAGCTCCAGTCTTTTCGATTGTTGGATTACATGGGCAGCGCAGTAGCCCCGCCCGAAACCGTTTTAGATAAGTAGGAAAGCGCCACACACCATGGGTCACTCGACCCACCAGATCGGACCAGACCAATGACTTACATACTATCGACGCCTGCTCAACCTGTGCCCCGTAGCGCGTCAATACGTTCGTTAGGAACGGTACCAACTCCCTTTCTTGCACCATGCTACCCACCTAAATCGCGTGCCTGCGCCGCTGTCAGACCTAGCTTACGCTTCAACACACGGCCAACTTGTTGAGATAACGCACGCACGAACGGCATAGGATCTCGCCAAGCAAAAAAAGGAAATACCGTCGAGCGATGCTCTAGACTGCGCCACCAGTCTGACCAACTTGCCTTCGGATCTCTCCTCAGGACTTCTCGGAATGCGTTAAGGTCGTTAATAGGTGACCAGATGGCAACCTTACTCCGACAGCCAATGATCGGCTGCATTGGCTGGTTGGTAATATCCGCGTACGCAAGAATGGCGGCGTTTGCCCCAGCGCTTGCAAGCTGTTCTTGAACCGCGGTAAATCGATTGTTGCATTCCATCACGCGCAGCGAACCGTCGCGTATATCTCGTTTGTATTCTATGCAACCAAATCCCCGATACCCGATGTAATCGAAGAACTGTTTCCCCGCTTGCGCGACGTCAGGCAAGTTTTCCGTTAGCTGATAGGTGCCAGCGCCCTGATTCATAGGACGGCGTCGCAGAAGTCGCTTTGTCAGGCTCAAGTACTCACTGCCATCGCCCAATCGATACGTGTAATAACTACAGTTTTGTGAGTCCGGACCAGGAATCATCTCGCACAACATGAACTCAATATTGTTGTCCAGCAAGTCGCGCGCACTCGAATAAAGTTCGTCATCATTTGCGGCCAATAGGTACTTTTGTTTGCGCAAACGGTAGAGCAGGAAAGTGAGGTGAGGCTTAAGCATGATGGGGAAACGCAGGTTGGCGGCTACCTGCTCGATATCTTTCAGGCTCTGTACGCTATGAAAAGAGGGAATGGCGAGTCCCGCTTCTCTGGCCAGCGATAGCGTTTTTTCTTTATTCAACAGGTCCAACTGCAATCGAGGGTGATTTTTCTCAAGCAGGTATTGTCGAGTCAGGTCTGCGTGGTTTTTTGCAACAAATTCGACTCCATCGTCTCCACAGGCAATTATCACAGACCCAAGCACGCGCGAGGATCCGCCCGAGAGTGTGACAGTTGCAAAATACTCCTGAGGATCAACGCCATCCGGTATAACGATATGTTCAGTCAAATAACGAGACTTTCCGGCAGAGGCCTTTGCTTCCATTACCGCACGTACTTCTATTCCCATAGCACCATAGGTACGCGCCAAAGACAGTGTTGTAGCGTCACCACCGAGCAGCAGCACCGGATTTTTGGCTTGGACTGTCGTCATAGTCGAGATCTCACCAACAGTTTCCGCCTCTCCTAGTCTCATGCGCCATGACTACCCAAAACAAACTCCATAACCTGTGGACCAACGTGGGACACCCCGCATTGACCGGCTATTAATTCATGGTGATGAAAGGCTGGTGTACCGTTGATTTCATTCACCGCGCCTCCGCAGTCGTTTGGAGCTTCAGCCAGGGTCGGCGCGATAACATCGACACCGAGCAGTTTGATATTTATGTGCGAGCGTATTTTGTGACCCAGCTTTTGATAGAAGGGATGGACGTCCTGCCCAACTCTCAAATTGTCGCGTGTACTATTCTGATTAATAGGCGTCTTAACTGGCACAACTGAGTCAGTTGCTGGAACATACTTGGGACTATGCCCTTGTTGCCGCAAAAATTGGGCAACATTCGCATCATGGGTGAGCGCTGACAGTGCTGTAATTTTGTCGTCAGTCAGGCGTCTCTGATTCTCCAAGGCGATAAGCTTGGGAATGTTATGACGTCCGTCGCCAACTACAGTGGGGGAGCGTCGCTGCACCACGTCGACCAGCTCACCATCTAGATACAAAAGACGGTAATCGTAACCTTCGACCTGTTCTTCGGCGACAATCCTTGAGCAGATGGTTGACGCTTTGACTACTGCTCTTCGCAAGCTCGACACACTAGTTACATCCGTCGTCACGCCGGCGCCACCACCGCCTTCGCAGGGCTTAACAACAATGGCTCTTTCACATGTCTGCATAAAAGCTTGTGCACTATCCAATCCAGAGAGGTCGAAATCCAGGTGCTTGGGGAGAGGGACATCAATTTCCATCAACAATTGCCGTGCAAGAGACTTGTTACTTGCCACGCTAAGCACCGCCGCGGAATCGAGCTGCACGTAGCTACCGATGACATAGGTTGTTTTTCCCAGGCCGTGAATTCGAATACACTGACGACCGAGGGGCTCGCAGTCCCAACCGCGCTCTGAACATACTGCTTTCCAAAAGGCAGCATAAAACCGCCACCTTAACTCACGAAACTGTGATTTAAGATACAGTTCGGATCGGTTAAACAGTATCTGCCGCAAAGGTTCGAGGTGCCGAAGCGCTGCTCCAATTTTACTTTGCACGGCAGCAGATCATTCATCTACGTAAACGCAGCCAGCCGAATCGAGTGCGTTATTCACCCAGGCATTGGAGAAAACACCTTTCTTTACGTTTTCTTCATATTCAGCGGAGGAGTTTTTCTGCTCTTCCAATCGGCTAACGAGTTCTTCCGCGAATTCCTGACGCACGACGACCAGCCCGTTTTCGTCACCACAAATAACATCCCCTGGATTGACCACAATACCGCCGCAGGAGATGCTAAAGTTAATTTCGCCTGGGCCGCGATGCAAAGGCCCAACCGGCGTTACACCACGAGCGTAGACTGGAAAATCAAGCGCCTGAATATCAGATAGATCTCTAATCAGCCCGTCTATTACAAAACCCTGTATCCCGCGAAATTTGGCCTTGGTAGAGATTAAGTCGCCAACAATACCATTCATGGCCGACTCACCCGCATCTACGACAACAATGTCGCCTGACTTTGCAATATCCAGGGCCTGATGAACCATTAAGTTATCACCCGGATAGACTTTCACTGTGCAAGCAGGCCCACAAATCTTTTTGTCACTTGTGAGGTTCTTCAACTCAGGCTTCATGGTATACAGCCTGTTGAGTATGTCTGAGATATCCGGGCAAGGGTACGAGGCGAGAGCATCGATCACTTCAGGTTTAGGTCGAGGAAAATCGCGCCGAATACGAAACCCAGGTCCCCGGTGTAAGGCAGCGGACTTTGGTGTGCTGGCATTCTCAAGCATATTGGATCCCTACGTTTTCTCGAAGCTGGAAACGGGTTGATCAATCGCTGAACTGACTAATTCGTATTGAATTGTTCCCTGTACTCACAAGCCGCACTTGCCAGTCTATCACCGAACAGATGCTCACCACTGTCGACTTGTCAGCTTGTTCCATTTCCCCATATTCCCCAAAAAGGTCAACAGTAGAAGGAACAGCCCCCTCACCACTTCAGCGCCTCGAGCCGCATTGCTATGACCTAAGCTCTAGTTATCAGCTCCAATCACTAGTGACGGATCGACAAACTCGCAGCCCTACCGCCCTTTCCAAGACAAAAGCAATACGTGTGCCCTTCTTCGTGACCCACGATTAAGGTATTGTGCAGTTCTTAAGCTCGTTCTAAAAATCTAGAACCGGCTTCTGCGATTCGAATCAGTAGGCTTTCTATCCTTACAAAATTAGTAAGGAATTAATACTTTATGAAGATCTCAGGCGACGATAAAACGTCAAATTGTGCTCTAGCTCTCAGTATTGCTCGGCCCTTCGTAAGCAATAAAGGTCCATGAATGCAGAGAGCCGTAGAAAGATAAGCAAACCGACTGCTTGTTGAAAATCCCCTACGCGCCTGCATCCACGTTAGGGAAGCGAAATACGTATACGAGTGGTGAGTTCTGTCGTACCTTTAATCTGTCCGCTGTAGCGCACAACAGCAGAAGGCTCCTTAATATCAAACCGCCTTGATATCCACCCTAACGGTGGTGATTCCTGCCCCCTAATTAACTCGCAAGTCCAGTCCCCAGGTGCAGACAAATCCAGGCTTGCGGAGACCTCGCCCGAGCGAATACTCGCGTTGCCCTCGATAACGCTTACATCGCAGTGCTCAGCCGCATGCCAATGCAGCTCAACATCGTGCTTGCCTGCACACTCCAAAAGGTCTGTTACCAATAGCTCACAGCTGGACTGCTCGTAAAGAATAGTGCGTTGATGCCGCAATGGATCATTTAAACGACGATAGCCGAGATGCTCGCCTATCCACTGATCGCCATCGGGCCCGGATTCAAAAGATAAGCATCTGGCTTTGGCATGAGCGCCCCACATGAAGTTACCTAGTGATGATGACTGATCCTGACCATCGACGCGTACGGTGTTGTGGGCAGACGTGCCTTTAAAAAAGTCCCGCCATGCCTGCTGTGTATGGTAAGCATATGTCCCTGGATCTATAAGGAGTTCGATACCGGCCACTGACAAAGTCATTGCTAAAGCGTCCGCGTGACCGTGAGCCGCAATCGATAGGTAGCCCAAAGGACCCGCATCGGCAACTACACGTATCTCCCGATCCGTCTCAAATGCAGACCCTAATACCCAGTAACCACTTTCAGGAAAGGCGCGGTTGACCGGAAGAGACTGTGGCGCTGCGGGTAAATTCGCAAACTGGTCCAACGCATAATCGCCGAGTAGCCATTGAGTCTTGTCATCAATTGATTGCGCCTTTGCCTTGAAATCGCCGCGATTAAACACCAGAGCGCCTGACGCAAGTAAGCCTTTATACACCTGTCTTTCAGCCGATAAATCAACAATCACTGCATCATCCGAGTCTCCAATCATCGGCATATTGCCTGCCACATCAGACAGGCTTGCCAGAAACTCCAACGAACGTTCAATGACACTCCAGTATTCATCACTAAAATGCACCCCGTTCCTTCGACCGACCACACCTGCCAGGAGCAACATGTCGGCAACTTCATGTTGGTACCACACCGCTTGTTCCCGATTACCGCCATCTGAGGCATGCTGCAATGCAGCCTCTTCTTCGAGCCCCGACTGCGCCATCGTCAGCCACCCACTACTCTCAGACCAGCAGGGCCAGGTTATAGCGCCAAAGAAAAGCCCGGCATATTCGCCCATCAGATGATTATTGGCGGATGAGAACCGCGAGAAATGACGACAGATAAAGTGACAGTGCTGATAGACAGACAATAACCACTGCTGCAGCAATTTGACTCCCGCGTCTCCTTCAAACAGCGGGGACCTAAGGCCGCCTACAAGGTGCCAAGCAAAGGACCAGTTGATGAGCCTCAAGGCTAGCTCCAAAGACGAAGTCCAATGCACGCCCATTGGGTAGGGGTTTTGTTCGAACCAGGAATCTAGCAGGTCTCGGCACCCGTCCAGAAATCTGTTTTCACCACTCAAATGCCATGCTTGTGCAAGATGCACCAGCTCAAGGTGTCTACTTGGCTCCCAAAGATACTTAATGTCACCAACGATATTGTTATCACGGTAGTCGAGACTTTTACCAAATTCCAAAGGAGCCACGGTGCCTGTTTTGGGATCACGGTGCCAATTGGGTGGAAACTCCAGCGCAGCCTCAGGCATGGCGAAGACTGAAAAGCGACCGGCTAACACTCTGTCGGCACGTTCAATATAAGTGTGCATGGTCTCTGGGAATGCTATGGGCAGCGGTTCTATCCAGGGCAACCCGAATTTGTCCAGATCTGGCTCAGGAGCAGAAGCCAGGCCTATTCCTTGTTTTTCAGCCAAACCACGCGCTGCCTGAGCAACCCGGTGATTTATCTCCTGCCACCCCATAGCTCGCAACCGGTTGAATTTCCATCTCAGCGATGTCAATGCTTTGTTCCTTTTTCTATATCGGTTTGACAGAATTACCGCGGCTGTCTTGAAGACATCGCTCCACACCTTACATTGGTCTAGACGATCTATGAACCTGCGATGAGAATAAGAAGAGAAAATTCGAGAAGCAATTCACGAGTCGAGACAATGAAGATCATCTGTGCACCAAATTAGCGGTATCCTCCAGATGACACCAATCTTAGGCCACAAGTGCGCCCGGCGCCGGTTGGGACACCGGAGGCCACTACCGAAATAGCCAGCATCCGTCGCGCAAGGATTCACAGATGAACAAAATTTTAATGGTAGGCACAGATGTTTCGACGATGGGAGGGATCGCATCTGTGATTCGCGACTATATCGATTGTGGTCTGATGGAGCGGTTAAGCATCTCCTATTTACCAACTCACCGTGATGGCAGCAAACTGGACAAAGCGCTGTTTTTTTTGCGCCAGTTCCCCAAAGCGCTCAAGCAAATGCTTGGAGTCGATATTGTGCACATCCATACATCGCATGGTTGGAGTTACAGAAGGCTATTTAACATTATCGTGGGGGCACGAGTCTTGAGGCGCAAGATCGTGTTACACGTTCACGGTAGTGAGTTTGATGAATACTATGCAAACGCAAGCAAGATCGAAAAGTCATTGGTTCGAAAAGGTCTTGAACTCGCTGATACGGTCATCGCTCTGTCGCAGGACTGGAAGGAGAAGTTAGCTAAAATTGCACCCAGTGCACAGGTCATTGTCGTCCGCAACAGCGTCGATCGAAACAAGTATCGTCCCAAATCACCACGGCTGCTCAAGTCTCCCGCTACCGCGCTCTTCCTAGGAAGACTAGGGGAGCGAAAAGGCGTCTATGATTTGCTAGATGCCATCGGCCGACTTGAGGGGCAGCCCATGCACTTTGTGATAGCGGGCGACGGTGATATTGATAAGGTTAAGCAGGTCGTGGAAAGCCGAGGCTGGCAAGACCAGGTTTCCGTTCCAGGTTGGGTGGGTCCCACGCAGAAATCTGACCTGTTGTCACTGGCCGATGTTTACGTCCTGCCATCGTATCACGAGGGTCTACCGATCAGTATTCTAGAGGCGATGGCCGCGGGTTTACCCGTGGTCTCTACCCCTGTCGGTGGCATTCCAGAAGCCGTTATCAGCGGTGAAAACGGTATTCTTGTACCGCCTGGTGACAGCGAAGCATTGGCCTCCGCACTCACAAAATGCGTGGAGGATTCTCAAATATGGTCGAGTATGAGTAAGCGGTCTCTGGAACTTACCGACGAGCGATTCGCGATGGAGCTCGTCGAATGCCGCCTCGAGGAGCTATACCAATCGCTATAAAAGCAAGCTTTAGACACAAGGGTCAGGCGGTCCATAGAATTGCTGATTCAAGAATTCACCGAGAACCGAGAGCCCTTGCACTGGAACCTAGCGATTCTGGTATATGCTCATGAACGACTCGGATTTTGGTCTTCAGAACATATTTTCCATACCTTGGCTTCGACACATTAGCTTGGACACCCTAGCTTCGATATCTCAGCGAAACTCCCGTGAATTCTGGTCAACTTGAACACATCGGAATGCGATCTTAAGA
Organism: Pseudomonadota bacterium; assembly: GCA_039178015.1. Lineage (GTDB taxonomy): Bacteria > Pseudomonadota > Gammaproteobacteria > Pseudomonadales > Halieaceae > JARRPM01. The sequence goes on from JBCDFM010000182.1 coordinate 7,575, forward strand.
GGGTTTGCCAGAGTGTCGCGTCCGTAGGATACATTGAAGGGAGTGCACCGGATGAGCTGCCCCGACCAACGTACAGTGCGTCCTGAGGCTAGGGTTTAAGCGCTGCTCTATTTGTTCAGGCTCAATAGCGATTTTACGATTCGTTCAAATCCGCTCAGTTTCGCCATAATCGTGTACTTGTCATCGGTTGCCGGCATATTAATGCGTGGCAGTCGATGACTATCAGTACTTGTAGAGTTTCGATTGACGAAGGCAAATGAATAGCGGCCAGACTCGCAGCGACTAACCACTCGATCATCTACTTCCTCGGGTCGTCCAAACGGGTAGGCATACCAGTCGGAATTATAATGCGCCGCAAGTCGCTCACACTGCTTGAAATCATCGTCAAGCTCTGCATCAGCGAGGTTGGTCAAGATATCATGTCGATAGGAATGACAGGCTGTTCGATGACCTTGTTTTGCCAGCGACTCCACTTCCTTGGGCGTCAAGCCCTCATAGCGTTGGCGTCTGTAACCCTCGACGATAGGTAGATTTGCAAAAGGCACCTGCGCTTCCATGTCGGCGAGCAACTTGTCTTTTAGCTCATAGTTTTCGCAAACTTTCTTCCACACTGACTTAAAAGCCTTTTCTTTGCTGGCCTGGTCAGAGGAAAGCTCGATGGGTAAATCAAGCAGAACATAACTACCATCGGGAGCATGAGACAGCCACATAAGCATTTGATCAACCCAGAGTACGGACTCGTGCTCAAAGTAAACCGCTGGTACAAAAAAGGTGGCACTCACTCCATGTCGAGCTAGTATTGGTGCTGCGACGGTCAGATTGTTCCTGTAGCCATCGTCGAAGGTTACATGGACCGCACCCTTACGTAACTCAGAACTTACGTCAAGCTTCTCTCTAAGCAGCGCCATCTGTTTATCAAACAGGGATGCACTGTGCGTTAACGTCAAGTGAGGCACATCGTCGTAGTACTCGTCCTCAATAATATTATGGTAGGTCACCACTATGGGGCGTTTATTGAAAAACAA
>JBCDFM010000183.1:0-8591 GCA_039178015.1 Pseudomonadota bacterium
AATGTGGTAGAGCACTGGGAACACTTTGAGGACTTGTACGGCAGCCGTATTGATCCGGCCGGTATCGAAATGGGCCGCTGGATTTACCAGAATATGCCAGAGTTGCAGCGCATCATGTCGGAGCGCATTCACACAGTCTGTCATGCCGATTTTCGGGCGGATAATCTCCTGTTCGGTGAGCATGGCAGTGGCGATGAAGTCGTTGTCTACGACTGGCAGCTGGCGACACGCGCCATGGGTGCTCTGGATTTGGGGCGCATCGTGGGCGGCAGCGAATCACCGGAGGAGCGCCGTGCTCATCCATTGGACGCCTTGAACACCTGGCACAGCACCCTTGTTGAGCAGGGTGTGCAAGACTATCTACACGAGCACGCACTGGACGATTTTCGAATCGCGGCTATCGCAAATCTTTGCGTACCAGTCCGCCTGCATATACTCGAGGACCAGGCGACCGAGCGCTTCTCGCAATTGGTGCACGTACAAATCGAACGCCTGTTCCCGGCGGCCATCGATATTGAAGCCTGGAAAGCCCTGCCCTAGGTTCCGAAGCCCAATTCAGAGGCGATCTGTTGAATCTCCGCGACCTCCTCGGGGCTGACTTCTCCGTCAGCGGCAGCTACAGCGTGTAGCGCCTGTATGAACTGCTGCTTCTGCTGGGGGGAAAACTGGGGGCCGGATGTCCCCGGCTCAGATTTGCGACAACGAACCTGCGACAGCGCCATTTCCATCACCATGTCGACCTCCGCCGCTTCCAACCCCGATTGCTCGAGCAAGGTGCTCTGTATCAACATTCGCTCCTGTTCATCCATATGGTTGTCAGCCAGCGCGACGCGAGTCAGCGCCAGCGAAAACGCCGTCATATATTGAGCGGACTGGGGATCATGTTGATTGAGCAGTCGCAACATCTGGGTGGTGTTTGAGGCGACGGCGGAGCTGGTAGATTGAATTTGGCCGTCTTCCAGGTGCAGGATGCGATCCGCAACATCCAGAATGCGGATGTCGTGCGTCACCATCACCACGCTCGCACCCTGTTCTTTGCACAACTCCTGGATTAGGTTAACCACGTTGCGACCAGACTCCTTATCGAGGGATGCCGTAGGCTCATCTGCGAGGATCATTTTCGGCCTGTTGGCTAGCGCGCGTGCAATACCCACACGCTGCTTTTGTCCTCCGGAGAGCGCGTCTGGGTATTTGTCAATATGGTCACGCAGACCAACACGTTCCAGAACCTCTTCGATACGCGCTCTACCCTGGGCTTTTTTTAGTCGATCTCCGAGAGATAAGGACATGGAGATATTTTGGGCTACGGTTAGGTAGTCCAACAGATTGTGCTGCTGAAAAATGAAGCCAATATTACGACGCGTGTTTTTAAGTGATCGCTGAGACGCTCCACATAACTCTTCGCCGAATACTTTGATGCTGCCACTTTGCATCGACCGAAGAGCGCCAATCAATGTAATGAGTGTGGTCTTTCCCGAGCCAGATGGACCCGTCAGAATGACGATTTCACCGCCATTGATTTTCAGATCAATGTCACGCAGCACATGGTGCCGACCCAGACCAGAGTCGTACTGGTAGTCAACACTGTCGGCAATGATTGGCGTTTCGGCTGCCGTCATTCAAAACACCTCTGCAGGGTCGGCCGCACGCAGTTTCCGCATAGCCAGTAGCGCTGAGACTGCACACATTACAATAGTCAATGCCAGTACCATCACACCGCGCTCAGTGGTCATGATTATCGGCAGGTTAGTGGCCTCTCGCGACTGTGTATAAACGAGTAGCGCTAGAGCATAGCCGGGTATAAACCCCAGTATGGCAAGTATCACAGCCTCTGAGAGCACTAATCTCGACAGAAAAAACTGTGAGTATCCCATCGCTTTCATCGTGGCGTACTCGCGCAGATGGTCCTGAACATCAGAAAACAGAATCTGATAGACAACGATCAGTCCGACTGCCAAACCCATCGCCACACCCATGCCAAAGACATAGCCAATGGGCGTATTGTTGCTCCAGTAGTCCACCTCATGCTGAATAAATTCCGCTCGGGTAAGCACGCGCACATCCCCCGGTATGGCCGTAGCAATCTCATCGCGCACCTCTGTCAGGTCAACACCCTGCTGCAGGCGAACTAAACCAAGCTCTATGCGAGAAGCGGCGCGATCCGAGAAAATACGGCGGAAGTTCAAGTCGCTGGTGATAATGCTGCCATCGATCCCAAAGGACGTGCCGAGCGCGTATAAACCAACCACCTTAATGTCCCGACCGTTGATTTCGGTATCGACACGGCCATTCGCGTTGAAAAGATCCGCAATCGGACCGAATTCCGGACGAGACAGGCCATCAAACACTACCCGATCCGGCATACGAAGCTTACTGACCTGTGCGCGATCCCCGGCCAACGCAAAACCACTGTCCATGGGGTCGAACCCCATCACGTAGATATTGCGGGACTGCAGCGGATTCGCAGGATTGCGCCACTTCGCGATACCAATATAGACGGGCGTCACTGATTCCACTCCCTCGAAGCCCAGCGTTTGGTACAGACGACTGCGTGGAAACCCCGGCGGGTTGACCAGGTAGGTGGTCTTGGGGCTGATGAGTGCGAGGTCATAACCCAGGGCGGTATGCCAGCGAACAGAGCTGTCATACAGAGCCTGCTGAAAACCTAGCTGCACAAAAACGAGCACCACCGCAAACGCGACGCCCAATACGGCAGCCAGCAAGCGCAGTTTTTGATGGCTGATTTGCAGCCAGGCGATACGGATGGGACCGAGTTTCAAGGTGTAATTTCCACCTCAACCTGCAAATTCGTGAGATGGCTCACCGGGGCGGGGTCATCGAGCAGGATATGCACTTCAATCACTCGCGCATCTGCCTGTGCTACCGGATCCATGCCCAACACATCCATACGTCCGACTTTTAGCCCGATACTGTCCACCTTGCCCGACTGGGGTCCCGGCAACGCTGGGCTGATGATGTGCGCCGTCTGACCTTCTTGCACATGAATAATATCCGTTTCGTAGACCTCGGCTACCGCATACATCTTATCGGTTTGTCCCATCTCTACCACGCCTTCAACCCCTATGCGTTCACCGGGTTGTGCATGCACAAACAGGATCTGACCTTTCCTGGGCGCGACAACTGTCGACAGCGCGAGCATGGCTTCTGCAGCCGTAAGTGATGCCTGCGCTGCCTTCACGCCCAACTCGAGATCTTCGACTTTGGCAGCGGAGGACGCGACCGCTTTCGCTAACTTGCGCTCACGAGCCAGTTTCTGCCTGGCGTTATCCAATTCTGCCTGCAGACGTACCATGTCTGCGTGCCTTACGGCATAGGTATCGAGAACAGCAATTTCCTGCCCCTCCTCTACCCAATCACCGGACTCCACCTTAAGCTCCATCAAGACTGCACCGATGCCAGATGGGCCGGCGAGGCGAAGCACGCCACCTGCAGGTTCTATGCGTCCGAGGCTGCTGACAACTCGGACCTCCTCCTGACCCCACACCGACCATGATGCTGAGGTCACAAAAACGATGATAAAAAACGTAATAAATGGGCTGGCCTTGAAGGGCGGGCGCTGCATTGCATGCTCTCTATTATTCATTAGTCTGCCACTTAATGTAGCAGACGGTGGCTATATTTGCGTCAGAGCTTTTTAATCGATCTGGCTTGCCATACACTGCCCAGACAAACTAGTACCATCGGTATCAGGATGACTGAAGCAAGCGGTATCACGCAGACCAGCGAGCCACACCTTGTCGCTTTCGCCGGCTGCACCCTGACGCCGATTAATCACAACATGACGGTTGTGATCAATCCGGCCAACGGCAATCAAACGGCTGTTGCCCCTCAAGTCGTTGAGACCATCAAGGCCTGCTCTGATTTCAACACGATCGAAGCTCACGCGCGCGCTCTAGCAGGCAGCCGCGCGGAGCTCCAAGGCAAGGAGGAGATGATCGCAAGCACGCTTGCGCAGCTAGACACGGCTGGCTTGCTACTTGATGCCAGAGATGTTTGTCAAAAGCTGTCGGAAGAAGCCGGTACGCAGCTTGCACCTACACGCGTGTTTATTATTACCTGCGACCGACCAGAGGGGGTCACGCGCTTACTGGAATCGATGCAGGCCGCTGGAAGCCTTAGTCAGCACGACGCGCTGTTCTTAATCGACGATTCACGCAATCCAGAAAACCGCGCCCTGAATCGCGAGGCGGTGGCGCAGTTTAATCTGAGCAGTACCAGAGATATGTTCTACGTTGGTGAAGAAGCCCAAACCACCCTCATTCAAGGTTTGCTAGAAGGCCTGCCCGAACATGCCGAGGGTATTCGTTTTCTGCTGGATCGCGAGCAATGGCAGGGTAGTAAGACCTTTGGTCGCTCTCGCACGCTGTCACTATTGCTTTCTGTTGGCTACCGCGCCCTGGTAATGGACGATGATGTGCTTTGTCGGGCGATACTCCCTCCTATCCGTCAGGAGGGAGTTGGCCTCGGTAGTGGCGACATGCGTAAAGCCGCATTTTTCCCGTCACTCGAGAGCTTGATGAACGACACAGTCTCGGCAGATTTTGACCCATTGAGCGGGCACGCGTCATTGCTCGGCAAAAGCCTGGCAGGTGCGCTGCGAATCATCAATGATGGACCCTTAGCACCTCAGCAGTTATCCGGTGCTAACGCCGCGTTAGCCAATGTACTTGAAGCCCAGTCGCCTATCTTGGTGACGCAGTGCGGTTCATTAGGAGATCCGGGTACGGGTCCACATTGGGTGCAGCGGCTGGCTCCAGACTCTGTGCAGCGTTTACTTTCGGCGCCTCAAGGCCTGCGCGAAACCATCGAGAACCACCTTTGCTGGTTGGGTAGTGGACGACACAACGTCTTCAAAATGCCGTTCATGTCGCAAGTGACTGGATTAGACAACAGCAAACTGCTGCCACCTTATTTCCCAGCCTATCGAGGCGAAGATGCGCTCTTTGGTGCCATGCTTATCAACATTCACAACTCCTCCGTGACGCTTGAATATCCATGGAGTGTGCCGCACTTGCCCCTGGATGGCCGGAACGTAAACATGGACACACCGATCGCGGGAAGCAGCGGGGTGATCTCACTGTTGGCGAGGTACTTAACGCAACGCATTGACTATCGCGATCGGCTTACACCTGAGGAGTGTCTGGTATCGATGGCACAAGATGCCAAAAGACTGGCTAGCCGGTCTGACAGGGATTTGCTCATGGATTATCGCTCCGCACTGATAGCTGGCCTCTCTGATCAGCTGCAGATGCTGATGGTCAAGTATGAACAGTCCAAACACACTGCCTCACATGAGTGGCAAATGTACTTGAAGCGCGGGATTGAAGAGACGCAAAAGGCGCTGGTGACTGAGCAAAGCCCCACTGGCATGGGTGGAGTCGATGCAAACGCAAGCGAGGCGATGCTAGTCGCTGAGTTCCGTCGTATGGCGCTGGGGTTCGCCGACGTTCTACTGGGCTGGGAACAGATGCGAATAGCAGCCTCTGATCTGGTAGACGAAATGATCCGTTCGCGATCAATGTATCCGCTTTAAACAACTCGCTAGCGATCACTATACTGAACACTGCTTCCTACAGTTTCACGAGACTCTCTCTATGGCGGAGGCGATGGCCATGACGCTGGCGGTCATTGCTGTTATTGCAGGCCTGATCGTTCTCGCCTGGAGCGCAGACTTATTCGTGACGGGATCCGCGTCCCTGGCACATCACTGGGGCATGTCGCCCATGCTGATCGGCATGCTGGTTGTTGGCTTTGGCACCTCCTCGCCCGAGCTCATGGTCTCTGCACTGGCAGCAATACAAGGTAACCCGGGGATTGCTCTTGGCAACGCCTATGGCTCCAATATAGCAAATCTCGCGTTGGTACTCGGCGTTACGGCCTTAATTAAGCCTATCACCGTACAGTCCAAGGTATTGCGCAAAGAGCTGCCTGTACTGGCGGTCATTACCGCATTAGCCGCATGGCAAGTAAGGGATGGGGCTATCACCCGTCTGGATGCAGGAGTCCTGCTCGCGACGTTTTTTGCATTCATTATCTGGAGCATCGTTCAGGGTACGCGCGCACAGTCTGACAGTCTTGCCAAAGAGTTCGAACAAGGACTTGCCAGGCGCAATCTGGCGGTTGGCCCTGCTACGCTGCGATTGGTGATTGGTCTGGCACTGCTGATTGGCAGCTCGCAACTCCTGATCTGGGGGGCCGTGAGCATCGCCCAGACCTTCGGAGTCAGCGATCTTATTATTGGTCTGACCGTGGTTGCGATCGGCACCTCTCTACCGGAGCTGGCATCGACAGTCGCTGCCGCCCGCAGAGGCGATCACGATATCGCTCTGGGCAACATCATTGGTTCCAATATGTTTAACACCTTAGCGGTAGTGGGTATTGCCGGGTTTATCTCTCCTATGTCCGTGGGGCCGCACGTACTCACCCGAGATGTGGTGGTAATGTCCGCGCTGACGCTATCCATCTTCATTCTTGGTGTAGGACGCGCAGGACGACCGGGACGGATTAACCGATTTGAGGGAGCGGGCTTATTTGCCTGTTACATCGGCTACACGCTCTATCTGGCATCTACCTTCTTCACGCAGTAGGTCGGACTGGTTCGGCTCGGCCGAGCCAGTCCTGAGAGCAGATTAGTTGCTCGACATATCGTCCATTTTTGATTTCGCGTCGTCCATGGCGTCGCCCGCTGCATCGGATGCGTCAGATGCTGCATCCGAGACCGCATCGGCAGCATCAGATGCTGCGTCACTGGTTGCGTCCATTGCATCGGATGCGCCCTGCTTAGCTGAATCATAGGCATCGCTGGCCGCATCACTTACCGAATCGGCTGCGTCAGAAGCAGTTTTAGCAGCGGAATCATAGGCATCGCTCGCTGCATCGCTTGCCTTATCAGCCATGGCCGACATGCTGTCACCCGCGTCGCTGGCCATATCGCTTGCCGAATCCATCGCACTCGAAGCGGCGTCGGACGTTGCATCCATTGCATCGCTGGCGCTATCTGCAACACTAGACGCAGTATCTTTCACCGCATCCGTCGCCTGCTGCATAGACTCCTTAGTGCTCTCCATAGACTCTTCACTGCACCCGCCTAGCACAACTGCAAGGCACAGCGCGCTCAGCATCGCCGACAATTTCTTGTGATCCATTGATCTCTCCCTAGTTAATTGACTCACCGTAATCGTTATTGCGGAACTTTATGCCACCGCTTTAGAACGTCCGCGAACGCTACTGTACCATGATTGCCTTATTGAACAGAGCCAGACTTGGTGGCGAGTTCATGATACTCCTGGCACTCGGGAGTTTGTATCCCCGCGGCGCTCTGCATCTGCTGGCAATCCAACGATACCATGCTGCGCAAACAACCCACTGCAGGCTGATAGAGAGGGTGATCCACAGGCACGTCTGCCACCTGCGAATGCATGCTGGAGCACATATTATCCAGCAGCGGCGTCATTTGTTGTTTCACCTCATCCGTCAGTTCTTGCTGAGAGGCCACCTGCTCGAGCGCGCATGTTTTGATAGAGTCGCACAGTGCTCTGGCGGCATCGGTCAGATCGTCGGCATGGCTATGCCCCACGATGAACAATAAGAGTGCACCGGATACCAGCCATTCTTGAATTTTCACAGCGTATTCCTCTGCTCTAAACCCGGTTTGCAGCATAACCGCTAACGCACACAATTTCAGCCCCACGTGAAATGCATCCAGACAAACTTATGTGGAGCAAGCATTTATACGCCTAATCGCTGTTAAGATTTCACAAGAGAAAAACTTTTGTTGACCTGCCAGAGTAACGAAGGCACTATGCCGCCCTGCTCGAGAGAGCCTCAAATTTTGCATCTGCACGAGAAGAGCATGACCACGTTTTTAACACAGACACGACATCAGGATTGCAGCATGAAACGCTACTGCCAGACATCAGTGGCGATTGTGAGCCTGTGTGCAGGGCGTGGTTTGAGGATGCGATAGACTAAGACAATACTTTTTCAAAAGGCCTCCGAGAACCCTGGTTCCGGAGGCCTTTTTCGTTAGCTAATCGAAAAAATTCTTCGCGTTCAGGGTTCCGGGCCAGGTAGGGGCTAGAACCGTGAATAGGTCATTACAAAACAATATCCGAACCATCTATTTGATGGGCTTTTTTACCGGCTTTCTGGTGGTGCTGCCCGTGTTTGTACCGCTGCTGCAGGGGCATGGCCTGTCGATGAGTCAGGTGCTACAGACACAGGCCCTGTTTGCCCTGACTATTGCGCTGTTTGAAGTTCCCTCTGGCTACTTCGCCGACATCTACGGTAGAAAACGCGCGATTATGATCGGCGCAGCACTGAACGCGGTGGGCTTTTTATCGCTACTCTGGGCAGACAGCTTTCTGGATTTCGTCGCCTATGAAATCATTCTAGGCGTTGGTTTTAGCTTGATTTCCGGAACCGATCTCGCCCTACTGTACGACACCGAGGTGCATCTGCGGGAAAAGCATCTATCGGGGGGAGCAGGTGCAAGCAAGTCACTCAGTCGGCTGATCGCGATCGAGGCTGCGGCATCCGGTTTAGCCGGTGTTGCCGCCAGCTTGCTGTTG
>JBCDFM010000184.1:0-8509 GCA_039178015.1 Pseudomonadota bacterium
AACACCTTTATCACAGAAACATGAAGCTCGCACCTGTTCGAGCCATTCGCAATGTATCGCAATGTGCCTTAAACGAGTATTCCCTTTTTGTTTTTTAGTGTTATAGTTATATATAACACCATATGAGCAATTACATATGCCACGCCCTACCAATACCAGGTGAGTTACGAGTGGAAGGACAACCAGCCGATCTATCGTCAACTGCGAGAGTTAGTCGTGGCCAGGATTATGGACGGGAGCTTTAAAGAGGGAGAGCCGGTACCCTCAGTACGTCAGGTCTCAACAGACTTTCAGGTAAACCATATAACCGTAAGTAAGGCATATCAGGAACTGGTTGAACTCGGCTTGCTTGACAAACGCCGAGGTCTCGGAATGTATGTCTGCAAAGGTGCTCGCGCAACGCTTATCGACAAAGAGCGACAACATTTTAGAGATACAGAACTTCCAGCTTTCGCCAGGCGCGCCCAGATTCTAGGTATTAGTGTCGACGATCTCATGGATCTACTGCAGCAAGAGGAGATAAAACGATGAATCAGGCAGTGGTGCATGCCCGTGGTCTAAGCCGCGGCTTCGGCAACATGCTCGCGGTGGACAATATCGACCTGAACATTCCTCCTGGTGCAATCGTGGGCCTGATCGGTCCCAATGGTGCCGGAAAAACAACGCTACTTCGTACCTTGCTCGGTCTTTCGCGCTGCGACGGTGATCTTCGCGTGCTAGGGCGGAATCCTCGCAATCAGCGGGCGGACCTCACCCAGGAGGTTAGTTTTATTGCGGATACTGCTGTATTACCCAGCTGGATGTATGTGCATCAGCTTCTGGACTACGTTGACGGCGTGCACCCGGGTTTTGACCGGGCCATTGCTGAACGCTATCTGGCAAACACCGAGGTTGACCCTGAAAAGAAAATTCGAGCGCTATCCAAGGGTATGAACGTCCAGCTGCACCTGGCCATTGTGATGGCGATAGATGCGCGTCTGCTCGTTCTGGATGAACCAACACTGGGTTTGGACATCCTCTTTCGGAAACGTTTTTTCGAACAATTGCTCAATGACTATTTTTTCGGCGATCGCAGCATCATTATTTCCACTCACCAAGTGGAGGAAGTGGAGCACATCCTCACACACGTTATTTTTATGGACAAAGGCCGAATCATCCTGGACAAAGCTATTTCAGAGTTGGAGCAGGATTATATCGAAGTGCATGCCGTGGGAGATGCTGCGGTAGAGGCGCGCGCAATTCCACACATCGGCCGCCGCAACATCATGGGTGGCCAGGCCATCATCTACGCGAACGAAAATAGCGATCGCCTCCATTCGCTGGGAGAGATTCGCACACCATCCATCACCAACTTATTTGTAGCGCTTGTGGGGGGGAAAGGCGAGCATGACTAAAGCAACATCCTCACTCTATACCTTAATTAGACGCGAGTTACAGGAGTACCGCAGTTCTCTGGTCATCACACCCTTTGCAATCGCAGCATGCTTAAGCGGCATCATGCTGATTAGTGTGTTAGCCGCAGACAGGATCGCTTTTGTCGGGCAAGACATCGCTGAAGCGCTTCTTAATGCCGAGGACGACTCTGAGATTACAGTGACGATCGACCTCAGTGATGCTGAAAACCCGGCGTTCGAGCATCACCGCCTTGACTCCCCGTCGGCGGCGCGTCCCGGCGCTAGCGAGGCTGGTGCCGGGCGATCGGGGTCAGCGCAAAGCGCCACATCAGCACAGTTAAAAGGCCAGGACGTCATCGCGGGAGGGATAGATCCCCTTTTGATCATACTCAACACTTTGATGATGCTCGTGCTCATGGCAGTGACCGCGAACTACTTGTTAGGGTGCCTGTTCACCGACCGAAAAGATCGATCTATTTTGTTTTTCAAATCCATGCCGGTGTCAGACTGGGAGCAAGTACGCGCCAAACTCATGGTCGCCTTTGTTGTCGCGCCCATACTATTTATCTTGGCCGCCCTGATTGTTCAGTGCGCGACGGTGCTATTGAGTATGCTATTGGTATGGCAACTGGATATGGACCCGGTTACCGACGTGTTAGCTCACGTCAGTGCCTTGCAATTGCTGATCAATTCAGTCGTCGGATGGTGTATCACCGCGCTTTGGCTGGCGCCTACTTACACGTGGCTGATGCTGGCCTCAGCCGGAGCAAAACGCACGCCCTTCCTGCTCGCAGTGGCTCCGGTGATCGCGCTCTTTGTCGTGGAAGGAGCTTTTCTGGGTACAGAATACTTCGGCAACGCTGTGGCCGCTCACCTTCCCCATTATGCCGGGCCCCAAGATGCTGTGGGTATCTACCTCAACGGTAGCGAATGGCTGCACATCGATCTGCTCTCCATGGCAGGCGGATTGGTATTCTCGGGGCTGGCAGTGTGGCTCACGGTTGTTCTTAGGCGCTACCGATTCGAGCTGTAGCGCCAGGTAAGGGTTGGCATTAGAGCATCAGGCCATACTAGCCAAAGTCAGTCGGCCCGTGCCGTTCAGCAAGCTGGGTTTCTTCCGGGCCCCAAACCCGATTGACTCGACGGCCGCGTTGGTAGCCTGGGCGTTCTTCAATTTCTTTCGCCCAGCGGATGACGTTCTCATAAGACTTCACATCAAGAAATTCAGCCGCATCGTAAATATCATGCAACACCACCGCGCCATACCACGGGCAGGTCGCCATATCTGCAATAGTGTAATCCTCGCCTGCTAAGAAACGATTTTCAGCTAGCTGTTTGTCCAATACATCCAGTTGACGCTTAACCTCCATGGTGTAACGGTCAATCGGATACTGGTACTTCGCCGGCGCGTATGCATAGAAATGGCCGAATCCCCCTCCGAGGAATGGCGCACTGCCCATCTGCCACATCAACCAGGACTGGCAGGCAGTGCGAGCGGGTAGTGCCCGGGGATAGAAGGCATCAAATTTTTCGGCAAGATAAAGCAGTATCGCGCCAGACTCGAATATGCGCATTGGTGGACTAGTGCTGTAATCCATCAGGGCAGGAATCTTAGAGTTGGGATTAATGTCAACAAAACCACTCCCAAACTGATCGCCTTCGCCAATATTGATGGGATAGGCATCGTATTCAGCCTCCGCAATACCCAGCTCAACCAGCTCCTCTAACATCACCGTGACCTTGACGCCATTCGGCGTGGCTAGCGAGTAGAGTTGCAGCGCATGCTCACCATGCGGCAGGGCTTTTTCATGCGTGGCACCCGACAGCGGTCGGTTGATGTTGGCAAACTTGCCACCGCTGTCTTTATCCCATGTCCACACTTTTGGTGGTTCGTAAGCATCGTTATCTGTCATTTATCTCTATTCCTTGCTACCTACTGAGCAAACGATCTGTGCAGCAGTGTAGACTATTTTCGGGGAGATCGAGGGACTAGCTGCACGATGGCCGTGTAGTATCACCCCAATTGACGTTTATTTGATAGAGCCATTGGCACAAAAACAAACGGAGTGACGCATGAATAATTCAAATCTCCCGTCCCACAAGACTGGGCTTCCACCTGGCTCACTGGTGCACGTGGGCGATGCACTAGCAGACGACACAACAGTCTCAATGCTCAGCTATAGCCAAGACCACTTACAACAGGTCAACATCGAGTCTGTCGAAGAGTTGGCTGAACACCGCGATAGCGACGCCTTAAGCTGGGTGATCGTCGAAGGCCTATCCAATGTGCAGCTCATCGAGGAGATAGGTCGGCAATTCGAGATACATCAATTGGTTCTCGAAGACATACTGAATACCCATCAGCGACCAAAGTTCGATGAATTTGATAATTATCTTTTTATTGTGCTCAAGGCCCCGATTATTAACTCGAAACCATTTTCGATTGAGTATGAGCAGATCAGTCTGCTCGTATTCAAGCGCATCGTCTTTACATTCAAAGAGAAGCGGGACGACATTTTCGATCATATCAAGGCGAGAATCGAAACAAGTACCGGGCGTTTTCGAACGCTGGGAGCGGATTTCCTGGGCTATTCGATTCTCGACTCCATCATCGATCAATACTTTATTCTTATTGATCGAATGGACGATGCAGTAACGCTTATAGAGGATGAACTATTGGCAGGCGAGCCAGGTAGCGAATCACTCAACGCTATCCAGAGATTGAAACGAGAGATCGTCACCGCGCGACGCTATGTTTCACCAGTGAGAGAGCTGATCAACCAGCTCCTGCGCAGCGAATCGACTCTGATTGAAGAGAAAACTCATATCTATCTTCGGGATGCGTCGGACCACGCAATCCGCATTATCGAATCCATCGAACTCCATAGCTATATCACCTCGGGCTTGTTGGATATTTATATCTCAAGCGTCAGCAATCGCATGAATGAAGTCATGAAGGTGCTCACCGTATTCGCGACAATATTTATTCCCATGACCTTCCTTACCGGCATTTACGGCATGAATTTTGACTACATGCCGGAATTGAGCTGGCACTGGGCCTATCCTGCGATTTGGTGCGTCTTCATCACAATTCCAACGGCGCTGCTGTTTTACTTTAAACGAAAGAAGTGGCTTTAACTTTAAACGCCCTCGCCTTCAGCCCTGTTGCGGCCCATGGCTGCGAGGTGATGGCGGTCTGCGGTCTGCGGTCTGCGGTCTGCGGTCTGCGGTCTGCGGTCTGCGGTCTGCGGTCTGCGGTCTGCGGTCTGCGGTCTGCGGTCTGCGGTCTGCGAAATCAGTATGTGATAGCTTCTATGCGATAGCTTCGTGTCGGTTTTTCTCCGCCTGAATTGAGAAAACCATGTCTGGCGATCCTGAGGCTTTCGGTTTGAACAATGCACAGCCAAGCCGGCGCACATTGTGTAGGGCGCAAGGTCCCTAGGTATTGAAGTCTAATAGCCTGCCTGACTAAAACCAGCTTAGGGCGCTACGACGTCTCTGCGACCTTTGACAAGGCTGCGGAAAAAATCCAGCACCGACTCCTCTTTGAAGTCCTTGAACTCGCCCGCATCCATAAACATGCCGTGCTCCGGACAGACCTCGTACCAAATGTGCTTTTGTTGCGGATCGGCAAGTTTGTCCAGGCGCTTACCACAGTGCGGGCAGTCGATGTCAGCATGGCTGTCCCATTTCCAGCCCTCGGTAGCATCACCCACATCGAGCGCCTCGCTCCCTTCCAGCTGCTTCAGTTGGTGGGCTTCATCTGTATCAAACCATATGCCTCTGCAATTCGTGCACCGATCGATGGTGACTTCGCCATAGGTAATTTCCTCCATCCCATGGGAGCACTTAGGGCACTGAAGGCTATGCAGATCAGCTTGATACTTCATTATTATCGCCTCTTATCCTACTTTTGGTGCAGTTTTAGTATACCCGCGCGCTGGCTATTTTCCACCCACCTATCAAACTAAGTAGCAACCCTCTCACCCACCCCAAAAGTCACCTTACCAGCTTCAATTAACGGTCGACTTTTGCAGGTGGCTCATTTTCGGGTGAGCAAACCCTTTACGCCGCCAGAAATCAGGGCAGTTGTATCTAGTAGCACACCGGGTAGCTCAAAGCCGCCGCGGCAGGCGAGATAGCGAGGCGACCACTGAGGGTGATATTTTTGCTTATAGACACGCAGCCCCTCGAAATTATAGAAATGCTCTCCTGTGCGATATATCGCGTTGCCAAGTTTGTTCCAGGCCGGTGCGAGAGACCGATTATCCAGGCCTGAAAGCGGTGCCATACCAAGACTGAAGGTCTTGTAGCCCTGTTCGTGGCCCCACAACATGATCTGCGCAAACATTGCGTCCATGGTGCCATAGGGCGCCGCTTGACTGAAACGCATGAGATCGATGGCCAACTCCTGCAGATCCGCGCTGGACCAGAGATTGGAGAAGGCTACCAACTGGCCTTCAACACGCATCACCGCGCAGTCAAAATTCAACATATAGTCGCGATCAAAAAAGCCCAGGGAAAAGCCTTTTTCCTGCGCATTTTTGTCAGCGAGCCATTCGTCTGATACCCGTTGCAGCTCGTCATAAATCGTTGGAACTCCAGCAGCAGGTACGATGGCGAACTCAGCACCCTCCCTGCCAGAACGGCTTACAGCATTACGAAGTTTCGCGCGCTTTTTACCACTGAGGTTAAACTCCACTAGATCTACGAGCGCCTCCTCCCCCAACTTGGAGAGTGACAAACCCAGATCTACATATAGTGGCAGGTATTTTTCGCCAACTTCATAGAACGCGCAGTGAACACTTCGTCGGTCGCATAGTTCGCGAAAGTTCCAAACCAACTCGTTGAAGTGCTCTGGGTTACCCAGAGGATCGCCCATACTGATATAGCTTCGCCCAGAGAGCTGATACATAATCGCAGCTTCACCCTGCGGGTGAACCAGAAATTGCTTGTCTCCCAGTAGTGCAAGGTTGGCATTACTATTTGTGGAGGCCTTCACAATAGGATCGATCTGCGCAAGCTGTTCTTCGTCGTAGGTAGCTTCAATGCTCGGGCGTCCTCGCAGCAAGCGCAGGCCAGCGTAAGCCCCGGCAAGAATTATCATGAGCAGGCTGGCACGCAACCAGCGCGATGCATCACTGCTGACTGTAAACTCCCACCAAAGTTGATCCGAGTATTCCACGTGACGGTGCACGAACATGCCAAGGGCTATCCCCAGCGCGAGCACCGCCGTGATATTGAGCACCCAGACCCAATCCAATAGTTGCTCGCGCAGACTTCTGCCGCGATAGAACTCAGCCCGCGCGGTCCACATGAGTAGCGCTAAAGCGAGTAAAAGGGCCGCCTGCAGAGCGCTGTCGCGATGCAAAAAAATCGATATCGCGCCCAAGACCAGCAGCGCAATAGTCGCTCTATGCGCACCCTGTAGACGACGGAATAAGCCTCTCGCCAACAGCAATAGGCCGAGGCCTATCGCGCTACTGGTCAAATGCGACATTTCCAACAGTGGTAAAGGAATAGCCGAATTAACGGCGGAGCCCCAAAAATACTCCAACGGTATTGCCGCTCCTATCGTGAGGTACGCCCCCACCAAGAACACTACTGTGCCAATAGTCGGAGGCACTAAACGCGCACCCCAGCTGACACTGGCACTGGACAAGGAGATGAGTCTCTTTCGATTTTCGATGCCCTCATGCGCCACAACCAAAAGTAATGCAAGCATCAGAGGAATTAGGTAGTACACCAGCCGGTAGGTTAAGGCGGCCCCGAGCACAGTTGCCACAGGCAGTTCAGGCAGCAGCAGTATTAGAGCTGACTCAAACACGCCTACCCCACCCGGTACATTACTGACCACTCCAACTAACATGGCCAGAACATAAACACCCAGGCAATGTAAAAAGCTGATATCGGTAAACGCGTGAAGGACAACAAACAGAGGCAGCGAGGCCACCGTGAGGTCGAGACATCCCAACAAACACTGGCGGACGCTGATAGAGGGGCCGGGAGGCCGAATAATCCAGTTCTTCACCGTGATAGGTTCGCGCCGAACAACGTTCATAACAACATAAAGCAGCGGCAGCGCTACCAACAGCCACCCCAAGGCCGAAAGTATAGGAGGACTCAATGGCAGAACTTTCAACGCCGCCGGATCAGTCAACACTGTAATGCCCATCAGTAGCGAGCCGCCCAAGAAATATGTCAGTGGTATAAAGCCAACCAGTATTGCAATTCGCGTAGCTGACACGCCTGCTAGGCTGTAAGCCCGATAGCGAATCGCACCGCCCGATAGCGAAGCCAGACCAACGTTGTGGCCGATAGCGAAGGCGGAATAGGAAACCGGCGCAACTTTTCGATAAGCGATTTTGTCACCCACATAGCGCAGGGCTAAGACGTCGTAAAGTGTGAGAACGGCGTATCCAACAAAGGCCAAAAAGATGCTCAATGCAAATACGCTGGGTGAAATCGCATTGATTTCGGCTATCACATCTGCCATCGAAATGTGGTGGACTTCTCGTACCAGCACCCAAATCGCCAGACAAAAAATGCCAAAGCCAATCAGAGGCAGAATGAAGTGCCATCGGGAATAGGATGCTTTACTCATAGTGTCTTGCGGAAGCGCTGCCCTGAATCAGTGGTCGAAGCTAGACGATCATTTTCGCCTTGTTGCATTGCCGGGATGTGAGTATAGCGATACTTTTAATGGGCCTGTAGGCAGTCAAGTGCATTCCTTGGGTCACCGGTTCACACCAAGGCTTAGGCTGGTTGACGAAAAATCGGTTGAGGTGCACTAAAGAGCGTCAGCTCTACTGGCATCGTCATCTCTCTCTTTGACTGGTTAAGACCGCCAAACGTTCAACGATAGCGGTTGCGTCGCGCAGGCCTCTGCCAGCAATACGCCTTTAAGCAAACCCTCTTTTCACCTCTTACCGCGGCGCTTGCTGTCATGCGACTGTCGCTTCAGGCCATGTCTATTTAGGTAAAAAAGCGGCCTTATACACACAGGACAAAGGAGGAGCTTATGCAAGAGTACAAGGCAGTCGCAAGCCATCTGCTAATGATGCAGGCGGTCCTCGTTATTCTGTTGGTCGATAACTGGGTGAATGAGTCATGAA
>JBCDFM010000185.1:0-8465 GCA_039178015.1 Pseudomonadota bacterium
ATATCAGCACCCCTGGGCGCAATGTAATCCGCCAGGCTTAAATTTGGCTTGCCGTTAGGTTTCTCACCCTGCTGGCGCAAGTGATGGAGGGTCGCGATGACCTCATTACGGCTCTCGTCAGCGTAGATTTCGATATCATCATTACCCGAACGCGCGGCGGGCCAAAAACCAACAGCGGCCTGGGCTTTTAGTAATTTCTCGTCAAGAATTCGCTGGAGCATGGCTTGCGCGTCGTTAAAGAGCTCGGTGGCTTGAACACCCACCACATCGTCCTCGAGAATCCTGGGGAATTTGCCGGCCAATTCCCAGGTTATAAAGAATGGTGTCCAGTCAATGGTTTCAATAAGCTCCGCTAACGGCAGATCATCGATTACTCGCACCCCAGTGAATGACGGAACGGGTGGTGTGTAGTCATTCCAATCCAGTGCGAGGCCATGGTCTACAGCGTCGAGGTACCTCAGCTGGCGAGCCTTTGGTTTGCGATTCGCAACACGCTCTCTTACGGCGCGATATTCCTCCTTACGCTCTTGCACAAAATCGGTTTTTCCATCACCCACCAGCTGTGTCGCGACGGCGACACTGCGCGAAGCGTCTGGCACGTAAACCACAGCATCACGGTCGTAGCGTGGTTCAATCTTCACCGCGGTATGCGCCTTCGAGGTGGTGGCCCCGCCAATCATCAGAGGCAGGCTGAATTCTAATCGATCCATCTCGCTTGCGACGTGCACCATTTCATCTAAAGAGGGCGTAATCAGGCCGCTCAAACCAATAATGTCTACCCCTTCCTCACGCGCAACACGCAGGATGTCCTCGCAGGGCACCATGACGCCGAGATCAATCACTTCAAAGTTGTTGCACTGCAAAACTACGCCCACAATGTTTTTGCCAATATCGTGCACATCGCCTTTCACAGTCGCCATGAGAATCTTGCCATTGGAACTGGTGCCTTCGGTTTTTTCCGCCTCAATAAACGGCTGCAGATAGGCGACGGCTTGTTTCATGACTCGCGCACTTTTCACTACCTGAGGCAGAAACATCTTGCCTTCGCCGAATAGATCGCCCACCACATTCATGCCATCCATTAGAGGTCCTTCTATGACCTCTATCGGTCTATCGACCTGCTGTCTGGCTTCTTCAGCGTCCTCCACAACATGGGTGTTGATACCTTTAACGAGCGCGTACTCTAGACGTTTGGCCACTGGCTCCTCGCGCCAGCTTAAATCCTGTGTTCGCTCCTGGCCGCCGCCGCTGGAGCGATACTGCTCAGCAATGTCGAGCAACCGCTCAGTACCGTCATCGCGCCGATTCAGGACTACGTCTTCTACCGCCTCGCGAAGATCTTCCGGCAGATTATCGTAAACCGCCAGTTGGCCGGCATTGACGATGCCCATATCCATTCCAGCGCGTATCGCGTGATACAAGAACACGGAGTGGATTGCTTCGCGCACCACATTATTGCCCCTGAAAGAAAAAGAGACATTGGACACACCCCCGGATACCAACGCGCCCGGTAGCGATGTTTTGATAAATCGGGTGGCCTCGATGAAGTCCACCGCGTAGTTATTGTGTTCTTCAATACCGGTCGCGACTGCGAAGATATTCGGGTCAAAAATAATATCGTTGGGATTGAAGTCCAGCTTCGATACGAGCAGGTCGTAGCAGCGCTGACAGATCGCCTTACGTCGCTCAAGGTTGTCCGCCTGTCCTTCCTCGTCGAACGCCATCACAACTACGGCGGCCCCGTAGCGCTGACATAAACGGGCCTGCTCTAAGAACTCCTCTTCGCCAGCCTTTAGGCTGATAGAGTTAACAATCGCTTTACCTGCAATACACTTCAGGCCGGCCTCGATGACGTCCCATTTCGAGGAATCCACCATGATCGGAACACGGCTGATTTCCGGCTCGGCGGCGACAAGATTCAAAAACGTGACCATGGCCGCTTTAGCATCGAGCATGCCTTCGTCCATATTCACATCAATAATCTGAGCACCGTCTTCCACCTGGCTGCGCGCTACCTCGATAGCGGTATCGAAGTCACCCTCGAGGATAAGCCGTTTGAAGCGCGCCGAACCCGTAACATTACAGCGCTCACCCACATTCACGAACAGGCTATCTGGTTCGATATTGAATGCCTCAAGGCCGCTCAGACGGCAGGCCGGCGAAATGTGCGGTATCTCTCTGGGTGCCGCCTCATTTACAGCATCAGCAATGGCTGTGATATGCGCCGGTGTCGTCCCGCAGCAGCCACCCGCGACGTTCAAAAAGCCGCGCTGGGAAAAACCACGAAAATCTTCGTGCATGATTTCGGGTGTTTCATCGAATTCCCCGAATTCATTGGGTAGCCCCGCATTCAGGTGCGCGCTGAAGTAACTGCCCGTTACTCGAGCCAGTTCTTCGATGAACGGACGAATCTCCTTAAACCGACGCCCACAGTTGGTGCCCAGAATCAGCGGCTTTGCATGCGCCACTGCATTCCAGAACGCTTCCGCATTCTGCCCAGAAAGTACTCGACCACTGACATCCGGAAAGGTAACAGAGATCATCAGAGGCCATTCCCGTTCCAGCTTTTCGAAAACTTCTCGTACCGCGAAAATCGCGGCTTTAGCATTCAAGGTGTCGAATACAGTCTCAATCATCAAAAAATCGACGCCACCCGCCAAAAGCGCTTCCGTGGCGATCGCGTAGTCCTCACGTAATTCATCAAACGTGATACTGCGTGCGCCAGGATCATTAACGTCCGGTGAAATGGACGCTGTCTTGGGGGTAGGGCCCAGCACTCCTGCAACAAAGCGAGGTCTATCAGGATCCTGTGCTGTGATTTCATCGGCCACGGAGCGCGCAATCCGAGCGGCGGCCTCGTTCAGCTCGGCAGAGAGGAAACCCAGCTTGTAATCGTCCTGCGCCACCGGCGTGCTGTTGAACGTGTTGGTTTCGATGATATCCGCACCGGCAAGCAGGTAGCTTCGATGAATATCCGCGATGACCTGGGGCTGCGTAAGGCACAGCAGATCGTTGTTACCTTTTAAATCTGATTCATGATCGGCGAAACGTTCCCCGCGATAGTCAGCTTCTTGCAAACCGACTGCCTGGATTTCTGTGCCCATAGCACCATCGAGCATCAGAATTCGATTCTGTAATGCCTTTTCCAGTGGCGTCATTGTGTCAGTATGTTCGGCCATGATGTTCGGTAACTATTTGTGCTGTAGGGGATTTTACCCTGCGAGCGCTCTAAACTCGTAGTCAAAAAAGCGGGCTAGTCTAGCAGATTGCAGCTCGGGCTACAGGCGGCGCTCGCCTTTTTCTGCACAAGTTTGGTAGAATACCTGAGTAAATTACTCGGAAATGACATAGGTAAAGGAACGGCAATGGTTACCATCACCGAATCCGCCCAGGACTACCTGGCCGAGCTGCTGTCCAAACAGGAAGATGCGTTGGGTGTGAGGGTCTTCATCAATCAGCCCGGCACCCCTCATGCCGAAACCTGTATTGCTTACTGCCGCGAGGACGATGTCCAAGAAGCAGATGAATTGCGCGAATTTTCCGCGTTTAAAGCCTGGTTTGATGGTCGTAGCTTGCCCTATTTGGAAGATGCTCTGGTTGACTATGCAAAAGACAGAATGGGCGGGCAACTCACGATTAAGGCACCCAATGCGAAAATGCCCAGGGTGGATGCGGACAGCCCCTTGGAAGATCGAATTAATTACGTACTGTACAACGAAATTAATCCCGCGTTAGCCGCACATGGCGGTGAAGTCAGTCTCGTAGAAGTCACTGATGATCAGTACGCTGTATTGCGCTTTGGCGGCGGTTGCCAAGGCTGCAGCGCAGTCGATATTACGCTGAAATCGGGGGTTGAAAAGACCTTGCTGGAGCAGCTACCGCAGCTGGCGGGAGTGCGCGACATGACTGATCACAGTGATACCAGCCAAGCCTACTACACCTAAAATTGACCGTAGACAGCCAGCAGCGATGCGCTGGCACGCCCCTTTCGCAAGGATGTGACACACAGGTATCTTTGCAGCAGACACACTACTGACCCGACGCGTACAGGCGCTCTCTGGCCCCTCGACAACAGTCGGCCTTATGTAGGGCCGTGCTGTAGGCGCATGTTCTTAAGCAGAAACAGGTGTATTGGGTGCTACAAAAATCACCTAATGGCTGCGGTGTGGCAGTATCTCTTTTATCTTGGCACGCATATCGCGCAAGCACTTTTCGGTAGTGGCCCAATCGATACAGCCATCGGTCACTGACACGCCATAGCTAAGCTCGTTCAAGTCATCAGGAATCGGCTGGTTCCCTGCATGAATATGGCTCTCAACCATCAGCCCGACGATAGACTGGTTGCCTTCGATGATTTGATTCGCAACGTTTTCTACCACCAAAGGCTGCAGTTCTGGCTGCTTGTTTGAATTGGCGTGGCTGCAGTCAACCATGATATTGACCGGCACCCCAGCTTTTATCAGCGCTTCTTCACAAAGCCGAATATGCACTGAATCATAGTTCGGCCCGCCGGCGCCGCCACGCAGTACGATGTGCCCGTATGGGTTGCCTCGGGTGGTGAACACTGACACCTGTCCGGCACTGTTAATGCCTAAAAACCGATGTGGTTTGGCAACCGAGTTCAGCGCATTGGTTGCAACGGTTAGGTTGCCGTCTGTGCCATTTTTAAAACCCACTGGCGAGGATAGTCCGCTAGCCATTTCACGATGGGTTTGTGATTCGGTAGTGCGAGCCCCGATAGCACTCCAGGTGATGAGATCCTGAAGGTATTGTGGAGAAATTGGATCAAGTGCCTCGGTTGATGTCGGCAAACCCAATTCGAGGATGTCCAGCAGCAAGCGGCGGCCGATGCTGAGACCTTCCTCTAACTTGAAGGAGTCATCAAGATAGGGGTCGTTGATCAATCCCTTCCAACCCACCGTCGTTCGAGGTTTTTCAAAGTATACGCGCATGATGATGTAGAGCGTGTCTGAGAGCTCCTCTGCCAATATGTGCAGACGCTTGGCATAGTCCATGGCGGCGCGGGTGTCATGAATAGAGCAGGGCCCTACTACTACAAATACGCGGTGATCCTTGCGATCGAGTATATTTTGAACAACGCCTCGGCTACTCGCCAGATGCTTGCGCGCCGAGTCAGAAAGCGGGAGAGTGCGCTTCAGCTCTTGCGGAGTAATCAGTACGTCTTGTGCAGCGACGTTGACGTTATGCACTTCGATATTGCTCATCGGTGGTTACCTGATACAGTCAGTTCCTTTCGACCCGCCATATGGGGGGCCGAATTCTATAGCAGTAAGAGCACATTGGGTAGCCAGATCGACCTCGCTGGCGCCTTAGGGGAGCAGGCTTGCCGGACAGTTTATTCGACATTGAACCGCTCATTCCGTTGGTAGAAAACGGTTGTACCGTGTTGACGCCAAATTGGCGCTTATCGCGTCGCATTAAAGCCGAATGGGACCAGGCCCAAAACGCAGCAGGCCATCGTGCTTGGGAATCGCTACAAGTCATGCCGCTCGCTCAGTGGTTTAAGCTGCAGTGGCAGGACGCGCTAAGGGATCTGGATCTGGACATCGAGCCAACGTTTGCACTTGAGCCCTTGCAGCTCGTTGAGCTTTGGGAAGTCGTGATTTCACGCGATCAACACGAGAATAGCAATTCCCCTCTATTGCGGATCAGTGCCGCCGCCGCGCAGGCAGCGGAGGCGCGTGAAACACTGCTATGCTGGCAAGTGGACTGGAACCAGCGGTCCGTTCGTCAGCAGTTCTCGCTGGACCCTGATTGTGGCACTTTTTTGCGTTGGCTGGAGCGCTTCGAGATAGCGCGAAAGCAGAAGAACTTAGCGACCCCCGCTGATGAGATACGATCGCTCCTTAGTTACGCAAAAAGCATATCTAAAAGACCACTCGCACTGGTTTCCTTTGGTGAGCTTCCACCATTACATCGTCTTGCAATCGAAGCGCTGGCTTCCGATATTCATTGGCTTACACCCACAGGTAGCACCAGACATCGACAATACTCCATATTCACCGGCAAGCGGGAGCAATTGCAGACGGTGAGCCATTGGGCTGCTAATCTAAATCGCGAAAATCCTACCGCCCGCATCGGAATTGTTCTCAGTGATATGGCAAATGATCGAGTCGCCATCGAATATTTGCTGCGTCGCGAATTCGACTGTTTGGGCCAAAGCTACACGAGCTTGCCAGTGAATTTCTCGACCGGTATCACCCTTGAGAAAGCACCCTTGGTGCGTGATGCATTGGATGCTCTGTCGATGGCAGGTGAAACCACAAGCGTGCAAACGGTTAAACAGCTATTGCGTTCGCGCTTTTTGAATCTGCCAGACAAAGATACACCCCTGGCGTTTCGTTTTATGGAGCGCCTTTACGCACTGCGCAGCGACCAACTCGATGTGGCCGAAGTGCGCTTTCTCGCCAAAGACACACAAGGCGCGGAAGGAGCAGCTTTTACACTGGGTTCTGTTCTCATGGCCATTTTCGAAGCGCGTATCCTGCGACAGATCAACAGGCCTTCGGCATGGCTAGTGCACTTTCGGGAGCTGTTAGAGCTGTGGGGCTGGCCGGGACCAGGGCCATTGGACTCCATGGAATATCAGCAGCTGGAACGGTGGTGGCGTACTCTCGATGAGTTTAGGCATTACGACAAGCTGCTTGGGCATATTCCATTCGATCGTGCGCTGGCCCTGCTGAAACGCTGTTGCAGCAAGCAAATGTCGCAACCAGAGACAGCGGATGCCGCGGTACAGGTCTTGGGGCCGCTTGAGGCATTGGGTCTGGAGTTTGATCACCTGTGGATTACGGATATGGACGCGACGCACTGGCCCGCAGCCGCGATGCCTAATCCGTTTATTCCTCTAGCGCTGCAGACAAGACTGGATATGCCGCATGCGAGCGCCCAGCGCGAGTGGTCCTATGCCGAGCACCTTATTCAGCAGTATATCGGTTCCTGTGATCACCTGTATGCGAGTTATTGCCATCAGGTAGATGACGTGCCAGAGCTACCCAGTCCGCTGCTTCATAGCTTTCGCGAACATCGGCTTGCAGCAACCCCGATTTTGTATGAGCCCTGGCTAACGCAGTGGGAGTCTGCTGAACGTCTTTATCTGACCGATCGCTTTGCGCCCCCGGTAACCGATGAGGAACTTAGCACTATGCGAGGAGGCAGTGCGCTGATCGAGGATCAGGCACAGTGTCCGTTTCGCGCCTTCGCCAGGCACCGCCTGCACCTGGACGAACCACCCGCTGCCTCTCTTACATTATCTCCTGAGGAAAGGGGTTCACTGCTACACAATGTACTCTATATTTTTTGGGGACATGTCGACGGTCATCGAAGCCTTTCAGCCCTGCGTGCCCAGGAACAAGCAACGCTCTTAGAACAGGCTATCGACGAGGCGATACGCAGTTTTTCCGGTACTCGCAAACGCCTTCTAGGACCTACCTACTGGCAATTGGAAAAACGCCGACTGGCAGATTTACTCAGCCAGTGGCTGATGGTTGAAAGAGCACGCAAGGGCTTCACCGTGGAGTGCCGCGAATGGAAAACCGAGCTGACACTGGACCGTCTTTCGCTTGACCTGAAAATCGACCGCATTGACCGTCTACCAAACGGGGAGCGCTTCATTATCGACTATAAATCCAGTGTCAGCCGGGTCCAAGAGTGGTTTGGAGATCGTCCTGCGAAACCACAACTACCGCTGTACAGCGCTGCAGCTCCCGCACAGGTAGCCGCACTTGCTTTCGGGCAGGTTCGACCTCGCGACTGTAAATTTGTGGGCCTTGGCGATACCGAGGCCGCGCCGGGAGTAAAAACAAATATCGACCACATCACCCGGGACGATATGGCGGCGAGTGACTGGGCTGGCTTAAACCGAGAGTGGCACGGTGCTCTAGAGAAGCTCGCCGTGGAGTTCCTTCAAGGCTATGCCGTGACAGACCCGCAAGAGTCTGGCCGGTGTAAATGGTGCAGTCTGCATCCGCTGTGCCAACAGGCCAGCGACAACGAGAGGCGCGCATGAACGTGGTAGACGCAGCCCAGCGATTACAGGTTATCGATCCGCTTCATAGCTATTGTGTTAGCGCTCCCGCTGGCTCTGGAAAAACAGAGCTGCTTATCCAACGATATCTTTGTCTGTTGGGTCGCGTGGTGAAGCCCGAGCAGGTCTTAGCCATTACCTTTACTCGCAAGGCTGCTGCCGAAATGCGAGAGCGTATTGTGCAGGCTCTGCAGGGCGCTGAGCGTGGAACCGCGATTTTGAATCCACACCAGCAGCGAACACGCGATCTGGCAAAGTCTGTACTTATCCGGGATCGGGAGCAATGCTGGAATCTGCTGCGCGATGTATCTCGCCTCAATATCAAGACAATCGACGGCTTTTGTAGCACTCTCACTCGACAAATGCCTATCCTCAGTCAGTTTGGCGGCCAAGTCCAAGTGCTTGATGATGCGGACGA
>JBCDFM010000186.1:0-8444 GCA_039178015.1 Pseudomonadota bacterium
CTCAGGGAGCGCGGCAAAGATATTCTGCAGCTCGCAGAAACCATGCTGCAGGCCCAGTGTGAGCGTCTTGGCAAAGAGCCGATGCACCTGTCACCACGTGCCATCCAGGCCATCACCACCTATCAGTGGCCCGGCAACGTCAGAGAGTTAGAGCACGCCATCGAACGTGCAGTGATCCTATCTGACGGCGATGAAATCGATAACGAGGCACTGGGCATCGACCTGGAGCTGGTTAATATCAACCGTATCCGCGGCCAACAAGGCATCATCCAACCCGCTCGCAAAGCGTCACCCGGCAGCAACGATCCACAGGAAGACCTATCTCTGGAGGATTACTTTCAGCGGTTCGTCATGGAGCATCAGGATTCCATGAGCGAAACCGAGCTGGCCCAAAAACTGGGTGTGAGTCGAAAATGCCTATGGGAGAGACGACAGCGTTTGGGCATCCCCAGAAAGCGCTCGGGCACCAGCAATCGCAATCGAAAGACCGCAACACGGGCAAAATAAGCGTTACCGAGCAGGCGAGGCGTTACAAAAACAAGTGTAGTACGGTAACAAGATCGCTTGTTTGACCGATGCCCAAATACTCACTTTATACGTATGTATCTGATATATATAGATTAATTTGGATGTGGCACACGATCTGCTATTTCTGAGGCGGTACGAAAAATAAAAATAACAGTTACCGCAATAAAAATAATACGCTCCACTATGGACCTGGATGGGGAAGTTTACTTCCCCTTCTATTTTATGGGGCGTTGGTAGGGTTTGGTCGATGTATGATCGATCTGTTGCACAGGTTTGAGCGCCGATAAAAATTATCGATCACTCGGTAGGCTTGTGCCGCAAAATATGTTTTGATACGCGCCATAAAAATAACAGCACAACAGAAATAACAATAAATCTCTGCGTGAGACCTGGATGGGGAAAACACTGTTTTCCCCCTCATTCACCTGAAACTCATGCCCTCACTCGCCACAGCCTCCACGACCGATCGTTAGGGTAACTATGCTAGACTGCGCGATTGATTCACCGCGCCACAGGCACCCAGTCGATTGAACGTCATCCCCAGGGACCAGCACTGCATTTCCAGGCGGAATATCAGTGACAACGCTTTAAAGGTTATGTCGCGCCTGCGCGGGGACGGTCACCAGGCTTACCTGGTTGGAGGTGCGGTGCGCGACTTGCTATTAGGGAGTCAACCTAAGGACTTTGACGTCGCAACCGACGCGACTCCAGAAACCGTCCACGCGCTGTTTCGTAACTCGCGAATTATTGGTCGACGTTTTCGCATCGTCCACGTTCGTTTCGGTCGTGAAATTATCGAGGTCACCACTTTTCGCGGCCATCATGGCGGCGACGATCATCATCAAAAAAACCGCAGCGCTAACCATTCCAAACAGTCCGCGAAGGGTCTTTTATTGCGCGACAATGTCTTTGGCACGCTGGAGGAAGATGCCGTAAGGCGCGATCTCACTGTCAATGCCCTGTACTACGACGCCGGCAGTTTTGAGGTGTTTGATCATGTCAATGGCCTGAGTGATCTGGCACAGCGGACGGTTCGCATCATCGGAGATCCCGCTACCCGTTACACGGAAGACCCGGTGCGCATGTTGCGAGTGCTGCGCTTTGCAAGCAAGCTTAAATTCAACATTGATCCGGACACCGCTAGTGCCATCGGGCAGTGTGCTCATTTGTTACGCGACATTCCTCCTGCACGACTATTCGATGAGTTTCTGAAACTGTTTCTGGCAGGTCACGCGCGAGCAACATTCGATCAGCTATTGGACAAAGCGCTGCTAACCTATCTGTTCCCTGAGACCGATTACCAGATTCGCAATAGTGCCACGGCCTTAGCCCTGGTCCGTGCTGCAATGGACAGCACAGATGAGCGCATTGCCTTAGATAAGCCAGTGACGCCGGCGTTTATCCTGGCAGCACTGCTGTGGCCCAGCGCTGAACAACGTGCACTGGAACTCCAGGCCCGCGGAGAACCACCTATACCGGCAATGAATGCGGCTGCTCAGCAAATCATTAGCGAGGCCGCGAGACATATTTCTATCCCCAGACGCTTTAGTCAGCCTATGCGAGAAATCTGGGAGTATCAGCTCAGGCTGCAAAATCGTAGCGGACGCCGCGCGGCAGAGCTGGTGGATCAACGGCGCTTTCGCGCCGCATACGACTTCTTGTTGTTGCGTGAGCAAGCAGGAGAGGAAACCGGAGCGCTGGGTTCTTGGTGGACTACGTTTCAACAGTTGCCTTTATCGCAGCGGCTGGAACAGGTGTCAGGACAAAAGCGCAGCAACAATCGCCGACCCAAAAAACGGCGCGTCAACAAGGCATGATCTGCGTTTATATCGGCCTGGGCAGCAATCTCCAGAATCCGCACCAGCAGCTGCAAAAATCTGTCGACGCGATTGCAGCGCTGCCATCGTCGCGTTTGGAAGCAGTGTCTCAAGTCTACCGCAGCGCCGCGATTGGACCCGGGGAACAGCCAGACTATCTAAACGCCGTGGTGCGCCTGGCGACCAAACTGCCCGCGGAATCACTATTGCAAAAATTGCAGGAAATCGAGGACTCTCAGGGCCGCGTTCGCGAACAACACTGGGGGCCTCGCACACTGGATCTAGACATCCTGCTGTACGGGGATCGCACTCAAAATGACCCGCATTTAACGCTGCCTCATAGATATCTGACACAGCGAAATTTTGTGCTCTATCCGCTTGCGGATGTCTGCGAGCAGAAAAGCGTGCTGCCTGACGGGGTAGATCTTGCTACATTACTCAGGCATTGCCCACGCGGCGACCTGCAGCTAACCGGGCTGACACTGGGCGCAGGTCGCTAACGCAGCAGCATAAAGGGGACACACATCGGATGCAGTCTGACCTAGACACAGACGTCGATCTGAAGGGTCGCAAACCTCCTGACTATATTGCTATCGAAGGCCCTATCGGTGTGGGCAAAACCACCCTGGCTAAACGTTTGGCTGCAAGCTTCAATTATCAAATCGTCCTGGAAGAAGCCGATCAAAATCCTTTTTTGGAACGTTTTTATCGCAACCGAAAAGAAGCCGCGCTGGCAACGCAATTGTTTTTCCTATTCCAGCGCTCACAGAAGATTCACGATCTGCGCCAGGCAGACATTTTTGAACCCGTGCGTGTCGCAGACTTTCTGATTGAAAAAGACCCTTTATTCGCGCGCATCAATCTCGATAGTGACGAGTTTCAGCTCTACCAAAAAGTCTACCGCCAGCTGACCATTGATGCGCCTAAACCCGATTTGGTTATCTACCTGCAGGCCCCACCTGACACCTTGCTCGCGCGTATCGATAGTCGCGGTATTCCGGCCGAAAGAGCTATAGACCGTGCCTATCTTGAGCGCCTGAATGAAGTGTACAGTGAGTTCTTTCTATATTACGATGACGCGCCTTTGTTGATCGTAAATGCCAGTGAATTGGACTTGGCCAGTAACGAACAAGACTACTCGCGATTAGTCGACTACATGTTAGACATACGCAGCGGTCGTCACTATTACAACCCCACTTTTTTCGGATAGTACATGGCCAAGGTAACCATCAGCACCCTGGGCAAAATGAAAGCGGAAGGAGATAAGTTCGTCTGCATCACGGCCTATGACGCCACATTTGCGCGCATCATCAGTGAGGCGGGCGCGGAGACTATCCTGGTCGGTGACTCCTTGGGAATGGTGCTACAGGGACACGACAGCACATTACCCGTTACCGTTGATCATATGGTGTATCACACCGAAAACGTATGCCGAGCTCCAGGTGATGCCATGGTCATCGCCGATATGCCGTTTATGAGTTACGCAAGTGCAGAAAGTGCTATGGCGAATGCCACTCGGCTAATGCAGGCCGGCGCACAGATGATCAAAATGGAAGGGGGCACCTGGCTTAGTGGTACCATCAGCAAACTCGTCAAGCGCGGCATCCCAGTTTGCGCACACCTTGGGCTGACACCGCAGTCGGTCAATGCATTTGGTGGCTTCAAAGTTCAGGGTCGAACACCAAAAGAGGCTAAATCCATTCTGGCAGATGCAGTCGAAATTCAGGATGCAGGAGCGAGCCTGCTCGTGCTCGAGTGCATCCCAGCTGACTTGGCCAGCGACATCAGCCGCAAATTGGATATTCCGGTGATCGGCATCGGAGCAGGAGCGGGCACGGACGCGCAGGTGCTGGTGATGCACGATCTGCTGGGGCTGTCAGATCATACACCCCGCTTTGTCCAAAACTTCATGGCAGGCCAGGACACCATTCAGGGCGGATTAAGGGCGTTCGTTGAAGCCGTCAAATCCGGCCAATACCCAACAGAAGATCATTCTTACCACTGATTGCTGTGCGTTAACCGCTAGGCAAAAGATGCAACACAGGCTGTGTTTGTGATAGCCCGGCGCACCATGAATCCAGTGACCCGACAGTGCGGTATGCACTTCACAAAGGCCACCACCAATAGTAAGCACTAACTTTTATAGAGGTGTTGCGCATTAACACAAAGGTGCTTCTTTTGGTAACAGATCGCGTGAATTTTTCACGAATATTCGTTGCCGGATGGCTTTCCTTGGTCCATACTTCCGTTCCCGCACAGCAATAGAATCACAGACGGAACCAATCGCGGTAACACACAGGTTGGGAGCAGCGTTCCGTCGGGGAATGAGGTCTATGCGAACTTACAACAACAACTCGCTACTCCAGTCCGCCCTTCACCGCTTCCGCGAACAGGGCAAAACCATCGCTTTTGTACCCACAATGGGCAACTTACATGAAGGCCATCTGAAGCTGGTACGCAAAGCGCGGACGCTTGCTGACGTTGTTGTGGTAAGCATTTTTGTCAATCCCTTGCAGTTTGGTCCCAGCGAAGACCTCAATGCCTATCCACGGACACTCACAGCCGACAAAGAAAAGCTATTCGCTGAAGGCGTCCAGATTCTATATACCCCAGATGTAAATCAAATCTATCCAGAGGGAATAGACCGCCATACAAAAGTGTGTGTGCCCGAACTGTCCGATACGCTATGCGGCAGCAGCAGGCCAGGTCATTTTGATGGCGTCACAACCGTTGTCGCCAAGCTTTTTAATATCGTCAGGCCCAATGTCGCCGTCTTCGGTGAGAAAGACTATCAGCAGCTATCGATCGTCAGAAAGATGGTCACTGATCTGTGTATACCTATCGACATTGTAGGAGTGGCAACGGCAAGGGATGAAGACGGCTTGGCGTTGAGTTCCCGCAATGGTTATCTCTCTGATGCGCAACGCGATATCGCACCGGTTATTCACGAGACCTTGAACAGCTGCCGCGAGGCAATTGCCTGCGGCTTCGACAATTTCCTGCAACTCGAGTCACACGCCAGAATGAAGCTGCTAAAAGCCGGTCTGGAACCCGATTACTTCGCCATTCGCGATGCTAAGACGCTTAAAACCGTCACTGAAAACACCGAGGAAGTCGCCATCCTGGCGGCCGCAAAACTCGGAACCACTCGGCTGATCGACAACGTTCGTTTAACCCTGAACCCGGTATCTGACTGGGGTATGCTGGCAGGCAGGCAATAGCGCACCCCCAAGGCTCGGTAAATCCGCTGCGGTATCCAACTCTTTCTCTGTTCATTGCTTGCGTTGCAGAACAGCCACAGTATGATCCGAGTCTTATCGGCTGTCATAAGGGGATAATTAGCCCATGCCCGACAACCCAAGCTATCCGGTTCCCGCGAGCTTCCAAGACGCCCACATCTCTGCCGCGCAATACGAATCTATGTATCAGCGCTCCATCGCCGATCGCGACGCATTTTGGAGCGAAATGGCGTCCGAATTTTTGAGCTGGGAGAAAACCTGGGACACCGTCGTTGAGTTTGACTTTATCAAAGGCGAGGCGAGTTGGTTCGCCGGCGGTAAACTCAACGTCAGCTACAACTGTATCGACCGCCACCTCCCCGAGCGGGCTGCCCAGACCGCCTTCATCTGGGAGGGAGACGATCCTCAGGACAGCAAGCACATCACCTATGCCACCCTGAAAGAGGAAGTATGCAGGCTGGCGAATGCACTAACCGCTCGCGGAATAAAAAAAGGGGATCGGGTATGTATCTATATGCCGATGATTCCGGAGGCGGCGTACGCCATGCTGGCCTGTACACGCATCGGTGCCATTCACTCTGTCGTGTTCGGCGGGTTTTCCCCTGAAGCATTGAAGGATCGAATCCTAGATGCTGATTGCCAGGCGCTGATCACCGCAGATGAAGGCGTGCGCGGCGGCAGGTTAATTCCTTTGAAAGAGAATGCGGATAAAGCACTAGAGTCCTGCCCCAATGTTCACACCTGTCTGGTCGTCAAACGCACTGATGGTTATATCCAGTGGCAGGAGGGCCGCGATATTTGGTATCACCAGGCAACGGATGATGCCTCCGCAGATTGCGATCCCGTACCGATGGACGCCGAGGATCCACTGTTCATCCTCTATACTTCAGGCTCCACCGGTAAGCCCAAAGGTGTTTTACACACCACCGGTGGTTACCTATTGCAGGCGGCAATGACCTTCAAGTACGTCTTTGATTATCGAGATGGAGAGGTGTACTGGTGCACCGCCGACGTGGGATGGGTAACCGGGCACAGCTATATTGTGTATGGGCCGTTGGCCAATGGCGCGATCTCACTGATGTTTGAGGGTGTACCCAACTATCCGGATGCAGGTCGCTGCTGGGAGGTCGTGGACAAACATGCAGTGAATTCCTTTTATACCGCCCCCACAGCGATTCGCGCTTTGAATGCGGTGGGAGATGAACCGGTAAAACGCAGCTCGCGCGCCAGCCTTAAACTACTGGGTACAGTCGGCGAACCCATCAACCCCGAGGCCTGGGATTGGTATTACAAAGTGGTGGGCGACAAGCGATGCCCCATTGTCGACACCTGGTGGCAAACAGAAACCGGTGGTCACATGATTACACCCTTGCCGGGTGCCACGGCACTGAAACCGGGCTCGGCAACTCTGCCGTTTTTCGGTGTCGAGTTGGCGTTGCTGGATGAGAATGGAAACGAAATCCAGGGTGCGGGCGCGGGATATCTGGTAGTAAAAAGCTCCTGGCCCGGACAGATACGCAGCGTATATGGCGATCATCAGCGCATGATCGATACGTACTTCAGCACCTACCCGGGCTATTATTTTACCGGTGACGGCGCTACTCGAGATGAGGATGGCTACTACTGGATTACCGGTCGAGTCGATGATGTATTAAACGTCTCTGGCCACCGTATGGGCACGGCAGAGGTAGAGAGTGCATTAGTGCTGCATGACGATGTAGCAGAGGCTGCTGTAGTGGGATTTCCACACGATATTAAAGGTCAGGGTATTTACGCTTTTGTAACACTGATGCAGGGCGTGGATCCGGACGAGACTCTGCGCGAAGCCCTGGTAAAACGCTGCGCCGATGAAATCGGTGCCATCGCCAAACCCGACATCATCCAATGGGCTCCCGGTCTGCCGAAAACACGCTCCGGTAAGATCATGCGTCGCATTCTGCGTAAGATCGCAGAAAATGAGCTGGACAGCCTTGGCGACACGAGCACACTCGCCGACCCTTCGGTAGTAGAGAATTTGGTGGAGAATCGGCCGAAATAGCGTCCCCACATAGTTTAGATTGGCGCGAGGTCGACCGCTTTTTCGCATTTGGCGTTGCGCGCTCTGGTAATGCCAAAGCCCGAGAAACCAGTCGAGCACTGACTCGCTCTCTCATGTGACAACAAGGCGGTGATTCAAGTAGTGCCCTCAGCTGTGCTGTCAAATCTTCGACAACGTATACGCCAGCACACCCACGCCTGCGAGCATAGCTGCGTGCAACAGCTGCTTGCTGATTCCGATCTTACTGCACGACAGCGCGAGACCATTGTTCGCGCTGGTCGCGATCTGGTAACGCGTTGCCGAGAAGAACAACACGCGGCGGGGACGCTGGATGCGTTTATGCAGGAATTCAGCCTATCGAGCAAAGAAGGCGTGGCTCTGATGTGTCTGGCTGAGGCATTGCTGCGAATACCCGATACCGATACAGCGGACAACCTCATTGCCGAAAAGATTCTTTCGGGTAATTGGATAGAGCACAGGGGCCATTCAGAGTCGCTGTTTGTGAATGCGTCTACCTGGGGTCTGATGCTCACGGGGCGCCTGGTTGTACTCGATACCGATATCACCCATACACCTGAGACCTGGTTAAAAAAATTAGTCAATCGGGTTAGTGAGCCAGTCGTGCGTGTCGCCGTAAGCCGAGCGATGAAGATCATGGGCCGGCAGTACGTGCTGGGACGGACGATCGATGAGGCCATTTCAAGAGGGCGCAAGGAAAACAGCACGGGTACCCGTTTTTCCTTCGACATGCTCGGCGAAGGGGCGCGCACGATGGCGGATGCGACGCGCTATTTCGAGTCCTACAAACAGGCGGTAGAGGCC
>JBCDFM010000187.1:0-8404 GCA_039178015.1 Pseudomonadota bacterium
ACGTGCACCACATCCCAATCCAGAGAGTTCCCTAAGACGGGTATTGAATGTTGTCGGACTTGTGCTTATTGGAGGCTCCTTCATCTTCATCGAGTTCGAGCATCACCCTGGTTTTATCACCGTGTTTACCGTACTCGGGACGGTCATGATCATCGCCTTCAGCGGCGGGCGTGACCTTGTCACCCGATTGCTTGCCAGTAAGCCCTTCGTCGCAATCGGCCTGATGTCGTACTCACTTTATCTTTGGCACTACCCGATATTTGCCTACGCCAGGCACATTCAAACGGACATCACAGTGACTGACAAACTCATTTGGATGGCGCTCAGTCTGGCGCTCGCCATACCCAGCTATCGCTTTATCGAAAAGCCGTTTCGCAATCGGCAATTGGTTTCACAACGTGGGCTGTGGAGCACGACAATAGTACTTGCCGGTCTACTGGTTGCATTCAGCCTCTTTGTGATTCAGGACAAAGGCAGCAGGCAACGCTTTGCTGATCTTGAGACGCTATACGGCATCAATGAATTTGACACCCGCACGCTGAAACAAGAAAGCTACGACATTCTCGCAGCGCTTGCTGAGGAACACGGATTCGGACCATCTATGCCACTGCAGGCATCAGAATATGAATCCAGTCAGTTATGGTATTCCGCGAATCCGGATACACACAAGGTACTGATCGTTGGCGTCTCGGCGAGCATCGATCTCTTTAATGCTCTCTATCTGAACCAACATCGCCTACCATTGTTCGAGTTTGCCCGATTTGGTATCAGCAAGGAGCTGCGCCCAGAGAACGTCGACAGTCTGCTTGCGGCTCCCAACTTCAGACGTGCTGATACCGTGCTGGTTTATATGGCGATCAACGGCCCCACCGTAGAGCGCTACCAGAATTTCGTCAGAAACCTTGCGGCCTCGGGAAAAGAGATCGTCATCGTCAGTCATCCCGCCGCCTTTAAATCCAAAAACAACGAATCCCTGTTCGATTGGTTTTTGCAACACAGCTCAAGTACCCGCATCGATCCACGCGAATTAGACCATCTGTATTTTCAAAACCAGGACCGACGTAGCGTATTCCTGGATGCGATCGTACAAGCCCTGGCAGAAGAACTCAGCCTGCCATTCATGAATATGTGGGACCTGGTCTGCGATGAACAGCGTGAGACTTGCAGTGCGATCACACCCGATGGCTACAGAACATTTTACGATCATGTGCATTGGACAACTGAGGGCGCTGACTTCTTTGGCAGGCGTATCGCCGAGCGCGGTTGGCTTGAAACCCTGCGCCAATAAACGGTTTCGGATACCCAGTGCAAACAATATAATTGGAACCGATTGTCACAGATAGAGTCTATTGTGGCTCTCAGCTTGTTAGAGTGCTCGAGCTAAACCAATCCAATGAAGGAGCGAACATGATAAGTGCCAAACACTGCTCAATCGCGCTGGGCGTTGTGCTGTCCGGCCTGGCAACGACCTCCCTGGCCACCCCCGTGGCGGCAGAGTATTTTGAGGGGCGCTGGGTGATCAACTCAGATTGTAAAAATGCCGATGCCGAATACGTACTCGTACGGGATAACGGCACCTTCGAGTATGGACGCAGAAGTACAGCCGAGGCGGTGGGTTTCTGGGCGTCAGGAGACAGTGTGCTGGCGATGGAAATGTTAGCTGCCCCCGCATCCTTTGCCGACATTGAGGCGGATCTGGCCAACAACACAACCAGAGGCGTCTACACCATGCAGGTTATGCCCATCGACCACGAAAAGGATAGTTTCAAGGGTGTTGTCAGCTTTGGCGACGATATGGGTATGAACAGCTGGACGCGGTGCAAGTAATTCAAGTATACGGAGGACATGTCATCAATGATTAAAACTCTATCAGCCGCCGGCATCGCACTGGCAATTAGCGCGGCCGTGCAAACGCCTTTAGTATCGGCACACAGTATAGACGCGAGAGACGCCGCCTGGGGTTTGGGTGGCATTATGGCCGGATCACTTTACAGTGATTCCAAAAAACCGAAACCTCAAACCCAGTATTATACCGAGGCTGTTCCGGTCACCGTGGCACCAGCCCGAGTCACTTCCGGCATGACTCCCGAGCAAAAGATACAGCAATTAAACAAGCTGGCTGCTGGCGGCTACATCACGCCCGCCGAATACAAAGCGGAAAAGCAGGCTGTTCTCGACAGCATTACTGACTAGAAAAAGTCCCAGTTGATGCTGACTTCGGACCCCCAGCGGGTCCGCCGTCAGCATCAGGTCTATCAATTCACCCCAGCCCCAAAGCCACAGCGAATCATGGCGTTACTGCATCAGGCCAAAGGGTATCTGCTGATTGTGGTGCGCTGGACCCCATTATCTCTAGTATCCTGTGACCGTGATGGCTGCGCCCAAATTCATCCGTTGCGGATACGGACAAGGTGTACGTCCCGGGAACGAGATCCTGGGGCAAGCTGGCGCTCCAGATATGTGACGATGGCAGTGCGCTGACAAAAGGCTTGAACAGTTCAACATAGCGTTCAAACAGTTCATTGGCGAGCGGGTCTGGCCGGCTAGTCTGGACCATAGGAATCCACTGCCCTTTGCCAATCTGCATTCGTATCGTCGACTTGGGGCCTCCATCAAACAGGTTGACCAAAACGCGGGTCGATGGCACTTGATCCACCGATATACGGCCGTCGAGCTGATCACCCGGACGGAACTGATTCATAACGGGTCGTTCAAGGTGATGGTAGTCGGCGTCTATCATAATGCGGAGCTGCTTATCGGAAGACTCACTAGCCGCTTGATAGCGCACGGTCACCTGATTACCGTCCACCTCCAGAATGTGGTGGCCATTGGGCGTGCCGTCACGCTGCATGGCGGAGGCGATGCCTCTCGCATCCAGTGGCCCACCCCACCAACTCCCCGATACAGTGGTGAGTATGTGATGGTGAAGTTCACCAGGCCCTGCAAAACCGTCTTCATCTCCAAAATAATGATGCTCAGTGGTATGCGTGTGTCCGGCCACGGCATAAAGATGTTCTCTGCCACTCAAAAGATCAAACAATGCACGCCTATCCCGGGTGGTAATGGTGGGCGCATCTCCCAGGTAAGTTTCTAGGGGCGCATGCATCGCAAGGAAAACCAGTTTGTTCTCGGGCACGAACTCGAGATCGCGCTCTAGCCACTTCAGCTGCTGTTTGCCGAAGACCGCTTCATAACGGCCCTCACCTCGATAGCTATCTGGATCATCGCTGCGACCCTGGTATTCGATATTATCGAGCACATAGAAAACAGCATTTGCCACTTCAAAGGAATAGTAGGGTGGCCCGAAATAGCGTTTAAACGTCTCCAGTGACGTCTTATCATCCTCCGCCAGCATGTTGAGATCATGATTGCCGGGTACGTTGTACCAGGGAATGCCGATAGCTCCGATGACGGCGTTGAACCGTGGAAACAGCGACAAGTCGTCATACATAATATCGCCCATTGTCATGCCGAACAGGGCCGGTGTGCCGATCAGTTCGGCAACCGCATCGTCACGGAGCCAATCGACTTCCACCGCTGTCGCAGGTTGCGTGTCGGCCAATAATATCGCCTGGAAGCGCTCAGATTCAGTGCGGCGGCGCAGTCCAAAGTCGATCGATAACGGCAGGGGCCCGGTGGGCGCAATACCCGGATAGCGAAGCCCAGACGGCGACCCGTTGGGCTGATGGATATAGTAAAACCGCGGCAGCATATCCTTCGAAACAGGGGTCATATAGCCAGCGGGCTTCGTCAGGAACAGAATATCACCATCACGAAGCGATATTTGATAAGCGCCCTGCGCGTCGGTTACCGTTATATTCCGTCCGTTAGACAGGCGAACCCCCGCAATGCCCGCCTCGTCAGGATCTCTGATTCCGTCGGCGTCAATATCTTCGTAGACAACACCCTGCGCTTCCTCGTCCGAATACACGGTGTGCGCGACCAGCAGCGACCAGCTCACCAGCACGATTAAAGCAATCCTCATCGGTTCACCTCCTGTTCTCATCCTCATTACAGTCCCGCAGCAGTGTGTCCGCCAGTCTATAAAACACCTCAAAACACGATTTCGCTACCGTTAATTTCCAGTACCGTATCTGATTGTTTTATGACACAGCGCCTAATGCGTTATCTGTCAGCGTGATTGTCGGTTACGGTGCGCGGGGGGTTCTGAACGTGCCCATGTCGCTCGCTCCACGCTTATTTTATGTCGACTGTCGCTATTCGGCTTCTCGCTAAAGGCCTGATTTTATTGGTAAAACGATTGTAATCCCGCGAACCTGTCTGCCTTTAGCAACAATATCGACGACCACTCGGCTTATTCTCAGCGA
The DNA here is from genome assembly GCA_039178015.1 of Pseudomonadota bacterium. Classification (GTDB taxonomy): domain Bacteria; phylum Pseudomonadota; class Gammaproteobacteria; order Pseudomonadales; family Halieaceae; genus JARRPM01. The sequence continues at coordinate 4,329 of JBCDFM010000187.1, forward strand.
TCGCACGCCGCCTATAAATATAACCGTCTGAAAGAAAACCCGTTTTTCTTTTTGGCCCTGTTCTTGCTTTGCTCAGGGCGTGTACAGGGATGTTCGGTTTGCAGCGATCGCTATGAGAAAGAAAGAAGAGGACCGTGCCAATGCGAAAATTCCTACTGACAACATCAGCCTGTTTTCTGGTAGCAGGGCTGTTATTAGCCTCTGACGCTGGACAAGCGCAACAAGCAAGAGGAAAACAACCCAAAGCACAGACCCATGCCTATTTGGGAGAAACCAGTCAATCGGCATTCTCCAGAGATGTACACCGGCGTCTGGCTCATTCATCCCGGCGAAGGCAAGAGCTCAATAAGCCAAACGATAGAGTTGTGTTCTGGTTCAACGCGATGCTCGATACATCTGCAATCGACCATACACCTGACCCCAACACCGGCGACGTCGATTTTGATCAAGGGGGACCTACGCGATCGAGTCGCGCTTATGCCATCGTTCAAACTGCTGTCTTTGATGCGCTGAACGCCTTCAGTGGCCGCTACCATCCGTATAACAGTCTCGGCGATGTAGATACCAGTGACGCCTCCAGAGATGCGGCTATTACCTACGCCGCCTACGAGACCTTACTCCAGCTCTACCCAAACCAAGCGGAGCGACTGCTGACACTCCTGCAGTCCGATCTACAGCAGATGAAGGGCGACTCCCTGGCCATCGCCAAAGGGAAAGCAGTAGGTCAGGCGGCGGCGGCAGCAATGCTGGCTGCGCGCGCTAACGATAACGCCAACCATCTGGAGCCTGCTTACGGCGAGGGTGGCGCTGTCGCTGATGGCAATGGTACCTACGACTTTAAGCTAGTCAATTCAGGTACTTCACAGCCTGGTCAATGGCTACCCGACCCCGTTGATCCAGCGGGCGAAGGCGCGGTCGCACTCGGCGCCTATTGGGGCAGCGTAACACCCTTTTCACTCAGTTCAGGGCATGTATTTAGAAGTCCGGTCCCGCCGACGCTAGCGTCACCAGAATATGCTGAAGCCTACCAGGAGGTAGCAGCACTGGGCGGATCACCCACCAACACCCTTATCCCATCCACATCTACCGCACAGTCACGTTTTATCGGCAACTATTGGGGCTACGACGGCGTACCCCTGCTCGGCATCCCGCCGCGCCTGTACAATCTCATCGCCCTACAGGCGGCCCTGGACAACGGCATCAAGAATGCACTGGAGTTGGCGCGTTTCTTGGCACGGGTGAACGTGGGATTGGCCGACGCCGGCATCGCGGCTTGGGACAGTAAGTACTACTATAACTACTGGCGGCCGGTTAGCGGCATTCGTATCGACGATGGCAATCCTGCCACAGTGCAGGATGCGCAATGGTTACCGGTAGGAGTCTCTGTTATTAACACCTCGATCGCGATTCGACCGACGCCACCGTTTCCGGCCTACCCATCGGGTCACGCTACCTTTGGTGCATCAACCTTCGAGATCATCCGCAGCACGTTTGGCGACAAGGCATTCACATTTGTGTCGGAGGAGTATGACGGTGAGGGTTTTGATCCATTCACTCCGGATGTTCCCAGACCGCTGGTACCGGTACGGTTTGCATCCTACACGGCGGCCCAGGAGGAAAACGGTATCAGTCGCATCTACAACGGAGTGCATTGGAACTTTGATAATACCGCCGGCCAGGTTATGGGAGTGCAAATCGCACAGAATCTTCTGCAGAGCGTGCAGGCCTTTAGCGAAGTATCCAGGACTAAGTCAAACAAAGGCAAGGGTGAAAAAAATAGATCCAAAAAGTAGATGCCATTCTGGGTAGAGCCTCTTCAGGATGCTGAATTTTCCAATAGAATCCGCCCGGCCAGAGGCGGTAGAGAAAAAGGTTTAATCAATGAATAATCCACGTCACGTCACAGGTTTGCTGTTTGTCACCATCGCCTCGAGCTTCATCGCAGCACATATGCTGCTCAGGCCCGTAGACCACGAGTTGATTTGGGTACAGATTCCACACTCTAACGCGACCGGCGGTGGCAGCATCAGCGCGGTTCAAACACCAGAGACCATTGCCTTGGAGACCGACGATATCAAGGCCGCATTCGAACGTGATACGGTGGTCAGCCTGAACAACATTGTTCGTCAGTCTTTGAGCGTTATCAGGGAATACGATGCTGAAATCAGCTCGATTCGAAAGGAGCATTCAGCGGCAATGCGAGAGCAGGCAACCGAAGAACAACGCACGGTTGCCAGAGTGAATCTGACAAAAATGCGGACCTGGATGCACGCAACCTCGCTAGCTGCCAGTGATATGAATGCCGCGGTAATTCAACTCGAGGCCAGCGATGAACACTACAACGCCGCCATTTTGGCCGGTATGGTGCGCTTCGTAAATACTGTTGCAGAAGAAATCCGCACCGAACACGCGCGCATTTCAGAAGAACATCGCCTCGCAATGCTGTGAGCACAGAATAAGCGCAGTCGAGCAGAAACAGCGCATTGCATTATCAACACGCAGATGTGCCTCCCGTTGCAGCGATGGGGAAGGAACAGCTCGACCTCGGTGCTCTGCCAGCAGTACCACCCTGCAGCAGCACGAGCATCACTGCGATCCGGCCTCTTCTTTCAACTCCTCGACTCGCTCTATCTCCCACTCCGCCAAATTCAATTCAATCGCCCAAAACCCGAAAATCCAAAGGAATGCATCCCAGGCATACATATAGTAGCCCTGCAGCCCCCATACAATGCCGTTGCCGATTAGCAGCAGATAGCCCAGCGTTTTCACGAAGCGAGTCCAGATAAGAAGACGGCTCCCAAAGCGATCATTGTTTTGAAGCTGTACTTCGACTTCAATCAATATGACAACCAAAATCCATACAAAGGCGTTGGATACATCCATCCATGCAGTACCACGCGAGGCCTCCAGCGTTGTGGCATCAACCACCGAAGCGTCTATATCAATTCTGAAAAGGCTACCGTCGAAGGGAAGTGACGCACAGTTCGCCGCTGTGATTTCAACATAATCGATAACGTTTAGTTGAAGAAACAGCTCCTGACCCGCCAGCTGGCATAGCGAGGCGACGTCTTCCAGCGGCGCCACATTGTAGTAATCGAGGGTATCGTCCAGATAACCCCAGGCAGCGGCACCAATGAGGCTGTAACAGACAACGCGCATCACCATCATGAACCACTTTACGGCAGGCGTGTAGGCTTCGTCGCTGATGATGTACGTTTCAAATTCGAGCAGCACGATGAGCGCGACCCAGGCCACTGTGTCAACGGTTGTTGCAAAGTTGGACAGCACATCCAGTGGGCTTAAGGCGGCCCCTTCACCGCGGGTAGCCTGCCAGGCATTGTAGTCATCTATGATGTACTGGCCAGAATTCAGGAGCAGACAGATATAAACAAACCACTTAATGAGCTGTGCAGAGCGCGGGTGTGTCAGCAGGGGGAGCAACGCACGCTTGACGGTCAAGGAGCCGAACAGACTGGCGCTGCTAGAGGTCATGGCCCTAAGTTTTCCTGTCGATTTCAGCGCCGACAACAAGAATACTCTCTCGTAGTATCGACACCATCTGGTCAATCTCACTGCGCTGCATGATCAACGGGGGAGATAGCACATCCAGATGTCCCATTGGCCGCACTAGCAAACCTCGCTGTTGGCAGGCATCAGCGATCAGGTGAGATACGTCGAGCTCCTCCGGCAGTAGCGTTCGGGTTTCTTTATCGGCCACATATTCTATACCGATCATAAAGCGCCGCCCGCGTACCTCGCCCACATAGGGTAGCTCTGCCAGCGACCTCATCTGCTGCTCAAAATACTCCCCTTCAATCTGTACGTGCTCACAGATATTCTCGCGCTCCATAATCGCGATATTCTCTAGCGCCACCGCGCAGGCAACCGGATGGCCGGAATAAGTGAAACCATGTTCAAAACAAGGGTCGTCCCCTGGCTTTGAAATAACTTCGAAAATCTCATCTGAAAATAGCGTGGCTCCCAGCGGTATATAACCCGAGGTAATGCCTTTCGCGCAGACGATCATGTCCGGTTGAATACCGAATTCTTCTACAGAAGCAAAAAAATGCCCCAGC
>JBCDFM010000188.1:0-8368 GCA_039178015.1 Pseudomonadota bacterium
AATAGCTACGAGCTAATTGCCAAAGAGGGTCGATCCGCATTTTATGATGGCCCTCTCGCAGAAGCTATCGTCACCGCCGTGCAGGACCAGGGCGGACATTTGACGCTGCAGGACTTTAAAGCACATCACGGTGACTGGGTAGAGCCTGTGAGCACCGACTATCGTGGCTATGAGCTGTGGGAAATCCCACCGAACGGCCAGGGCATCGCTGCGCTGCAAATGCTCAATATTCTCGAAACCTACGACTTCAGCGCCATACCCTTTGGCAGCACAGAACATATCCACTTGTTTACTGAGGCGAAAAAGCTGGCGTTTGAAGACCGTGCCAAGTACTACGCCGATCCGGAGTTTGCCGATGTGCCGGTAGAGACGCTTATTAGCAAAGACTATGCGCGTGAACGCGCGAAGCTGATCGACCCTGAGCGCGCTGGCCAATTCGAAGCCGGCGATGCTCCCGGTCACGGCGATACTATCTATCTGGCCACAGCGGACAAAGATGGCAACATGGTGTCCCTCATCCAAAGCAACTTTTGGGGCATGGGCAGCGGCGTGGTACCGAAAGACACCGGCTTTATGCTCCAAAATCGCGGTGCGGCCTTTTCCTTACAGTCCGATCACAACAATCGGTTGGAGCCTGGCAAACGTCCGTTCCACACCATCATTCCCGCCTTCGTAACGAAAGACGGTAAGCCCTATTTCAGCTACGGCGTGATGGGGGGCTACATGCAGCCCCAGGGTCATGTTCAGGTACTGATGAATATCGTCGACTTTGGCATGGACCCACAGGAAGCGGGTGACGCACCGCGCATCATTCACGATGGCAGCAGCACACCCGAAGGCGTCTCCGCGACAGGCACCGGCACGCTCTACCTTGAGAGCGGCTTCAGCCCGGTGGTGATGCGCGATCTGATCCGGATGCGTCATGACGTGGGCTCCGAACGGTTTTACGGGGGTTATCAGGGCGTTATGTGGAATCAAGCAGGGGGCTACTATATCGGCGCGACGGAAAGCCGGTTTGAGGGTGCTTCTGTCGGTTACTAACTGGCGCAAAGCGCCTTACCAGCCCGTGTACCAATCCCCATACCCCTAGAGACGGGTGGAGGTGTCGCGCGTGCTGCTGCCAAGAGGCCAGTTTTGTTGTTCACCTTTTCCCGCGATAAACCACCCGCTCCACGCCTGTCTGTGCTTGTACTGTACAGCTAGCCATTTCAGGGTCCGGTTGCGTCTAATTGCGTGTGCCTTTTCCGTAGTGGCGGCTGCTCGTCTCGTCAGTCGCGCTCAGGGCGCGAGAGACGTTTCTCTTTTATTAATCTGTGGAGACTGAGTCTTCCGCTTTGTTCTCTGCAGTTGCCCCTGCGTGAAGTCATCTTTTGCCTTAGTGGTTTGCGTGAGTTTACTGAGTCACTCTGTTTCTTCAGAGGTTTGCATGAGATGTCCGACGATCTCATGGGCTTTTAAACGTTTTCTGAACTTTTCCTGCTTCACAAGTCCTAACTCATCCTTGCTAGCGCAATTGCGGCTCGCAAGCCGAGTTAGCTCCTAACAATGACTCAACCTGAACCCAAGACCCAGCACAATTATTCGATTAAACCTATCAATCAAACCAATTTAATCAATTAGACCAATTTGAAGACGTATTCCATACTGTAAGCATGGTTAAGGAAAGTTACCCAGAGGAGGACACTATGGGCTCAGATGCACAGATCGATGACAACTCAGGCGCAGCAGGTGGGTGCCCGTTCCACGGCAATGACCGGGCTCGCTCGGTTTTCGGTAGAACAAATCGCGATTGGTGGCCTACAACGGTCAATCTGGATGTGCTGACTCAAGAGGGTCGCAGGGCCAGTCCCATGGATGCCAAATTTGACTACGCTGCCGCCTTCAACGAGCTGGACTACACCGCTTTGAAAGCGGATCTGACGGCATTGATGACCGACAGCCAGCCCTGGTGGCCTGCGGACTACGGTCACTATGGTCCGTTTTTTATTCGCATGGCCTGGCACGCTGCAGGCACCTATCGCACCGGCGACGGTCGAGGTGGCGCCGGCACCGGTCAACAACGCTTCGCCCCGCTGAATTCCTGGCCAGACAATGGCAACCTGGACAAGGCGCGACGTCTGCTGTGGCCTATCAAACAGAAGTACGGCAAGCACATCAGCTGGGCGGATCTTTTTATTTTGACGGGCAACGTCGCCATCGAGTCTATGGGCGGGCCGGTTTTCGGCTTCGGTGGCGGTAGGCAGGACGTATACGAGCCAGAGACCGTGTACTGGGGTACCGAGGATCTGTGGGTAGATCAGGGTGCTGAAACCCGCATTCAGCCCGACAAGGAAATGGACTTGGAAAACCCGCTTGCCGCTATCCAGATGGGGCTGATCTACGTCAATCCGGAAGGTCCTGGAGGTAATCCGGACCCCCTGCAATCGGCGCGAGACATGCGCGAGACGTTCGCTCGTATGGCGATGAACGATGAGGAAACGGTAGCCCTGACTGCAGGTGGCCATGCCTTCGGCAAGGCACACGGCGGTGCGCCGGCCGACAGCTTTGGCGACGCACCGGAAAGTGAATCCCTGGATAGACAGGGTCTGGGCTGGTTGACAGACCAGGCGGAGATAGACGCAGGCAATATCACCACTTCGGGTATCGAGGGTTCCTGGTCTAACAACCCCACAAGCTGGAGTCACGACTATTTCCGACTGCTGTTTAAGTATGACTACGAACTCACCGAGAGCCCCGCAGGCGCTAAAATGTGGACGCCGGTTGATCCTGAGGACGCGGACATGGCACCCGATGCGCGCGATCCATCAAAGAAAGTGCCTACGATCATGACAACTGCCGACATGGCACTAAAGCTGGACCCGGATTACCGCAAAATCTCCGAGCGCTTCCACGCCGATCCGACTGCTCTTGATGACGCTTTCGCCCGTGCCTGGTTCAAGCTCTGTCATCGCGATATGGGGCCAAAGATACGCTACCTTGGACCAGAAGTACCAGCTGAAGATCTGATCTGGCAAGATCCCGTACCGGCCGGTGCAGAGCCTTCTGATGCACAGATGGCAGAGTTCAAGGAAGCAATACTGGCATCCGAACACAGCGTGTCAGCACTGGTTAAGGTGGCCTGGGCATCGGCTTCGACCTATCGTGGATCAGATCATCGCGGCGGCGCCAACGGTGCACGCGTAAGACTGGGACCTCAAAATCAGTGGGCAGCAAATGACCCTGAGGAGCTGAACGCGGTGTTGACAACCATCGACAGTTTGCGTGGCGAGATGTCACTGGCGGATGCCATTGTGCTCGCGGGCACTGCGGCTGTGGAAAGAGCGGCGAAGGACGCCGGAGTGGCTGTCAGCGTACCCTTTACCGGTGGCCGGGGCGATGCCACCGAGGAGCAGACGGACGCAGACAGCTTCCAACCGCTGGAGCCTTTCGCAGATGGCTTTCGCAACTATTTAAAGGCCAAAGCCAACGTCAAGACCGAGGACATGCTGATAGATAGGGCCAATCTAATGGGACTTTCTATTCCAGAAATGACGGTTCTGGTAGGTGGTCTGCGAGCGCTCGGGGCTGTCAGTGGTAACTCGGGACTCGGCGTTCTAACTGATCGACCCGGCGTGCTCAGCAATGACTTTTTTGTCAATCTGCTCGACATGAGCACGAAATGGGAGGTCTCAACAGACAGTAACGAGGAGGAGTACATCGGCCGCAACCGGGCAACAGGTGAAGAGAAGTATCGCGCCAGCCGGGCAGACCTGATCTTCGGATCAAATTCACAGCTGCGCGCCCAGGCCGAAGTCTACGCGGAGCATGGCGGCCAAGACAAATTGGTTGCAGATTTTGTCGCGGCCTGGGTCAAGGTGATGAATGCCGATCGCTTCGATGTGAGCTACGCAAAGTATCACGCTTGATGTCTCGCTAACTCACCTGCTCAAACACCCCCAGAGCTTTCGCCACACTAAACGGGCGAGCTCTGGGGTCGTTTACTCAAGGACCTTGAAAAGAGCGCTTAGCCAGCCCCCGTTAAAGGTTAGGCAGACTCAGGTATACCAGTCCCTCAGGATTCAGTCGGCGACTACGCCAGTTTGATTAGACATATGTTGTATGCATTACAGTGCTCAAGGCACATCCGGCGATGCACTGTGATCGAAACTAACCAGCGGTAGACTGAGTCCCACCAGATAAGCCATTTCATCACGAGGCCGAGAACATCCGTCCGGCGTGAACGGTCGTAAATATCAGATATAGGATGATGTGATGACTGCCATAGCGATATTTCCAATACCCAATTGCGTAGCCTTTCCCGGCACGCTTTTTCCGCTCCATGTCTTCGAGCCACGGTATCGTCAGCTGGTTCGATACTGCCTGGAAACCGAGACACCCCTGGCGGTCTGTCACGTCACCAAGCTGCTTCGCCCCGGACCAGAGGGCCAGACCCGGGATGAGGCACTGAATTCCAATCAGGCCACCTACAAACCTGTATCCATTGCCTCCGCCGGACGCTGCGAGCTGACGCAGGAACTGGAGGATGGACGCATGCTGGTCAACGTTCATGTAGAGCAGCGATACCGCCTCACCAGTGAGCGGCAATCGCTGCCATTTCTGGTATACGAAGGCGAGCACTTCGAAGACCGACAACTCAACCCACAAGAGTCCGCACAGGCCGAGCAGGTCAAAGAAAAGGTGCTCCAGCGCCTGCTGGCCATCACCCATGATGAACCCGCAGCGCAAGAACTGCTGAGTTCATCTGCCTGGCAGGATAAATCCCCTACAGATTTCGCATTCGAACTGTTTGGCCTGCTGCATATGAATGGCGATATCATGCAGCACATTCTGGAGATGGACTCGCCGATCGATAGAATGCAGCAGGCACTTGACCTGCTTAACCGATAGCCTAGTTGCGTTTAATTCGCCATTCTGACCGCCTGCCGGCCAAGACAATCTCAGTCCAACGACAGAGCCTCAAGCCACGGGTGAACTAGCGTTCCAGCCGGCCCGATAGCATACGTATCAGCGTTGCGTCTTTATCGATGAGGTGGTGCTTCAAAGCACCGGCAATGTGTAGCGCGATGACCGCAATGAGCACTTTGCTGACGATGTCATGTACGTCTAACGCTAACTTGGAGACCGTCTCATTGACTGGCAAACCTGGAATGACAATGATTCCGAAGATACTGATGTCGTGGCCACCAAACAAGGATGTGGTCATCCCACTTAAAGGCATCAACAATATTCCTACGATAAGCGCCCAGTGGGTCACCTCTGAAACACGCAGTTGCCAGCGCGGCATCGAAGAGACAGGGTCGGGAAATCCGCGGAGCAAACGCCACATGACGCGCCAGAGGCCATAGACTAATACCAGCACGCCCAGTGCTTTATGGGTCTGTATTTGCGCATACTTTTCCGGCCCCTGCGGCAAAAACTCCACTATGAACAGGCCGTAGCAAAGCATACCGATCATGGCCAGCGCGATTACCCAGTGATTTATGCGAGACACCGCACCATATGACCGCTCTAACTGCCGTTTCATTGTGCTACCCCCAGGTGACTTTGCGACCTTTGTTTGATTCTGCACAGAGACAGCATCGGGGCGCAAGCGCAAATCTGTGGCAAACCGATAACAGCTGCCAGCGAGACAAGCAGAGCTCAGGCGCCGCGCTGGTCGGGATGCTGCTGTGGCGAAACCGCCCCAGCGCCGCTTCGCGCTATCGCGTTTTGATTTGTGAGTGTATGCGCGATGTCATCATCAGCAGCCCGCTTGGCTTATAATGAGAGGGTCGCCCGGCCCAACTCCGAACTAGTGTATGTTCAAGGAAGAAAACAAAAAGTGGTGGATTCTTATAGCGATGGGCACGATTGGCGGCCTGTTCCTGCTCGATGAGACCGTAGTTGGTGTGGCACTACCGTCCATGCGAAGTGATCTTGGCATGACCCAGACCCAGGCGCACTGGGTAATCAGCGCTTACTTTCTAGTCTTCACCGCATTTGCCGCCGTCAGCGGCAAGATGGGTGATCGGATTGGCTTTCGCAACGTGGTCTTGATTGGCGGCGCGGTATTTGGCGGCGCGTCTTTGGTATGCGGGTTGGCAGAAAGTGGTCCTGTCTTGATTGCCGCGCGTGGCCTGCAGGGCCTTGGGGCCGCAATCTTGTTTCCAGCTACCATCGCCATGATCAGCATTGTTTTCCCAGAGGACCAGCGCGGAATGGCGATCGGCATCTTCGGGGCCATTACCACCACCTTCTTGTGCGTGGGTCCGGTTGTAGGCGGCGTGCTGGTCGAGTTCATCTCCTGGCCATGGATATTCTGGATTAATGTTCCGCTGGTGATCGTCATTCTGCTCGTTGTGCTCGCAGCCTGGGAAGACCTGCCGCTTGCATCCAAAAAACCGAGGCTCGACTATGGCGGCCTTGTGAGTTTGACCGCCGGCTTGGGCATGGTGGTATTTGCCTTAATGCAAGGTCCAAGCTGGGGTTGGACGCAGGCAGTGATCATTGGCTTGTTGTTGGGTGGTATCGTCGCCTTGGTGCTGTTTGTCATTGTCGAAAACAAAACGGAACCGCCCATGATAGAAGTTGATCTGTTCGGTTCAGTTTCTTTCAGCGCCTCAACCCTCGTGCTGTTTACCGGGCAGTACACCAAACTCACTATCGTCGTGTTTGGCGCGCTATATATGCAGGACGTACTGAAAATGGGTCCGCTCATGGCGGGGCTTGCCATATTGATAGCAGTTGCGGGATTTCCATTTCTGACCGGCCCCTGTGGAAAAATTGCCGATAAGCACGGCGCCCGCAAGCCCGTTTTGGTGGGCCTGGTGATTGCCACCGCATCCATGTTCTGGATCGCCGCCACGGCACATTTAAACAGTTATGCATGGCTGCTACCGGGCCTGATTGGCTGGGGTCTTGGCATGCCCTTCTGTTATGTACCGGTGTTACGGCTGGTATCCAACTCCGTACCCGTAGAGAAACAGGGCGAGGCTAGCGGTATTGCTGCCACCTCACGCCTGGTAGGAGGAACCATTGGCGTCTCGATATCCAGCACGCTGTTGGTGGGATCCGGTAGCTTTACCTGGGTATTCCTGGCGACGGCCGTTGTCATGCTGGTAACCCTGATCTTCGGCGCACTGGCGATAGAGCATAGAGCATCGGCACCCGCCCAACCTGCGTAGGCGGCCCTGGGCAAAGCATCAGTCCGGCCGTGGACTCGCCCATGAAGCTATTTGCAGCGGCCATCTTTGTCGATTGCCAGGAATTAACGCGAAGCAGCATAGACGGGCCAGACTATCAGGGCAAAGTGCTATCCTCCTCTAATGCATCAATGAGACACAACAGGAGGCATTCGAACCATGCTCGAATCGACTCAAGTGGGTCGCAGCGGCCTATTCGTATCACGCCTTTGTTTGGGCACCATGAATTTCGGAGTACCGGGCCAGGGTCAACACGGAGACTGGACTCTTAATCTGGAGCAAACTCGCGACATCATTCGCACTGCGATCGACAGCGGCGTCTTCTACTTCGACTGTGCTGACTATTACGGACATGGTGCCAGTGAGGAAGTGGTTGGCAAGCTGCTGCGAGAGCTTCTGCCCCGGGAAGAGTATGTGCTTGCAACCAAAATCGGCCTACCGATGGGCAAGAATAGAAATCTTACAGGCCTGTCTCGCAAGCACATTCTTGAAGGAGTGGATCACAGTTTACAACGACTCGGGTTGGAGTACGTGGACAAACTCGTCATTCATCGACACCCACATGGGCTGCCCTGGCATGCTGCGGTACCGATTGAGGAAACCCTTGAAGCTCTACACGACGTCGTTAAAGCGGGCAAAGTCCTCTACCTAGGTGCCTCCTCGATGTGGGCTTGGCAATTCGCAGAACTGCAGCACAGCGCCAGGCTCAACGGCTGGTCGCAGTTCATCTCCATGCAGAATCATTACAACCTGATCTACCGTGAAGAAGAGCGTGAGATGATTCCCTATTGCGCTCACGCTGGCGTAGGCGTTACGCCATGGTCGCCACTGGCCAGGGGCATTTTAACGGGGGCTTACAAAGGTGGTTTTGAAAGCGGCACCACCAATCGCTCCCAGGGATCCGATGCCGAGCGCAGTAAAAGCCTCTATCACGGTGCCCATAGTTTCGACATCGCAAATCGCGTTGCTGAGACTGCGGCCAACTACGGGGTCACCTCGGCACAGATCGCCATCGCCTGGTTGCTCAGTAAGCCCGCGGTCACTGCGCCTGTAGTTGGCGTATCCCGGCCTGAACAGCTGAAGGATCTGGTTAACGCGGCCACCGTCAAACTTGAGCAAAATGATATCGAGTACCTGGAGGAGCTCTATGAGCCCCTTGAGAACTTGTTATCGTCGGGGATCTCATA
>JBCDFM010000189.1:0-8336 GCA_039178015.1 Pseudomonadota bacterium
AAACTTTCTTATGTTAAATGCGAACTGTCTCTGAAATAGCCGACCTAACTCACTTAGCGGGCTTTGGTCGCTGGCGTTTGCAAGAGAGAGAAGTACACCCGTATAGAGGTATTCAGCTTATGAAGCAGCACCTGATCTCAATCTGAGAAGACTGCGATTCCGAAGAGCAGCTCGTACCCTGCTGGAGAAAGCGCTTGAGGGCGCTCACTCTGAGGCAGATTGTTATCGGCTGTTTCATCACTATGTTGTGGCGTGGATCATTCCCTGTCAGAAGTACAAACAAGCTTGAAATGGCCAATCCAGATGCGTAACCTGATCGGCTGCCCAAAATTCGGGTCGGTAGGATTTAGGAGCCGATCATGGGCAACTTCTACTGGGGGCAGGACATCTTCTAGGTATTCACACCTAGGAGATGGCGATGTCCATCAAGAACAAAACGAAAGATCGAGACCACAACGGGCGTATTCGCCGCAAATACACCAACCGCAACAAATGAGGTGTTCATTACAATAAATCGCCTAGTTGGTGGGTGAAACTGTTTATGACTCGTCCCCGCCGTAGGGAGGAGGCGGCCTTGTGTCGTTTGCTAGAGCGAGACTTAATTGATGAGGATGAGGTGACTTTTCCGCTCGGGAACAACAAACCGCATATATAGGGTCCTAGGCAATATAGGGGTGTAAACCACACACTTTTGCCTCTATCTAGCTGATATTAAACGCCTTTATTCGCCGAATATCGAACACATCATCATTAGCAGAGGGCGGGGTGAATATGTATTCTCCCCGCAAGTTCACATGGGACCAGGTAATAACACTGCCGCCCCTAATGGCATCGATCATCCTTTGCTGCTCCTCTGAGTCAGGGGACTCAATGACAAATTCGGATAGCGTAAGGTAGTTCCACAACACAATAGCATTCTGTATCAATAGCTTACAGCTCGCTGCTACTTCCTGCTGTTGTAGGGAACCATCCTGAAATGCTCGGTCGTTATCAAAGAATACTGCTGCTGAGAATTTATTGGCGAGCTCTACGCGATTAAGCTGGCGTTCAATACGTTGTCTGAGCGCGACATCGTCGTAATATGTCAGTATGAATTGAGTCTTAATAATCCGGCCAAACTCCTTCAACGCGCGGTAAAGCGGATGATCGAGTGCATACGAGCTTAGGCGCTTAAATAGCTGCGATGCCGTCGGTCTTCGCGTCTTGATGGTCGCCAGAAAACGCAGCACGTTGTCCCACTGTTCCAATATGATCTTTTGATTGATTGTTCGGCTGGGTAGCAGCGCGTAGCCTTTCTTTTGACACGTCCTCCTGCTGGAGAACGCGTAGAGTCGGTGGCTATCGAGGTTTGCAAGCCTCGGCGCAAAGGAGACGCCCATCAAGTGAGTCACGCCGAATATCTGCTCTGTAAAGCCATGCGTATCGGTAGAGTGTATGTGGCCCTCGGGCACCTGGTTATCGAGGAGGCCATCGATCACATACGCGGCTTCTCGATCAGATGCACTAAACACCGTGTTGTAAAACAGTGCTTGGCGTTCATCGATAAAGGTATAGTCCGTCACGCCTTTGTCCTTTCCGAAATACTTGAAGGAGTAATTAGCCTGAAGAGCGTCGACGGCCACGGACACTTTACGGCCGTCACTGCTGGTGTGCAGGGCAGGGGGCTCGGTGAGGTAGTTATTCGCGAGTGCTAAATCAGCGATCGTTGACGTGATCGCACGATTCGCTGCCCTGAGGTTGTCAGCATCGAAGTACCAGTTAACACCGTTGCGCAGCGTATCTAGATTGACACCTGTTGAAATCTTAGCCAGCTTGTTCACACCGATATTGCAACCCTGCGCGATGACACCGGCCATTAGAGTCTCTCGAGAGGGCTTCATCTTGCTACGCTTTGTACTGAAATGCTTAAACGCTTTCGTAAACTGACATGCTCGATCAACTCGTTGTAGCAGCTGCAAAATCGGGACGATACCTTGGCGGGATAGGGTCGATGAGATGTAGGAGTGGGTATCGAACCCGGTCTTCGGTGTCCGGACCCTACATTTGCCCGTATCGCTGACGCTCATGTGGCTGTTAGCGCCAGATAGAAATGACTCGTTGGTTTTGCGGTAAGACTGGTCCAGTCGTTTTTTCAGTGCCGTCAATGTGTTATCGATATCCGCAAAGTCCGTGAGGTCAGTAGCCTCTAAAATTGACGCTTTACTCGCTTCCCACTCTGATGGGGCTATCAAGTAGTCCTCAATCGATCGGTAGCGGTATGAGTGACTGACATTCAAGCGCCCGGATTTAATCGCCTTAGCCATGTGGATGAAGAGCAGGGCTTTATAAAGGGAAGTATTTATGCCTTCGCCCCGATAGACTGCGCAGTGTTCCTCAGGTGTCAAAAATGCGCTGGGTGGTTTGACGCCGATCCGCCCTGACGAGTCTCTAAAATGATCGATCGCTCGGATTAGATTTCTATCTGATGTGTCGGCATCGAAGATCACCGTACAGACGACGTCTGCAACACGACGCTGCAACCTTACAGACAGAGCACTCAACGTGTCGTAGTAGAAGCTGTTTTTCGAGTCTTGTTCTATCCCGCGAGCCAATTCATTGAGCCTATCCATCCTCTTATCATCGATCTGCGCAAGATAGTCATCCACCAGTGCTTCGATCTTGTAGTAACGCTCATGAATCGTTGAGGACGTGGACTGAGAGATTTGCACGACGCCATTGGCAAACTCGGTTGCGGTAAGCTGAGCCTTACGGAGCTCCTGAAAGGCTATCTCATGATCCAGTTTTCTAGAATGGTGCTGATCCCTAGCGGCTTTCTTCGCTTTGGTTGATTGCACTAGAAACCGATTTTAGTAAGACGTCGATGGCGTGATCCTGCCTTTGATAGAACTGATGTTTGATAAATGCCAAGACGTGAAGATAGGTTTTGAAGCGACTAGATAATTGTGACAACTGTTGGTGATCAGCCCGTTCCAGCCACGTCGCGTAATACTCTGTGGCCTTGTCGCTGAGCTGCAGTGCAGTCACCGCTTGCGCTAACGCAACATAGTGTGATTGAAAAGTGGCTAGAATCTTCATGGAGCGCTTGATGTCAGTGGGCTTGAGCGACTGGTCGATACGCTTCAGCTGCATTAACGACCCGTTTAATGATCCATCTTCTGCAGGCTCTAACAGCGATTCCAGATGATCGACTTGCTGACTGTTCAGCACTTTTTCCAAGCTCTGGACCACTTCCAGCTCTGCACTATTGAAACAGTCAGCGATAGTCGCACTAAAATCGTGGTAGCTCGGAATGACCCACTGCCTTTTCCAGCACAGATCCACCAGCTGCTTGAGTATATTCCTTGGATACTCCTGATCATTCGTGTAGCGCGTGCAGAAAGCGATGAGCTCTCCTCGCGTTTGCGGGTTTATGTCCTGCCAGCCGAGCAGTTCTTTGATTTTCTGTCGGTGCCGTAGCCGAACGGTCTCACTGTATTCATCTACTTTTAGTGATTCGAGTTTCAACAATCGGCTTACGACATTCACATCGCGATGACGGAACATCTTTGGGACATAGAAACGGCCGTTTGCCCGAAAACAGCCAAGTTGTAAGATAAAACCCGCTTTGTTTACTGGCGAGGTGATACAGGCAATCGTAGGTCGAACATCTGGTGTGATGGCGAAGTAAATCCTTTGTTCTTCGCGAGTGAGGACAGGGGGCTCATCAAAGGCTTTTTGTTCTGCAGTAGTCAATATCGACAGCTGAGTCATGGTAGACAAGCCAATTTTTTAGTGATTCACTATTTCCGATAATATTATTTATCGGAAATAGTAGTATAGAGGGTTTCGCGTTATCCTACCCACTATAACCACTCAATTGGTCTGTGTATCTCCATGAAAAATCCCAAGCGGGCCCCTCCTACGCCGATAATTGATAACCTAGCTGTACTTGAAGATCGCTCATATCGTGAGGTACAGGCGCGGTCTGTCGGCAGACCCTTAGATGACGAAAGCGTTAACGCTACAGCAGAAGACTATCGCGTGGTAATTCAGTTTTTACTGAGCTACGGCGGTTCAACCGCGACGTTCAATTCTTACCGTAGAGAGCTCGAACGACTGCTGCACTGGAGCTGGTTGATTAAACGGGCCTCCGTTCGCCGTCTAGGGCGTGATGACATAGTCGCGTTCGTGAAGTTCACGTTAAATCCGCCCTTGGCATGGATTGGCACCAAGAATGTCGCTCGCTTTGTGAACCGTGAGGGCCAGCGTACAGTGAATCCCGATTGGCGTCCCTTTGTTGTGTCTGTCTCTAAAGCGGAATTTCGATCAGGCATGTCGCCCGACAAATCAGCCTACAGTCCCTCGCAGGCCGCACTACGTGCCACATTCGCTGTTTTATCCTCGTTCTATGATTATCTATCGCAAGAATCGCTGGTGTCCACGAACCCCGTGTCCCTGATTCGACAGAAGAGCCAGTTTTTGCGCTCTGATCATCAACAAGCGCCTGTCAGGCGGATCAGCGATTTGCAGTGGGACTACGTGTTAGAAACCGCCGAAATCATGGCATCGCAAGATCCTATGGTGCATGAACGCACCCTGTTCTGTATGACGGCACTATTTGCCATGTACCTTCGGATCTCGGAGCTTGTCGCCGATGAACGGTCGGCGCCTGTCATGGGTGATTTCAGAAAAGACCGAGATGGGAACTGGTGGTTCCACGTTACAGGCAAGGGTAACAAAAACCGTACTGTGACGGTCTCCGATGCGATGCTAAGCGCACTCAAACGCTACCGGCGATCACGAGAGCTCTCCCCTCTCCCAGCCGCAAGCGATACGATACCGCTGATACCCAAAATACGCGGCAAAGGGCCAGTAACGAGTACACGCCTTTTGCGGTTGCTAGTCCAGGATTGCTTTGATCGAAGCTATGAGCGAATGTGTGAGGACGGATTGACGGATGATGCGGAGGAGCTGAAGGCATCGACAGTCCATTGGCTTCGACACACGGGGATATCAGAGGATGTGCAAACCCGGCCGCGAGAGCATGTTCGTGATGATGCGGGGCATGCCAGCATGGCCACGACGGATCGGTATATTGAAAGCGATCAGCGGGAAAGGCATGGCTCGGGCAAAGAAAAGCCCGTTCGCTACTTCGAGTGACCTCACGTACTGATTAACGCATCAATTCATGATGCATGTGTCATTGGGTATATATTGGCTTCTAGAAATTAAGCGGGTGAAAGTTACCGTTCGCACACCCTAAGTGGCTGATATTTATCGCAATCACGTGGTACTTTCTAATCGGCATGTTCTCGTAGCCCAAAAATTAGGAGCCCTCTGAAAGTCTTACCAAGCCTGTTTTTTAAGACTAAGTGAAAATTGCGGCGGGGATGTCTCGGGTACCCCTAATACAACCCGCTACTGTCAATTTGTCGTTCCTAACACCTGAAGCTATGTCAGCGCGAAATCTTCGACGTCGGCAATATGACGATTTTTGCGCCGCTATACCCGTAGGCGGTTATGTGGTAGCTTGCCTCGCTAAGAATAATTTCGGGGACAATCCAATGTATCGCGTACACGCCCGCTTTCCGGTGGCTAGAACTATGGCCGGGATTGTTTTTATTACCCTCCTCGCATCGCTAAACGCGGCTTGCGATGGTTCTGGATCAAATAACTCTGTCTCTAATGTTGAAACCGAGCCTATGGAGGAGGTCGAGGTAGAGTCCGTATTTACCGAGCATGGATGTGAGATCGCGATTCCCCAGGGTTTTACTGCTCAGGATGTACGCTGCGGTACGCTCACGGCACCACTTAATCGTGATGAACCCGGCGGCGATACTGTCAATATAGAGTTTGGCGTTATCCTCGCCCGGCAAAGTGGAGTAAACGAGGACCCTTTCGTGTATGTGCCTGGCGGACCGGGTGACGAAAGCCTTTCGACTTTTTTCGCGTTTGACGCACTGGATTTACTGAAGTCGGTTAACGAAACAAGAGATTTGGTGTATTTCGATCCTCGGGGTACGGGCATCTCCACTCCGTCTCTGGCATGTCCAGAGCGTCGCGAACAGGCAAATGCCGCGTACTTTACTCCTGGAGGTGCACAGGAAGACCAACTTGCCCGATTGGAAGGGATGCAATTGTGTCTTGAGAGGGTAATGGACGCTGGCACGGTAATCTCGGGTTACCACAGTGCAGCGATTGCCGCAGACCTCTCAGAGGGCTTAAGAGCCCTGGGTTATACACAAGTTAATCTTTGGGGTACGTCCTATGGTGGGCGTATCGCACAAACGCTGATGCGCGATTTCCCTGAGCTCGTCCGTAGCGCCATATTAGATGCCTCCACCATGTCGGATATTCGCGAAACTGACGCGGCCAATTTCCAGCTCTCGATCAACCGTGTTTTTGCTCAATGCGCAGACTCCGAGAGCTGCGCCGCGAACTACCCAGATCTAGAAAACCAGTTCTACAGTGTTATAGAGCAACTCAATGCCGAGCCGGCCGAGGCAGCAATTACATTTGAGGGAGCAGAGCGTATTGTCTATGTGTCCGGTGATCGTTTTCTTGGTGGTATTGCTAACGCGCTCAATGCTAACTCGCTTTTGCCACTCATCCCAATTGCGATAGCGAATACCGCTGCTGGAGATTACACGCTGCTAAGAGCTATCGCGCCGGATCTCTTGTCCGCATTCGATTCAATTGCATGGGGCCATTACGCTTCGGTTGTCTGCGCGGAAGTAGCACCCTATTGGAGCGAAGCGGAGCGTCAAGCAAGTAATGCCAGTGTCAACCCCCTAATCTCTGCTGCGCTGGATCCAATAAGTCATGGCGTTGATGTGGATCAGTGTGAGTTTTGGCAGGTGGATCCCCGGCCAGCAATAGCCGGAGAATCGATCCTAAGTGATATCCCCTCACTCATCCTTCAGGGAGAATACGATGTTTCTGTGCCGCAATCGTATTCCGAGCGTGCCAGTGAGAATCTAGCAAATAGTCAGTATGTCTTGTTCCCCGGCTTTGGGCACGTTGTCCTGCCACAGGCATTTGATGCGGAAGGCTCCAGTTGTGCTCAACAGCTGCTTGCAGAGTTTCTAGCCACACCCAATTCTTTGGTGGATACAAGCTGCTTGGAAGAATTGACGCAACCATTCTAGCGGAACCTATCTACTCTCCACTACTCCCACTATTAAAAGAGTACCCTACCAGGGTCGTCTAATGAATAAGGCGTGCTTTGCGAGCGAATAATTGTCTTTGGGTACCTCAAGAACAAGGCGATCTAGGCTACTTATAAAAACAGCATCGAAATAACGAGTTAAACCAGGCACATAGGCCCCACGAACGCAATATCATGTCCGCTTATGTATGAGGAGCCAACAGTAAGCCGGTGCAAACTTTCCGCTCATACGGCTCAAGTGATTGCACATGGAGAGGTTTATATCGACAGTTTAGAGTCGCTACAGGGTGCGCCCGAACAGTAATGTTACATTATGTATTGATATTTCAGAGTGTTAGAACCAAAAGTGTGTGGTTTACACCCCTATATTGCCTAGGACCCAGCATTCTTGAGATCGCGATTGTAGACGTATGTTAGGTCGTCTTTGAGCAGTGACGGTTCTAGCGTGAAAAACCGCTGTCTTGCTCTGAACTGGCCGAGCTGCAAAATGAAGTGGGCTCTAGTCTTAGGTTTTCGCAAGTGAGAGTAATATGCCTGTTCACGAGAAGTCAGCTGCAAGAACAGTGCACGGTCTGAACCCGGCAAGACCGGGTGACCCCAAAGCAATTCGTCCTCTTCTGTCGATAGCGCCTGCAAGCGCTCACTTTGGGGCAGGATGTCATCACGAGATCGTCTCGTACTCACTTCTTTTACCAGATGGGTAACACCCGTCACAGGCTACGTTGAGTTATCGCCCAAAGGGTGCCATATCTGCTTTGAAACTCTGTGCTGGACCTCGGAAAAACAAATAAATGGCAGGAAAGACATGGTCTTGTATCAGCGCCGTTGCTGAGGATACAAGCTGACGAGTAAGGCGAAAGCTACGTGATTGACCAGGTCAGAAAGGCCGTGAGGCTGTATACACAAATGAATAGCCCTTCCCTACTGCACAGTTTCGGCTGTATGGGCCCAGAAGGCCTAATACGGGCGGTGAATGCATTCCTAAAACCCTTGCTTGAAGAGTAGTTATCAGGCCTGTAGACCATTAGCCAGCATATCAGTGACTTCGTCGGCGATATTGCCTATCGCAGCGCACTTATTTTCGGCTATCCATTTTTGAAACCAGAAAAACGCCCCCGGCGCTAAATCGACGAGCAATTTGCTCTCTGGACGACACTCACCCCTGCGAATAGCAGTCGTGATGTTGCGT
>JBCDFM010000190.1:0-8335 GCA_039178015.1 Pseudomonadota bacterium
GGCTGTCCCAAGGCACTGGTGGATTCCGAGCGGATCCTGACCCAACTTAAACTCGACGGCTATGAAATTTCCCCCAGTTACGACGGGGCTGAACTGGTGGTGGTCAATACCTGCGGCTTTATCGATAGTGCAAAACAGGAGTCACTGGAAGCAATCGGCGAGGCGATCAGCAAAAACGGTAAAGTCATCGTTACGGGTTGCATGGGCAAAGGTGATGATGCTCAGACAATTAAAGCCCTGCATCCCAAAGTGCTAAGTGTCACCGGACCCGCTGCTTATGAAGAAGTCGTCGGCGCAGTTCATGAGTTTGTTCCCCAAAACCAGAGTCACGACCCCTACACAGACCTGGTTCCACCGCAGGGGATCAAGCTTACGCCACGTCACTACGCCTACCTCAAAATCTCAGAAGGCTGTAACCACCGCTGCAGTTTCTGCATTATTCCTTCTATGCGCGGCGATCTGGTGAGCCGACCGATCGGCGAAGTGATGGACGAGGCAGAAGGACTGGTCCGGGCTGGCGTGCGCGAACTACTGGTCATCTCTCAGGATACCAGTGCCTATGGAGTGGATATGAAATTCCGCACCGGATTCTGGAAAGGTCGCCCACTGAAAACGCGGATGCAGGAAATGTGCGAAGCGCTGGGTGAACTGGGCGTATGGGTACGCCTGCACTATGTCTATCCCTACCCCCATGTCGACAAGGTCATACCATTGATGGCGGAAGGAAAGATCCTGCCCTACCTGGATGTACCGCTACAGCATGGCAGTCCGGATGTGCTGCGCCGCATGAAACGCCCCGCATCCGCAGAAAAAGCACTGGATCGTATCAGACAATGGCGCAGCATCTGCCCTGATATCACGCTGCGCAGCACGTTCATCGTGGGCTTTCCAGGTGAAACCGAAGCAGAGTTTGACGAGCTGCTAGCCTTTATTCGGGAGGCTCAACTGGATCGCGTGGGTTGTTTTCAATACTCCCCGGTCAAGGGAGCCACGGCGAATGAGTTGGCTAATCCCGTTCCCGACCCTGTCAAGCAAGAGCGCTGGGAACGTTTTATGACAGTGCAACAGGAAATCAGTTCGAGCAAGCTGCAAAGCAAGGTCGGACAAACGTTGGATGTGTTGATCGACAGTGTTGACGAGCAAGGCGCCGTAGGTCGCTCCAGTGCCGATGCGCCAGAGATTGATGGCCATGTCTATCTCAACGGCATCACTGAATTACAACCCGGCGACATTGTTGAGGCTGAGATCACAGGTGCTGACGAATACGACCTTTGGGTTGATTAAGGCAAACCCGTGAAGCGCTCACTGAACGCCAATCAATGAATCTACTACTCTTTACCGAATCGGACCGCCTCGATGCGCGGCGCATTCGCGTTACCGACAGACGGCTTGACCACCTATACGCGGTACTTAAGTCTGTGCCCGGAGATAGTATTCGAGTGGGTGAACTGCATGGCAAGATCGGTACAGGGGAACTTCTCGACATCGACGAACAGCAGGCAATTCTCTCTGTAGAGCTCGATCAAACGCCCCCCGCCCGTATGCCGCTATGCCTGGTACTGGCCTTACCCAGGCCGAAAATGCTGCGCCGCATTTTACGCTGTGTCGCCGAAATAGGTGTCGATCAACTCCATTTGATTCACTCCTACCGCGTTGAAAAGAGCTACTGGCAAACCCCAGCGTTGCAGCCCAACCTGATAAACGAATACCTGATGCAGGGATTGGAACAGGCGCAGGACACCATCCTACCCACGGTGTGTTGCCATAAGCGGTTTAAACCGTTTGTGGAAGACGTGCTGCCCGCATTGATGAAGGGGCGCGATACATTGCTAGCACAACCAGGCGACAATCCACCGTGCCCACGCAATATGCAGCGGGATATGCTGGTAACCGTTGGTCCGGAAGGCGGTTTTATCCCCTATGAGGTTGAAAAACTCACAGCCGCCGGTTGTCGAGAAGTGTCACTCGGGCCTCGTATTTTGCGTGTTGAGACGGCTGTCACTGCATTGTTGTCTCGGTTGGCTTGATTGACGCGCGATTGCAACGCCAGTGGGGAGTAGCGAAAACCACATGTCGGTCTGTAGCTGCAAAACCCGCTGACAAGAGCTTGTAAAGCAGTCACGACAGAATAATTCAGGGCCAGAACCGCAGGCTTACAGCAAGCAACCGCTTAGTTTATCGATGCACTATTGAGCGCAAGGCGAGCACCACTGCCTGGTGGCGCGCAGGTAAAGGTCACCTGATTGCCGCTACTTTGCGCCTGTGATCGCAAATCCGCGGTGGTTATCTGGCCACCATCTGTATCGAGATAACGGCCATCCGCCTGCCATAGAGCGGAGTAGCGAAGACCATCCAAAACTCCGCGGGCGATCAGGTCACACTCTGGCAGCGGGCCCGTGACCGCTGCGCGACTTTCCAATAAATCGAGCCGGGACAAAACGCTGTCGCTAGCGTTGAATGCGATAGTCACCTGCTGCCCAACGATTGGGGCCATATTGCTATCGGCGGCCAGCACAAAACGGACGATATCGGCCTGGTTCTGCAGAGCTGGCGCAGGAAATTGAAAGGTCGGTGAAGCAAAAAAATCGCCAAGCGTGGCAATTGAGCCGTCATGTAGATAACCGAAGCCTTTGATTTGCGCGCCGAAATTCTCACCATTACCCAATTGACCCGAAGTGCCGAACATTCCTACTTTCGCATAAGCGTTTCGAAAGTGCGGAATCTTAAAGTTTTCCGCAATCCCGGCACCTTCAAACGTCATTAATCCATTGGTACCGAATTGCCGTCGCGCTGGGTCTAGAGCATGGCAGTGATTGCAGCTCCCTATGCCAGTGATGTTATCAACGTTAAAGTAAATATCCCGCCCACGGGCCTGTCCTGCCGTTAGACTGTTATCCAGCAGCCGTATCGGATTGGGCGGCGGCGTCAGCGCCATCGCAAAGTCAGTAAAGCGCTGCATGTCGGCATGCGATAGTTCCTCTGTTCTCCCTACCAGTTCCACAAACGCCGGGTTGAACTCTTTAAAGGCAGCCGCTTCCAGACTCTCGAGCTGTCCATTCACCATTTCTCGGTTTTGCCCCATGCGGTCGCCGCGCCAGTGTTGTGGCCCACTATCTGAGATCCCTCTCAGGGTTTGTGTCGTCATCGGCCCCTTCATTGGGTGGAAAAACCGTGTGGTGATAGGACTTCGAGCTACATAGGGATTGTCATTGCGCAACATGCGGCCATCGGGATTACCGAGATCCCATGCCAGCTGGTCCATATCACCAAATATATGGCAGCTGCCACACGAGGATGTGCCATTGGCTGACGTTGCTCTCGCATCGTACAAAAAACGCCTCCCCGCGATAACCGTCGTCGGTTCGGGTGAGAACAGCGCTTTGGAATCCAACTGCGAGCCATTGGCGGTATCCCAAAGTGAAATGCCGTTATCGAATCGCGTGTACAGCACCATGCGTTCACCATCCGCTGACAGCGCGAGCCCAAGGGGTCCACCCGCTGTCTCGACATGTAGCGCTGCGTTCGGCTCATATTCACCCGTTTTCAGTGATTCCGTGGGAATCGCTGCAACGGTGCTGGAGCCAAAGGCAGCAACATACAGGCGCTCGCCATCGGGGCTGACTACCATCGCCGTGGGTTGGCTTAAACTATTTTCAACGACTGATGCGGGGTAGACGTGACCTTCTTCGACATCAAAATCAACATGCGCATTCAAGTGATTATGAGTAACGCCAACCGCGTCCACCACGCTAATTCGGTTCTCAGCGATACGGCCCCGTACCGTGGTCGAGGTCTCGCCGGGACCCTCAAACCGGATGTGATTGAGAGACTCTAGATTGCTGACGTAGACTTCGCCACCAACAGGGTTGACCGCAAGATTAAATAAGACAGTACCCACTCCTGATACGCGTCGCGCCACTGCGGGTACCGCAGCAGAGGCATCAAGCACAAATAGATCGAGATCCGGCAAATCAAATGGTACCTCGCTAGACCAGTTTGTGCCTGCTTCGTCCTGCCAGATACCACCGCGCTTTTGCACAATCAAACCGGTGTCGGGTTGCAACTCACCTTCGACACTGGTTACTGGCGCAGGCTTAGCATTTAACACCACGTCTTGCGACAGGGTGGTCGTTTTATTACCGGAGAGAAAAGCCGCTGCATAGACGGTGTTGCCATCTGGGCTAACTGCTAAGGCCCGCGGTGAGTCCGCGAACAGGCGCAGTATGGTGAGTGGGTTGCCGTTAAGGGAGTTATCCAGGTCGGCCAGATCATAGACCCAGACATCAGCACGGCCTATGCCCGAGCGCGTTAACTCGTTAACTCCAAAGTTTGGATGGTTCTGACCGCGATAGGCCGCGGTGATAAACGCACGCGAGTCATCCGGACCCGCAAAAACAATATCCCTGGGTTCGTCGCCCACTTGTAGTGTCTGCACCACACTGGGCACACCCTCTAAGTCGACAATACTGACCGAGTCACTAAGGTGATTCACAACCCAGGCTTTACTATCGCTGGCGAAGGCCACCGCTACTGGATCTAAGCCGACCATCACCGTCGATTCCAGAATGAGTCTATCTGCCTCCAGGGCATAAATTTCTAAGCAGTTAGCCGGCGTGTTGGTGACGAGTAAGCGGCGACCGTCTGGACTGATTGCAAGCGGTCGCACGGGTGCGCTTTCAAATAACACGTAGCTGTCGGGCGCTTGGTCAGCATTTACCGATGCACCACCCGAACCACAGGAAAAGGCCGTTGCTCGATTGTTAGGTGGATCGCTAGAGACAGGGGGCGGGCTTGAAACGGGTGGTGTAGGAACAGGATCGACTGGAGCCGACGGCGTTGTTGGATCCGCCACGGAAATCGTCGGAGACCCTCCCCCGCCACCACCGCAAGCGCTCAATAGCATCAACGCAAATGCGCTTGCCCAGCCTGTCCGTCTATATCGCGTTTTCACGAGGCGACCCTACAACATATGCGGTTATTATCCAAGACAGCGATACAAGGGGTTCTGTCCACATGGTATTCAACTAGCAGCACCATACCGGCATGCTAAAACCGAAAAAAACTTTGCAATCTTGGGGGGTAGGATGCGACGATGCCTCGCATTCGATGCCCGGACACAAAAACAAAAATGCCAACTAAAACGATAACGCCCCTGAGCAGTACAGTGTTCGCCATCCTTGGGATGCTGGCCGCTGTAACACAAGCGCACCAGCACGAGCCTCGGCTTCCCGCCGGACCGAACACCGTGTTGATTGCACCCATCTCGGGCTCTCCAGGGCAAGAGGCCATCATCTCGGACGTGATTTTTGAACCAAACTCCTCCCTGCCGCTGCACACCCACCCCGGCGAGGAATTTGTGTACATGATCTCGGGGACAATTTTTTATGTCGAGCAGGGGAAACCCGACCGTCCATTCCATGCCGGTGACGCCTTTGTGATCCCACCTGGCGTGGTTCACGGCGCGAGAGTAGGAGACGAACCAGGGCGCGCAATCGTTTTCCGCATCCACGTCGAAGGAGAGCCGGAGCGCACCCTGGTCGAATAGACTTTACCTCATGCTTGCGAGCAGCGTCTCACATCTGGCAGATCACACCGAGCTTGGGCGACACCTGCCCGGTGCACATATCCGAGTAGATTGCCGCAAGTCCATCCAGCCCATCCAGTTGTTTGAGCTCCAGCCATTCGAGACTGGCGAGCGCGCCCTGCCCGACAAACGCCTGCACGCGCGACGGTAGATCCTTGTCTTCAGCACTACGCTCCAGCATATAGCTCGGCGCGAAGAAAAAGGTTTCCTTGTCACTACCTCCAGCCAAATCAGCTTGCTGCTGATCCCAATGCGTGAGGCCGACACTCACAAAATACTTCAAGTCCTCGCCCAGTTTCGTCTTTAACCTTGCAACTAACTCAGCGTTGCCCGCCATATCGACTATTACCGTGGGCTTGGTAGCCAGAGAATCCAAAGCATCGTAGGCCACCACATCCTGGTAGTATCCGAGGTCTTCGACAAACCCTTGATTTCCCGTAGATGTTAGGCCCACTACGGGAGGTGTCTCGTCCTGGGCCAGTGCGTAAGCCAGTCCGATGCTCGTTTTACTGGATGCGCTCAGGATCACAACCTGCTCGGCGCCGAAGTAGTTGTTCACCTTCAAATAATCATAGAGAAGGTACCCTGTCATATAGAGCGGCCCCAGCAGCGCCTGACCGATCTCTCGGGGTCGTGCATCCTCAGCCCGAGCTGACAATCGCTGGTAGCGGTTATATAGCGGCGGCAGGCTTTGCCTGTGCGCCGAGGCATCAAACCAACTATCGGCCTTCGCGTTTGTTGGCAGGAGTATCAGCTCAGTGGCGGGCGGCAAATAGCCATAAATGCGTTCACCGACCTCTACATCTGCACTACTGGACTCCACCACATCGGCAAACCCCCAGACCGGAATAATGCCTTGGTTTTCGGCACTCGCGGGGAAAAACTGCCAGTAGCCCAACATGTCCCCGGCAACGGCATAGGTGAGATTATTCGCGGTAAAAGCAAAAAAATCGATTTTGACACGTACCTCGCCCTCGGCCAGCGTTCGGCTCTCTGTGTCTTGCACCTGAAAGGCCTGGAAATTACTTTTTACTACTTCAAATTGCTGTGTCATGTGTTTGACTCCCTAAGCCGCATCTTTTGCGTGGTATGCATTGTGAATTTTATGCAGGTTCATTACTGCGTCCGGTCCGAATTTGCGCATCTTCATCAACAAGGCTTTTTTGTCATCGTCCTGTAGCGCATTTTGCACCATTCGACTGAAGCCATCGAGACGGTTGTCCATCATCCAGGCCGAGATATCTTCATTCTGCGACCAAAGATACTGGTTCGTCATGGAAACCGCCGTGAAGTAAGCAAAATCGGTATCTGCCTCAGGTGGCGGCACGGGTGTGGTGACAGCATTTTTTTCTTCGTCGCTATCCATGCTGAGTTCGATATGGGCCGCTAAAGCTGCGCTGAAGACAGGCTGATAAGAACGTAGCATTTGCGGCGTGATAATCTGACCGTCGAAGACAGGTACACCTTCGGGGAGATCATCGATAGGTCGGGCGGAGCAGTCCACGTACACTGTGTTAGGGCCTGTGGTTAGCGTGCCCTTTTGAAAACGAATCTCGTCCTGACCGAGGTGGGTGATCCGTCCCAGCCTGATAACGCTGCGAATGCTCTGCAAGACGTCAAGTTCGGCCTCGGAAATCGTCGCTCCGTGAAACATTCCGGGCATTACTTCGGGATCAAGCCGAAGGAAATACCCTCCCGCTTCCAGACGCGCAAACAGGTCTGGATACGAGGAGGCCGACGCGGCGGCTTCCATTAAGGCCAACTGAGCACCGAACACATTGTAGAAAAACTGATCGGTGGGTTGAGTATTTTTGCGGTTTAGCAGCCAGGAGTCTCGCGGCCTGACCCAGTCGATGGTGTCGGGGTCCACACCCATCTGCAGCAGCCACAGACAGGCATCGATGCCGGTCTTACCTCCGCCGATCACCATATAGCGTTCAGGGGACTCCTGTAATTTGGGCAAATCATTCAGGGGAATGAACTTGACCCCGTCTTCGATGCTGAAGTTGGGTGTATGAGTAGAGGGCACTTTGGTCTTTAAAAAGGTGGCGTCAACAATCTTCTTTCTTACCGTTACCTCATAGCTCACATTACCAACAATGGACTCAAAGCGTCCCTCACCCTTGTATTCGCACATGGGAAAGAACTGTAGGCGACCCGACGGCAGAAACTGGTGACGCATGACGTCGTCAAAATACGCGCTAACCTCGGCACCGCTGGCGAGCTCGTTCAAGCCATCATTCAGGCCGCCTTGCTCCAAGCGGCCACCACTGAGCTCTTTCGAACTGACTCCATAGAACTGGGAGGGTTGATGCAGTTGCACAAACGGGTAAGCCGCGTTCCAATGGCCGCCCGGCTTACCATAGCGATCAACCATCACAATTTCTGCATCCGATTCCGTCAGGATCGTATCGGCAAAGGCCATGCCGACCGCACCCGCGCCAATAATCAAATAATCTGTTTCGAGTATCTGGTGAGCCACTTCGTCTTCCTCCCTATTTTTGCAACTGTGTACGCCAAACCACACTAGATTGATCAACACCACTCAATCGTCATGGATTAGTGCTGGCGCGCGACCGCCCCAGTGAGCGATTAGCTTTTGAGCTTTTGAGCTTTTGAGCTTTTGAGTCCCTATTGACGTATCCTGCTAACTGTTCGTGCCGTAGAAACATCGCAAGGAGACTTCACATAACAGCGTTATGGTAATCATAACGTCGTTATGCTATGCTGTCAACATGAGCGAGACATCAA
>JBCDFM010000191.1:0-8300 GCA_039178015.1 Pseudomonadota bacterium
AGAGGAGCGCCCTCGCAGCTATCTTGATCTTGCGGATCCAAAATGGAAAGGACGCATGACTCAGCGTGATGCCGGCAACGTCTACAATCGTTCTATGGTTGCCTATCTTATCGCCCGTTATGGCGAAGAAACGGCTTCCAAGTGGGCGCGCGGCGTTGTCGCCAATATTGGCGAGGATGGCTACCTCAACGATGTAAAGGGTGCGTTCGCGGTGGCCGATGGCACCTTCGACATTGGCTTTTCAAATACCTATTACCTTGGTTATGTTCCCGACTGGTACGACGATGAACCGGAAACGCTAAAAGTCCTTGATGATAATTTGGACGTAAGCTGGCTAGACGGCGACTACGGCGTGTTTGGAAACCTCACGGGTATCGCGATTTCGTCATGGATTGAAGACGGCGATGACAAACATGCCCGTGCGCAGGAGCTGGTGCGTTTCCTGCTTTCTAAGCGAGGCCAGGAGCTGATGAGCCAGAACGTCTTTAAATATCCGGTCCGAAACGACGCCAAGCCGGGTACGGACATTGCACGACATGGGTCCTTCAAGCTGGATACGATTAATATCAATACATTGCGCTACCACTATGATGCCGCTGATCGCATTTTGCGCGATTCCGGCTGGGAGGGCGCTTGGTGAGTTCGAGAATCAGAGCCAAAACCAAAACCGCTGCGGCTGCGATACGAGGGTTTTCTTTCTTTTGCATCGTACATATAAGCATAACTGCTTGTTCTGAAACATCCGATAGTTCTGCAGGTGGCGAGTTAGCAGAAGCGATTAGCTACGAGCGTGGCAATGCCCTCGTGTTGGATGCATTCTTCAACGTCGATGAAAGCCCGCGTCAGTTTGGAGAGCTGATCAGATCTTCACTGGCTGAAGGATATGATATCCCGGCAGGCATAGAGGCGACACGCATTCTCTATCGCTCTCGCGATCATGCGGGCAAACCTACTACCGCCTCAGCGGTGGTCCTAGTGCCTGAAGGTGCAGCGCCCGAGGGCGGGTGGCCGCTTGTGGTTTGGGCGCACGGTACCACTGGCGTTGCCCGTCAGTGCGGGCCATCGGCAACAAAGTCGCTGGGCTACTATTCGATTGAATTGATCAATGAATTGATGCAGCGAGACATTGCGCTGCTGGTAGTCGACTACGCAGGGTTGTCCACTGCGGGCGCACCGCATCAGTACATGGCGAAGACAACGAATGCGCTCGACATCGAAAGTGCCGTTCCAGCTGCGCAGGCTGCGGTTAACAGCTTGAGTTCCCAATGGCTGGCCATTGGCCACTCGCAGGGCGGTGCGGCGGTGTGGGGCCTGGCAGAGCAAAAAGCGCTGCGCCCTGATCCTGGTTACCTCGGGTCCATCGCGCTTGCGCCTGCCGTCGGCGGAGCCGATTTGATCAACAATAACGCCAACCTGGAACGCGAAACGTTTTATCCAGTGTATTGGGCGCATGCGGTTAAGGCGCAGTCGCCCGAATTTGCTATCGAAACCATGCTAACCGAAGAAGCGGTCAGCCTGTATGAGGATCTCACTTTAAACGGTTGCTGGGATTACGGCTTTGCGTTGTCGGCGAGCCTTGCTCCCGGGACGGTGCTAAGGGCGGGATGGGAAGGTATTCCGACAGTGGAGCAGTTTCTGGCCTCTATACGTTCCGGAGAGCAACCGATATCAGGCCCGCTATTTGTGGCTGCTGGCAGAGAAGACATCGGTGTGCGTGAGGAATTTATCGAAAATGCAGTGCAAGCACAGTGCGAGACCGGCGCAGATGTGCTTTATCGTGTCTATCCTGGTAGCCATGACGGCATGATGGAAACGTCTTTTGATGATCAGATGAAGTGGATAGAGGCGCGCTTCGCTGGTGTCGCGACTGAAAATGGTAACTGCGGGTGATAAATTACGGGTGACGTCACATCGAGGCGGTATTTCCATACTGTTGAGGTAGCGCGGTCGGCGCTCAGTCTGCCGTCAGTGCTACTTGACCCATGCCAAAGCATGAAAGTCCTTTATTATTGGAAAGTCCAGCTACACCTGACGGTAGCGCTGCAGCGCCTCTGCTCATTCATCACCGCTTCGTCGCACATTGCAAACAGAATTGTCGTTTGTATTCGCGCTGCAAAACGCGATAGCGCGCTGGCTCACGATGGGTACTCTCCAGTTGCTATGTCGAGTCGAACAGAAGGCGGTCCTGACGGCTTGGCTTTCGCGATGTGGCGTGCTGTTTTGCATTTCTAGTGTGAAGCAGAATATTGCGCTTTATCCGCATTTTGATTGACCTAGCCAAATCTGATGGTAAAAAAGGGCGACGAAATGAGCGCCATAGCAGGCTGTGACGGCTTAACTCAAAATAGGAAGTAGATGACGTAGCACCGGCTGCTTTGGATAGACCGCACGCAGAGTGTCTGAGTCGGATATTGTGGCCAGGATATGATCAATGGTTAAAAATGGCATGAGACTTGACGGCTTCAGAGTGTACTTGGCGCTAGCGCTCTGTTGTGTGACCGGGGCCTGTAAGGTTCAGATCGATGTACCTACTAGCGGATTCGTCACTACGGAATCGGGTGCACATGACTGCGCCGGCGGCGAGCGTTGCACACTGAATATCAGTGATGTGCATTTTGATGAGACCTTTGTCGCTGAGCCATTGAGCGGATTTGTGTTTACCGGCTGGAAGAAAAAAGAGGGCAGCCTCTGTCCCTACAGCACGTCTCCATGTCGGCTTGTAACCAACGGTTTTGACGAGTTTGACGTACTCATGGCCTTCCTGGACGATCCGGAGGCAACGTTCTATCTCGAACCTGGGTTTCGAAGTACCGGATTCAATGCCTTGTTCATTGGCCACAGCTTCTTTCGCCCCTTCGCAGAAGGGATGCCGGAACATGCCGCCAATGTGGGAATCGAGCAGCACAGCCAATCCGTCGTCTTCGCCGGTGGCGCTAATGGCGCGCCTGAAGCGCTATGGAATAATCCCGCCAAGTCAGCCGAAATAAAGGCGCTGCTTGATGCGGGCGATATTGATCTCTTTGTGATGACCTATCACCCCGATTATCCGAGTTTTACGGGTTACCGCCTGTGGATTGATTATGCACTCGAGCAAAATCCAGGAATACGCATTGCATTTGCCTTACCCTGGACCACCTTTCCTGAAAGCTACGACCCCGCAACATACGAGACCGAATGGGAGTCATTCAGAGTAGGGCAGTGGCATCAGGGGGTCGATCGCGCGCGAGCGAACTACCCTGACACAGACATTTTCAGCATTCCTTATGGTCGAGCGGCGATTGAACTACGCAATTTACTGGCAAGCGGCGAGTTGGATGATGTGGAGGCATTGACATCTCGAACCGGCGAGGCGATTTTTCGTGACGAGCTCGGCCATGCCGATCAGATACTGGTCGATTTGGGCCGACTCGTGTGGCTAAGAGCCATCTATGATATCGATCTGTTGGCCTATGACCATGATCCCGGATATCAAACCGATCTCAAATCGATAGCGCAACAAATCATGGACAGGCACGAAGAACAATATGATGCGGCCTACCGATAGTGATCTTCCGAGTGATCCCATCACCATTGCGGTACACAACTGCCGGCACTAGCTGTGTCGGTCTTGCCTGCACGCAACGACCTTAGCAGGAACTCAAGGACGTTTTATGCAAAATGCTGAGCGATCGACAAGCTCATTTCATCCAGGTTTCTGACATGGGCACGCAGTGCCTCTAATGCCAATTCCTGGCGCAAGGTACACATCTCAGTGCAATTGTAAACTTCACGAGCACTACGGCGAAAGCGCATGTGACATCCGAATTGAGGTAATATCAGCCTTCGTTGTGATGAGCAGACTGCGGCCGATTAGACTATTGGAGCCGCACAAATGAGGGCATTACGCGGGGTCTTTGATTTGCTGCAATGTACGAGAACAGTAAGAGTGGAAATTGAGCCCAGGGTCCGGAGATCAGGAAGCCGGCTAGCCCTTGTTGCGCTGCTTATTTTGGCAGTTAACTTGCCTTCTTATGCTGAAGATAAGCCCCCTCCCGCCGTGGTCGTATCGCAGGTGAGCAAGCAACCGTTACACACCCAAGATAAACTGGTTGGGCGGGTGGTTGCCGAGCAGAGCGTTGCGTTGAAGGCACGAGTGGAGGGTGTGCTTGAAGAAGTGAACTTTGTCGAGGGAGGCAGCGTTAAGCGTGGCGATGTGCTATTTCGCATTGAGCGAATACAGTACGAAGCCCAGTATGAGCGCGCCAAAGCGGAGCTGCAAAGCGCACAAGCCGCTGCTCTTAGTGACAAGACGGATCTGGAGCGAAAGAAAATACTGCTGGCGAAGAACGATATTCCACAATCTACCGTCGATGTTGCGGTAGCGACCTACGGACAAAGTAGCGCCGCCGTCGCGGAGGCAGAAGCAGCAGTTAAGCTTGCGAAAATCAATCTGGACTACACGGACATTGTCAGCCCCCTGGACGGGCGCATCGGACTGTCCGCACTGGATGTGGGTAATATCGTCAAGGCAGATGACGCAGTCCTTGCCACGGTCGCCAGCGTAGACCCAATGTTGGTGAGCTTTTTTATGAGCGAGCAGGCGGTGCTGGAGAAGCGGCGCAAGGGGTTAATTTCGGGGGACGGTTCGACCCTGTCTGCAGAGCTCACTCTCGCTGACGGTAAAGCGTATTCGAGCCAGGGTCAGGTGATGTTTGTGGGTGAGTCCGTTAGCCTAGAGACTGACACGGTAGAACTGCGGGCAAGCTATCCGAACCCCAATGGTTTGCTGATGCCTGGACAGGTGGTGTTGGTGTCTTTATTGGCCCCAGGTGGAGACGACACGCTGTCGATACCGCTGGCCGCAGTGCAACTGGATAGTACGGGCCATTTTGTTTTTACGGTCGATGATAATAGTAAAACCCATCGCACGCCGATAGAGATTGGCGATCAGAGCTCGACACGTGTGCAAGTTCTCAAAGGATTGACTGAGGGTCAGCGCGTTGTTGTACAAGGCTTACAGAAAATTCACGACGGCGGCGAAGTCACTGCTGTAGAAAGTAAAGAGCAGCCTCAGGCGTGATAGCGCGCTATTTTATTGAACGTCCGCACTTTGCGGCGGTGATTGCGATCCTCACCGTATTGTGTGGCGCAGTCTGCATTCGCTTCTTCCCCATTTCGCAGTATCCGGATATCACACCGGTGCAAATCTACGTGGCCGCAACCTACCCGGGCGCAGACGCACAGGTGATTCGAGAATCGATTGCAGCGCCGATTGAAGACGGGGTAAATAATATCCCTGGAATACTCTATATGAGCTCGCAGAGCGGTAATGACGGGACATATGCACTGAGTGTGTATTTTGAGTTGGGCACGGATGCCGACATTGCCGAGGTTCAGGTACAGAACCGCATCTCTCTGGCGAGCGCAGAATTGCCCGCGGCCGTGTTACAGCAGGGGGTGCAGGTCACCAAGCAATCCGGTGACATGATCATGATCGTCAGCCTGTACTCGCCCGACGGGAGCCGCGACGAACTGTTTTTGAGTAACTACGCAGCAAACCATTTGCATGATGAGCTGCAGAGAGTCACGGGCGTGGCCAACGTGCAGCAATTTGGTCAGCAGGACTATAGTATGCGTATCTGGATCAACCCGATACGCATGGCGGCGCTTAACGTCACGGCAGGTGATATCGCCAATGCTATTGAAAAGCAGAATGTTGCGGCAGCGGCGGGACAGGTCGGAGCGCCTCCATTTGATGCGCAGCAAACGGAGTTTCAATTTAAACTTCTTGCAGAAGGCCTGCTGCACGACGTGGCTGACTTTGAGCGCATTGTCGTCGCCACTGGCGAAGATGGGTCGCTGATTCGGATTGCCGATGTCGCCCGCGTTGAACTGGGTTCTGCAACCTATGCGGGATCGTCTCAGCTCAACGGTGAGGCCGCCGCGCTCGTGGCCATTTATCAACAAAGTGATGCGAACGCCTTGGACATTTCACAGACCGTGAATGCAACCATGGCGGAGTACGCTAAGCGATTTCCAGACGGTGTTGCTTATACCGTGTCTTACGATGTCGCCAAGCCGGTACGCGCATCGATCAACGACATACTGATCACGCTGGTATTCACCGCGATATTGGTGGTAGCTGTGACCTACCTGTTTCTGGGTGGTTGGCGCGCAACGCTTGTACCCGCTATTGCAATTCCCGTTTCTCTTATGGGGGCGATCGCGCTCATCTACGCGATCGGGTTTAGTGCAAATATGATTACGCTGTTTGCGCTACTGCTGGCCATCACACTGGTCGTAGACGATGCGATTATCATTGTTGAGAACGCTGAACGCATTCTTTCCGAGAGGGAAATCGACATTGAAACGGCGACACTTGAGGCGATGGAGCAGGTCAACCGACCCATACTGTCCACCACCTTCGTGCTTGCGGCGGTTTTCGTACCCGTCTGTTTCTTCCCCGGTCTCACCGGCATTATTTATTATCAGTTTGCGGCGACCATCATTTTTGCCTTTGTTTTGTCTGCGATTAATGCGCTGACATTGGGCCCAGTACTGTGTGTGATGATGCTCAAGCGCGGTGTCCGGCCTAATAGCCTAATAGCTGCAGTGGCACAGGGCATAGCGTGGGTTCGCTCGTATTATCTGAAGGCGGTTTCCTTTATGGTGCGATCGTCTACGGCAACGGTTTCGGTACTGGCGGTAGCGAGTGTCTTGACGTTTTATCTGTTTACTTCGGTGCCCACAGGCCTAATCCCGCAAGAGGACAATGGCGTATTGCTAGTGTCAACTCAACTACCGGCGGGCGCTTCATTACAGCGCACCTCAACATTTCTGGCAAAGCTCGAAACTATTGCCAAGCAGAGCGCGGGTGTTGACTCGGTTATAACGGTTTCAGGCTATAGCCTGCTTAAAGGTATGAGCTCAGATGTGGGTATGGCGGTGCTCACGCTGCTTCCGCGTAACGAACGCAGTGCACCAGAGCTCGCCTGGCGCGCGATTATGCAAAATCTGAATGTGCGCTTCGCGGCGTTACCGGAAGCGGAAACCTATGTATTTCCAATACCGTCTATTCCCGGTCTCGGCAGTGCGGGCGGGGTGTCAGCCGAGCTGCTCGATTTGGATCAGGGCGATGCAGCACAGTTGCAATCCGTCATGAGTGGCTTTATCGCGTCACTCAATGCGGCACCGGAGTTTGCCAGCGCGAGTGGTAATTTCTCTGGCAAAACGCCGCAATATGAGCTTTTAATCGATCGTGATCGGGCACAGACCCTAGGGATTGAGATTGCGGATGTGTTTACAGCATTGCAGGCGAATCTGAGCAGCTACTATGTGAACAATTTTTTTAGAGAAGAGCGTATCTACTGGGTGATCATGTCCGCCGATGCACCCTTCAGGCAGACGATAGCCGACATCGATAAAATATATGTAAAGGGCAGCGCGGGGCAGGCCATTCCCCTGAGCAGTTTTGTGAATGCAGAGCCCGTGCTGGCACCCAATATGTTGCCTCGCTTTAATCTCTTCAGCGCCGCATCCATCAGTGCACAAGTTGCAGAAGGCGTTAGCACGGGACAAGGCATAAAGGCGATGCAGGCACTGGCTAGAGATCAATTGCCTGACGGTTATCAACTGGTTTTTTCAGGCAGCAGTCAGCAAGAGGTACAAGCCGGTGGCCTTGTAATCTGGATCATGATATCCGCAGCCTTGCTGGCCTATCTGGTGTTAGTGGTGCTGTACGAGAGCTGGATACTGCCGTTGTCGGTGATGGCGTCAACCGTTTTTGCGTTATTGGGTGCGCTTATTCCTATTGCGCTGATCCCTGGGTTGAGTAACAACATTTTTGCACAAATCGGGATGGTGCTTTTGATCGGGCTAGCCGCAAAAAAAGCCATTATGGTCGTAGAATTTGCGAATCAGCGTCGGATTAGGGGTGCTGGCATCTCAGAAGCGGCGCTGACTGCGGCGACCATACGTTTTCGCCCTGTCACAATGACGGGCATGTGTTTCATCATCGGAGTGCTGCCGCTGATTTTCACCACGGATGTGGGTTCGGCTGCACGTCAATCGATAGGCTATCCCGTGCTGGTGGGCATGCTTATTGACAGCACCTTGGGGCTAGTCATGATTCCTGCGCTCTACGCACTTTGTGAGCGCTTGCGAGGTTCTGATGAAGTTACGGCGCCCGCGACGAACTAAGTGTATCGCCTCGCGTGGTCTGGACGGTCAGCTCCAACGATTGGCACAGTGGCAATCGGCGCGAGGAGTTGGCAGGCTGAATCAAAACACAGTGCATTCAGATAGCGGGAAATAGCCCTCGG
>JBCDFM010000192.1:0-8263 GCA_039178015.1 Pseudomonadota bacterium
CACGCGCCATACCGGGTAGGCGAACAGCAGTAGCGATAGCAACAGTAAAATCAGGATGAATCTAGCGGGCAAACGCCGTTGGTGATTTTTGGGACTGGCAGGTGATGATGACAAAGCTGGTCAGGATTACTGTCTAATAAGTGTTTGTTAGGGTACTGGCGATTAACGCGACGTCGCGATCACGGCGACTAATAGCGTCGTACGGGAGGTCGACCTGTAACCCCGCCAGGGCGTTCAGCCATTTTCCAGATTGCACTCGCCATTAGCGATTTGCAGGAGGGAAGTGCTGTCGTTTGCTGCGGACAGATTATCGAAGGCCGTTTGGCCCTGCAGATACTCAGGGTCGCTCGCGTCTGTGGTCGCATAACCTGCTCGAATAATATTGTTCCAGCTCAGCCAGAGACGAGTGCGGGAAAGTCCATCCATGGGGTAGGCTGCGAGTGCGGAATAGACGAAGCCCTTACAGTACCCGTAATCGGCTTTACTCTGTGATTGCCAAGGCCAGTCGACCGCCCACGCCGGAGTGGCGACTAGCGTTAGTGCGATAAGTAATGTTTTCATATGCCGCTCCCTGCACTCGATGTCGGTAACACGGGGGCATATTAGCAAGGATCTAGTTGCAAATCCTTAGCCGCCCGCTTCGATTGCAGCTTGAATGGCCACCAGACGCTGCGCCTGTTCCAAGTGCAGCAACTCGGCCATTTTGCCATTGACCTTAATGACACCTTTGCCTGCATTGTCCTCCTGCGAAAACGCCTCGATGATGGCCTGCGCCTGTTCGACATCCTGCGGATCGGGCGAAAATATCCGATTGGCTGTCTCTATCTGCGCCGGATGGATCAGTGTTTTACCATCAAAGCCGAGCACGCGGCCCTGTTCGCATTCGGCCTCAAGGCCCTGCTCATGTTTGATATCGTTGAATACACCGTCGATTGCCGTCAGCCCGAAGGCGCGTGCAGCCGTCAAGGCGAGTGCCAGAGGCATCTGAAACGCAGCTCGGTCCGGTGTGGGAACTGCATGCATCTCCTTCGCCAGATCGTTGGTGCCCATGATAAAACCGCACAGGCGGCTGGAGTCCGAAGCAGCGGCGATCTCCTGAATATTGAGTATCGCCAGTGGCATTTCGATCATGACCCACAGCCCCAGATCGGAGGCGGCTCCCGTATCTGACAGCGCCCAGTCGATATCGCCAACCTGTTCAGCGTCCACCACTTTTGGCACCAGTATGCCATCCGGGGCTGCAGCAACCGCCATCGCCAGATCGTCCTTGCCCCAGGGAGTATCCAGGCCATTGATGCGGATAATGACCTCTCTGGAGCCATAGGCGCGTTCGCTTACTGCCTTTTGGATGACCTCGCGGGCTTCGACTTTAGCGTCTGGCGCTACGGCATCTTCCAGGTCGAGAATCAGCATGTCGGCCGGTAGGGATTTCGCTTTCTCCAGGGCACGGGGGTTTGCACCTGGCATGTACAGGCAGGAACGCCTGGGACGAAACTGCGAAGCTGAGCTCATAGACTCACTATCCTATCGGTGGTGGAACAGGGCCTTAGCCGGGCGGAGAATAACATAGAAGTCAGCAGACCGATGATCCCGATTGGGTGAGATCACGGCAGGCTGCTCAGTCGCGGTAATGTATGCCCTGGAGAGCGGGCGCAAGTTTACTGAGCCGCACCCCTCTCAGAAGCCCAGAAATGACCCTGGATTCTTCGCAGTGCTGAGCGTCTCGCGCTGATGGCCATTTCCCTGGCTCTATCGTCACCGTAGTCGTTTACCGAGAAGGTGACGTTGGCCTGCTTACCGTCGCCAACCGGCCAGGTTGCTTCCCAGTACCAGTTCTTTTTGATGGTTCCGTCCTTCAGTGTAAAGGGCTTGGCGTACTTGCAGACCCCAGACACGCCCGACTTGTTATTGCGACGCAATATCTTACAAAACTCTTTACGCGATAGTGGAGGTAGATCCAGGATTAGCTCATCGCGGTAGGTTTTGGCGCTGGCCAGAGCCTTAAGTTTTCCGCCGTACTTCTTATCGGCGAAATTGCGTACATAACGTTTACCTCGCCGGCTAAGACTGACTCGCCATGCATGGCTGCGGTGTTTATCGTCATCTATCCGGGAAATGCCATACATAGCCTTTCCCTTTCCGTTGTTTTTCCTCATTGTGATAAATCCCTTCCGTGGCTGTAACGAGGCAAAACCGACAGCAGAAAAGCCCTGCATTAGAAGAGGTTTTGCCCAGAGCAGTGATATTTTATAACGATTCGATAATGAAAATTAACCGCAACTGATCAATTTCTCCAAAAAAAGAAACGGCGGGTCTGCCGTTATGATCTTTTGCTCGAAAATTGATCGACGAATGCCTGGCTACCGGGCTGCCTACTATGCCGCTCTCAGATTGCAAAAGTGTGAAAGTGGTATCGTTATGCTGCGATAACTGGCCTGATTGCTAGATGGCGCTCAGTTGAGGCATGGGTAACGACCCGTTGATTAGAAGTACCCGCTTTGTTTTAGCTCTGCAATGATTAATTTTTGCGCGACGGCCTGTTTAATGTTGCGGGTTTGCTCCAGTCCCATGCGCTGTAAATACGGCTGCGCCGCTAAGGGCGTGGAAAAAGCCACGCTGGCGGTATGCGCGAGCGTTTTCAACAACCTCGCCTTGTTACTCATCTTGGATTTCAAGCTAGATAGCACCTGGGCCAGTACGAGTTCCTCATCAGTAAAGTCAGTGCCGAAGGGATAACGTGGTAGCAGGCCTTCGCTGCGCATGCGCTTGGCCACACGATTGAGTCGTTCCGGTGTGTTCTGCCGAAAGCGCTCGGGGATGGCATAGTTCTGCTCGATCTTCCCGGCGGCCTTGGCCTGCTCTAAAAGTTGGGGCTGAAACCGAGAATCGGTGATATTGAGCAGGCGCGCGATAATGTCTTTTTCTCGTTGACCGCGCAGCATGGCGATTCCGTATTCAGTAATAACCACGTCTCGTAAATGCGCTGGGATAGTTGTGTGCCCATAGTTCCAGACGATATTTGAGGTGAGAACATTGCTCTTTAGGCGAGTGCTGCGACACAAGAGAATGGAGCGAGCATCTTCCAATGCATGTGACATCGCTACGAAGTTGTACTGACCACCCACCCCGCTGATTTTGCGTCCGTCCTCCAGTCCGTCGGAACAGGCTGCCCCTAGCAGCGATACCATCATGGCGGTGTTTATAAATCGTGCCTGTCGGCGCTGAAGACGTGCAAGTTCCTCGCAGCCATAGAGCTGATTAACAAAGGCGATGTCCGTCATGCAGATTTTCTTCGCTTCTGTTTCCTTCATGGTGCGCAGCTGCTCATACATTGCCTGCGGGCCTAGGAAGAAACCGGCGTGCAGTATAATGCCACCCTTCAGTTGATCTCCCAGGCAGTGTTTGTTTATGAGTCGTAGCG
Source organism: Pseudomonadota bacterium (assembly GCA_039178015.1). Classification (GTDB taxonomy): domain Bacteria; phylum Pseudomonadota; class Gammaproteobacteria; order Pseudomonadales; family Halieaceae; genus JARRPM01. The sequence goes on from JBCDFM010000192.1 coordinate 3,422, forward strand.
CTTCTGAGTCGTCTATCCTAGCGGCTATTTGACTCCCGTCGGGGCAACGAAGTCGACCATCTTGTAAAGTCACCGAAGGGGCAAAGATGCCATAGCGAATCAGAAATTCGAGATCCGCTTCGCTTAACTGTGCACTGATGCGACCTTCTTCATAGAGCAGAGTCAGGGTCTCGTGCGTGACTTCTTCTGTCTGCTTTGCGCTATTGATAAGCCTTTGCAAGCTAACGTCATCGTAAACAGCACGTTTCAGGATGCCGTGGTTGTAAAGATGCCGAAACCCGTCTGCGAACATTTCAGTGGAGCCGTAGAGGCCCTGTTGGAATATGTCCGTGCCACCGAGCTCGTCGATAACGGCGCCGGCGTTTTCAAGGGTGCCCAATTCGCTGAGCGCTGATCGGAAGGCGGCGTTTTTTTCCTGCCTCAATATGCAGCCGTAGCTGATTGCATCCCCCAGCGCACCGATACCAATTTGTAGTGTTCCGCCGTCGGGGATCATGGCAGCAGCATTGAGGCCGATCATGTAGTCAACCGTGTCGACTGCGGGAGAGGGTGGGCCGAGCAGAGTGTGGTTGTAGCTTGGATTATCCAGAATGAGATCGTAGGTTTCGGGTGGCACCACTGCATCGTTATACATGAACGGCAGTTGTTCGTTGACCTGCCCCATGACGGCCACTGGCCTGCCGGACTCGCGCAGCGCCTGTATGCGCGGAATAATATCGAGCGCATATGCGTCGCAACTCATGCTGTACTGAAGCTGTCCATCAATGCTGCGTTTGGCGACCATCTGACTGAATACATTACAGCCTTGCTCAACCATATCTCGCAGCCAGTGCGTGAAGTTACTATAGACGAAGTTTTGCTGGGCATAAGCGCTGTTTGTAAACAGGCCCGCCTGCAGAAAGACCTCTACCACCTCGATGTTATCGGGTAGATCACCGCGCATATAGGGGTGCACGTATTCGAGTTCAGGCAGATTGCCAAAAACGCGATCGATAAAGGGGTCGAGGAAGCGCCTCTCCAGGTCAGTCTTGCCCTGCGGTCTGCTAAAAGAGGCGCCTGTGATGATCTTTAGGCGAAGATCGCGATCGACAGATGCACGCTTATACAGCTCATTAAAGATATGGACCGGCCTGCCAAATCCGCCAGCGATGACGACATGTTTGCCGACGATGCCGAGCAAAGCCTCCACGCACTGCGATAAATCCCTGAAATACGCGGGATGGCTGGCTGACATAGCGCGGTCCTCGATCCAAAAGAGAAAACTATTGCTAAGGTATCATAGCGCGCCAGTGTCACAATCTATCGAAATACTGCCTCACGATAACAATCCCGGTCGCAATATCGATACCTTCTCGAAACCAGAGTACTTGGGCCTAGGGAATCCAATATTCTGCTAAACTATGCGGCTCGCGAAAATCGGGCCAGAGGCGGCCCGGCATAATCAGGAACAAAACAGCATGAAAAAACTCAGCCTTATGGACAAAGCCTTTCTAATGGTTGAAAGCCGAGAAACCCCTATGCATGTAGGCGGGTTCAATTTGTTCACCCTCCCAGAGGGCGCAAATGAGCAGGAATTTCTTCACGACCTGGCAGATACCATGAGAATAGCGGAGGCCTATCAATCCCCCTTTGCGGATAAGCTCAAGGAGGGGCGCCTAGGCACACTGGGATCCGTTTATTGGGAGCCGGATAATGCGCTTGATCTCGACTACCACATCCGTCATTCCGCGCTGCCGAAACCCGGACGATTCCGGGAGCTATTTGCTCTGGTGTCCCGATTGCACGGTACGCTTCTTGACCGCAAGCGACCCCTGTGGGAAATGCACCTGATAGAAGGCTTAGAAAACAATCAGTTCGCGGTGTACTCAAAGTTTCATCACGCTGCCATTGACGGTGTGAAGGCCATGCACCTCATGCAGGGAATGTATTCTGCCGATCCGGATGAACGGATTCATGAATCCCCTATTTCGAAAGCGGCAAAAGAGCGATACAAAGCCTCCCAAGATATACCGCCCCCCACTAAGAGCGAACTGCTAAACGTGGGTGACATGCTCAAAGCCACATTTGACAGCGGCAACCATATTTATGGCGCAATGCAACAGTTCGCCGGCGCATGGACTGGAAGCCGCGAATCCCTTATGGTGCCCTGGAAAGGAGTACCCCCCTCTACATTTAACACCAGAGTAGACGGAGCCAGGCGCTTTGTTGCCCAGAGTTGGCCATTTGAGCGAATTCGTAATGTGGGTAAGGCGTTGGACGCGACCTTTAACGACGCCGTGCTGGCAATGTGCGCGGGTGCAATGCGTTTATGGCTACAAAACCATGGCGAGCTCCCCAATGAGTCACTGAAAGCGATGGTGCCAGTCTCCTTACGTCGGCCGGGTGACATGGAGTCGTCCAATGCGGTGGGCACAATCAGTGCGGACCTTGCAACAACTACGAAAGACCCCCTTGGTCGTTTCCATAAAATAAAGTCCTCTATGGAAGCTGGTAAGGCAATGCTTCAGGATCTGTCCCCACGAGAGGCTATGCTGTTTATTCAGATGACGCAGCTTCCAGCCATTGCGCTATTACCCTTAGGGCTAGCGGACAAGTTTCCACCCTTTAACACAGTGATCTCTAATGTGCCGGGCCCGCGGCAGCCGATGTATTGGAATGGCGCTCGCCTGGAGGGTATTTACCCTGCATCGGTTGTAACCGAGGGTATTGCAATGAACATTACCCTGGTCACTTACAATGATCAGGTTGATTTTGGTGTGATTGGGTGTCGCCGAACCTTGCCGCAACTGCAACGCATGATCGATTATCTGGAAGACTCTCTGGTGGAGCTGGAACAGGCTTTGAAGTCCGCTGCCAGCGCAGCGCTGCCGGTGGAGCCGGTAGCTATAACCAAAGCTGCGACAGGCAAAGCAAAAGCCAAGTCCAAGACCAGCGCAAAGTCCAAAGCAAAAGCCAAAGCGAAGACGAAGACGGCAGCTAAGCCCGCAGCGAAAGCGAAGAGAAAAGCAAAGTCGAAAGTCTCGGCCAAATCCAGGCCCAAGGCCAAAACCAAGGTAAAACGTAGGGCTGGATCCAGGCAGCAGGCTGCGGCGCGACCAAAGGCCCGTCCCAAAGGCCGCTGATCGTTCGCGTGAACTTAGAACGTGGCAGCGGTCGCGTCAGTCATGATCAAAACCACGGTCTTTATCCCAGTGAGGATATGCAGTGATTCTCGCATGGTCTAGCAGTCAGAGAAGTGACCGTGTTTGAACATACGCAAGTATTGCCATTCATAGTCGGCTAACGAAACCGTGTCTGTATGACGTTGGGAGAAGACTACTTATCGATCCTCAATTACAAACCCTGTTGGTATGGGGCAGTGCTTTTTCGCTAGTCTGTCTGCTGGGCACTTTGGTTGCTGTACCATGGGTTATCGCCAGACTACCCAAGGATTACTTCAATCGCGACCACCGTAAGGTATGGCGGCAGGGCGCTAACGAGCCCTGGTACGCGTTGGCACTCACCGTGATCAAAAATGCCGTGGGCGCGCTGCTCGTATTGTTGGGGCTTATTATGCTAGTGACACCGGGGCAGGGGATTCTGACGCTCCTTGTTGGACTGTTGCTGATGAATTTTCCAGGCAAATACCAGCTCGAGCGCTGGCTGATTAAGCGCCCAGGTGTAATTAAGGGACTGGATTGGCTGCGCACACGCAGTGGGCAACCACCCTTTGATCCGCCCGCATTCTAAATGTTTTAGCCAGAGCCTATAATCAGAGTTCTGGCAGAACGAGGTTGAACGAAATGTTGGGAAAAATGGTTTCATTGGGGTTTGGCCTTGCGACGCTACCTGCTCGAGTCACCTATAGAAGTGTGAAAGCTGTCGCTACGGTGCCCGGCGATTTACATTATCTGCGCCAGGAATTGGCGCAGCTTTCTGGCGAGATCGCCCGCGAAATCCAGTATGTTCTTGAGAGTGTCGATACGGAGATGCGCGCCAAAAGCGCCCATCTCAATCCCAGGGAAAAACAGCAGGCGGCAGAATTGGCGATCTCTGCCGCGGAGCAGCACTTGAGCATGGCGGCGATCAACGTGCTTAGAGCGCTCTGGCTCAGTGCAGATGCCAATCGCAGTCTCGAAGAAGATCGCAAAGCCGGTATCATCGAGCACGAATCCTGAGTCTGCCCCGGTTTTAAATGCTGTGAATATGCGGTTGTGCAGATGGCAGGGCGCAGGCTTGCGAATGGTGAGACAGCATCTCAAAGCTTGTGTGTCTCTGAGCACAGCCATGCGCTTCGCGCCAATGCGTCCCCTTCCAGCACTGATGCTTTATCGAGATTTGTGCTACAGGGCGCGATAGTGATACAAGCGCCGCACTTAGCGGGCCGAGGAGACGACGCGGTTATGCTGATCCCCCAAATCTAAAGACCCATCCGCGGTTTTGGCACTTGCGTGAATCTGGTCACCATCGCGCAGATAGTCGGGATCGGAAAGTGCACCTTCGATAAAAATTTGCCAACGCCTGGCTTCCGGCAATAAACGCCCAACAAACATCTTCATTTTGCCCGGCGCTTTCAACGCCGTTCCGCCTGGTGTTCCGGTAACGACCAGGTCACCGGGCCCTACATCCTGCATCTCTGATAGCTCTGTCAGGGTTTCATGAGGCTTGTATGCTAACTCCGCCGCCATTGCCTGTTGTCGAATTTGATTATTCACCTTAAGACAAACCTGAATGGTGTCGAGTTTGGTCAGATCGTCTGCATCTACCATCGTTAACCAGGGGCCGGTAGGTCCAAAACTGCGATAGCTTTTGCCTTTGTAAAACTGTGTTTGCGGTAGTTGCACGTCGCGAGCCGAGACATCG
>JBCDFM010000193.1:0-8249 GCA_039178015.1 Pseudomonadota bacterium
AATCCGGTATATCCTCGCTCAAGGCCGGCCGGCAGCTAGCTGCGCAGTCTGACCTCGGGCGATCCTGGACCCGATATCGCCTCGCCAGAGTGACAGGCTGATCGTCTAGCGCAAGATGCCCAGCCAAAAGGGCGAGCGCCTGGGGTTTTGCGTCCCTGTAAATATAATGAGCGCTGGTCAATTGAGCTCAGCGGCCCCATGTCAATAAATGATTAGCTTAGTGGGCCCTGACTCTGCATAACAAAGATGTGTCACGGTCGGAGCGTGATTCCAACTATTAGAGCCTGGCCTGCAAAAACTCAACGATCGAGTTTCGGGGTACCCGCTGCGAATCGGCATCGCGCCTTCCTTTATACTCGATCGTATTCTCCGCAAGGGCGCGACCGCCTATCACAATGCGGTGCGGTATACCGATCAATTCCATGTCAGCGAACTTGACGCCAGGTCTCTCGTTGCGATCATCCATTATTACGTCGTATCCCGCCGCGCGCAGGCGTGCGTAAATATCTTCCGCACAGTCCGCCACCTCGGGTGACTTTTGCATGTTCAGCGGGATGATTGCGAGTTGGAACGGCGCCATACTATCGGGCCAGATAACGCCGTTGTCATCGTGGTTTTGTTCAATTGCGGCTGCCACGATACGACTAACGCCAATCCCGTAGCAGCCCATTGTCATTGTGATGTTCTTGCCCGCCTCATCCAATACTTTAGCGGACATTGCCTCACTGTATTTTGTGCCCAGCTGGAAAATATGTCCCACCTCAATGCCGCGTTTTATAACCAGAGTGCCTTGACCATCCGGACTGGGATCCCCCTCGACGACGCTGCGCAGGTCTTCGACTCGCGTTAGGGGACAATCGCGTCCCCAGTTTACGCCTTTAAAATGAAAGTCATCTCGATTTGCGCCGCATATGAAATCTGACAGGAGTGCAGCGCTTCGATCCACAATGGTATCCAGCTTTATGCCCACGGGTCCCAGGGAGCCGAAACTAGCGCCACACGCTGATCTTACTTCGTCATCAGATACCAGGCGCAAAGGTGCTCCGACGCCAGCCAGTTTCTCCGCTTTGATGGCATTGAGTTGGTGATCACCGCGCAGCACCAGCGCAATGAGCTGCCCTTCGTCCTCACCAGCGACTATCAGCGTTTTCGATGTCTGTTTTGGATCCACTGATAAGGCGTCAGCCAACTCATCGATGGTTTTGATGCCGGGTGTTGCGATCTCCTCCATATTCATGGTGGGTTGGCCTGCCTCGATTTGGGGTGCAAGAGCCTCTGCCATTTCCACGTTGGCCGCGTAGTCACTGCCGTCACTGAAGGCAATCGCGTCCTCTCCAGAGTCCGCGAGCACGTGGAATTCATGGGACGCGCTACCACCGATGCTACCGGTGTCGGCTATCACCGGCCGAAATTGCAGTCCCAGTCGCTCAAATATGCGGCTATAGGTCTCGTGCATTAGAGCATAGGTCTCGGCGAGAGAGGCCTCTGTCGCGTGAAATGAGTAAGCATCCTTCATCAAGAATTCTCTTGATCGCATGATGCCAAATCGTGGACGAATTTCGTCGCGCACCTTGGTTTGTATTTGGTAAAGATTGATGGGCAGTTGTTTGTAGCTTTTGACCTCATTGCGCACCAGTTCGGTGATCACCTCTTCATGCGTAGGTCCGAGACAGAAATCTCGCTCATGTCTGTCCTTTATTCGCAGCAGTTCTGGCCCGTACTGTTCCCAGCGCCCCGATTCCTCCCAGAGTTCGGCGGGTTGAACTATCGGCATACTCACTTCCTGGGCACCCGACTCATCCATCTCCTCGCGCACGATGGCCTCGACTTTTCGAAGAACTCGAAGACCCAGTGGAAGCCAGGTGTATAGACCGGAAGCCAACTTGCGTATCAGGCCTGCGCGCAGCATGAGTTGATGGCTGATCACTTCGGCGTCAGAGGGTTTTTCTTTCAAGGTAGCGATCAGGTAGCTGCTGGTACGCATAAATCAATCCGTTTCGATTGGAGCAATTTCAGGCGAGGTAGTGTACGTCTGAACGTTGAGAGCGTACAGCCTTCCCAGCTTGTGCCTCGATTTTTGCACTCTGCTGGGGCGACAAGCCGGCCACCATAACGACTGTAGAATCGAGTTACAGCGTTAGACACTGCTATAGCAGTCTTTTTTCAGCCTCGAACCCCGAAAACACTTGTATTGTAGCGTTTCATGATTTATACATTCATCCGTAACTTGTGGCCGCACTGTTTTCGGCGTTCAGGGGAAGGCGGGCAGTCCTGGTTCAACACATGTTTCAGTTCACTTTATAGGGAAGGTTCAACACATAATGGCAACTAGAAAAGCAGCAGCTAAGAAAAAAGCGCCGGCCAAGAAAGCGGCAAGGAAAGCTCCAGCTAAGAAGAAGGCTCCAGCCAAAAAAGCAGCTCCTAAAAAGGCACCGGCGATAACGCAAAAGCTGACTAAGAGCCAAATCGTTAGCAGCATTGCGGATTCCACCGGGCTCACGAAGAAGGAAGTGGGTGCTGTAATGGATGAAATGCATACTCTGATGGAGCGCAGCATCAAAAAGCGCAGCATCGGTGAGTTCACCATTCCTGGAATCTTGAAGGTCACTACGGTGAAGAAGCCAGCACGCAAAGCGCGCAAAGGCATCAATCCCTTTACCGGCGAAGAGACCGTATTCAAAGCCAAGCCCGCAAGCACTGCGGTCAAGATTCGGCCTTTGAAAAAACTGAAGGAGTTCGCTGCCTCTTAAGGCCAGGACTCCTCTCTCTTGTCACAGTATGGGTGGCAGGAGAGAACGCTCTACAAGACGGCGCGCTTCGGTGTGGAGGCGCCCGTCCCCCCAAAATCCTCCCTTCCCAATCGCTTGGCGCGGTTGCCTGCTTAAGGTAAAATCCGCGCCTTCAAAATTTTTATCACCCCAGCGATTGATGTAGGGCGTTCAGATGCCTATTTACGAGTATCAGTGCCAAAACTGCGGTAAAGAACTGGAGGCGTTGCAAAAAGTCAGTGAACAGCCACTGGTGGATTGCCCAGCCTGCGGCGAGCCTGCACTCAAGAAGAAAGTGTCGGCGGTGGCATTTCGTCTCAAGGGCGGAGGCTGGTACGAAACTGACTTCAAGACGGGTAATAAAAAGAATCTGGCTGGCGGTGAGAAGGATGGAGCAAACTCCTCCGATTCAGCCGCAAACAACAAAGCCGCTGGGGGCGAGCAATCGAAGAGCAACCAGTCGGCAGACACCAAGTCCGCCAGCGCCGGTAACAGCTCAGACTAGTCGCTGGCTGACAGCGAGCCCCGTCAGATAACTCAAACGGAAAGAAAAGCATGCGCAGTCATTTTTGTGGCGCCCTTGGCACAGGCAATATCGATGAAACAGTGACGATTTGTGGCTGGGTAGACCGACGTCGGGATCACGGCGGAGTGATTTTCCTCGATATGCGCGATCGTCAGGGGATTGTTCAGGTTGTGTTCGATCCAGATACCGAAGAGCACTTTCAGCGCGCCGATCGAGTGCGCAGCGAATATGTGTTGTGTGTGACAGGACGAGTTCGCGCGCGCTCTGAGGCCACAGTGAATCCTGCTATGGCAACGGGCGCGATCGAAATACTTGGAAAAGAGCTGGAGATTCTTAACGAAGCAGATACACCTCCGTTTCAAATGGATGAATATACGGCGGTGGGGGAAGAGGTGCGGCTGCAATACCGCTATATGGATCTGCGCAGGCAGGAAATGCAGCAGCGTTTGATACTCCGCTCCAGAATCACCTCGGCGGTCCGTCGATTTCTAGATGAGGAAGGCTTTCTCGATATTGAGACCCCTATTCTGACCCGGGCGACGCCGGAGGGCGCGCGAGACTATCTGGTGCCTAGCCGTACCCATCCCGGCCAGTTCTTCGCGCTGCCGCAGTCACCGCAATTGTTTAAACAACTGCTGATGATGTCCGGGTTTGATAGCTATTATCAAATAGCACGCTGCTTTCGCGATGAAGATCTGCGGGCAGACCGACAACCCGAGTTTACTCAGATCGATCTTGAGACGAGTTTTCTGGATGAGTCGCAGATCATGGAGATTACAGAGCGACTGGTTCGCGAGTTGTTCCGTAGCGTGCTCGGTGTCGAACTGCCTGAATTTCCACATCTCTCCTATGCCGATGCAATGAATCGTTACGGGTCGGATAAACCCGATCTGCGTATTCCTCTTGAACTGGTGAGTATCGATGACCTGATGCAGCAGGTTGAGTTTAAAGTGTTCCGTGGTCCCGCTGATAATCCATCAGGTCGGGTGGCGGCTCTTAAGGTAACCGGTGGAGCCACAATCAGCCGTAAAGAGATTGACGACTATACGGATTATGTTTCGATTTTTGGGGCGAAAGGACTGGCTTGGATAAAGGTCAACGATCTCGCCGCCGGTATTGAGGGCCTGCAATCTCCTATTCTTAAGTTTATGCCCGACGATATTGTGGCGAAGATGATGGAGCGCTTGGATGCAGCGGATGGCGATATCATTTTCTTTGGAGCTGATGAAGCTCGGGTGGTGAATGAGGCCCTGGGCGCGCTGCGTGTGAAGGTTGCAGAAGATCAGGGGCTTGTGGGTGATCAATGGGCGCCGCTTTGGGTAGTCGACTTTCCAATGTTTGAAACGGATGCCAACGGTAAGCTGACGCCGCTGCATCATCCGTTTACTGCCCCTGCGAGCTCTGTCGATGACTTGCTGGCTAACCCGGCGAGCAGTCTGTCGCGCGCCTACGATATGGTCCTCAATGGTTGCGAACTGGGCGGAGGCAGCATTCGTATCCATCGCCGAGACATGCAGGAAGCGGTTTTTAACATCCTGGAAATTGATAAGACGGAAGCCGAAGAAAAGTTTGGTTTCCTATTGAAAGCATTACAGTACGGCGCGCCCCCTCACGGCGGCCTGGCGTTTGGCTTGGACAGGTTGGTTATGCTGATGTCCAACACAGATTCGATACGCGATGTCATTGCTTTTCCCAAAACCCAGACCGCACATTGTGTGCTGACGGATGCGCCAGGTGATGTCAGCGCGCAACAGCTAAAGGAATTGAATATTCGACTGCGTCAGTCTCGGCAGGAAACTGGCCAGGACTAGTCTTTTGAGAATTAACAACAAGCGCGAGACTCTTGCGGCGGTGAAAATCAAGGAAAGGGCACGGACCTGCGAGCAGCAGCACGCTAAACTCTGAAGCAGCCTATCGATGGCGACGAGCAGCGTGGTGCAACCGCACATATAGAAGGAAGACACTATGGCCGGCCATAGTAAATGGGCGAACATCAAACATCGCAAGGCGGCCCAAGACGCCAAGCGTGGCAAGGTATTTACCAAACTGATACGTGAGTTGGTTGTCGCCGCCAAGCAGGGCGGACCAAATGCCGAGGATAATCCCAGACTGCGCGCGGCGGTAGACAAGGCTTTGGGCGCTAATATGACGCGCGATACGATTGATCGCGCCATCGCCAGAGGCGCAGGCTCTAACGATGCCGATAACATGGAAGAGCTGACTTATGAAGGCTATGCTCCAGGTGGTATCGCGGTTCTGATTGAGGCGATGACGGACAATCGCAACCGGACTGTGGCAGAGGTGAGGCATGCCTTCAGCAAGCGTAACGGCAACCTCGGCACGGATGGTTCCGTGGCTTACCTTTTTTCTCGAAAAGGCCGCATTGGCTATGGTTCAGAGGTTGATCCGGATCAGCTGATGGAGGCCGCGCTGGAGGCAGGAGCGGAGGATATTGAACTCAATGATGATGGCTCGGTGGATGTCTTCACCGCTTGGGAGGAACTGGGTCAGGTGAAGCTGGCCTTGGAGAGCCTCGAGTTTGAGCCCAATGAGGCCGAAGTCACTATGATTGCATCGACAACCGTGCCGGTTGATGCCGAAGGTGCTGAGAAGCTCATGGGCCTGGTCGAAATGCTAGAAGATCTGGATGATGTGCAAAACGTCTACACCAACGTTGAAATTCCCGACGAGGTAATCGCAGCGCTGGGATAAAGCCACGTCGACCTCCACTACCGGAGGTCAAGCCCTGACCATGTGCCTGGCTGACCCCGTATGGACTCCTTGCGCAATACGCGATTTTTCCAGCCAAGGCGTGAGAGTCGGTTTCTGTTTTGCTAGCCACGCCAGGGCGTTCGATAATGCACTTGGGTGTTAGCTACCACTGCTGATTAATACTGTAAATTTGTACATAATAAGCACCGGGCAGAGCCATCGGTAAATGACATGTCGGTCATTCTGGGAATCGACCCCGGTTCCCGCAAAACAGGGTTCGGAATCATCCATTACGCCTGCGGTCGCAGTGAATATGTGACCAGTGGTGTGATACGACTGCCGGATATTGAACTGCCACAACGGCTGCAGATGATTTATACCGGTGTGACTGAGTTGGTAGAAACCCATTGTCCCCAGGAGCTGGCGATTGAACAGGTGTTCATGGCAAAAAGTGCAGGATCTGCGCTCAAACTGGGTCAGGCAAGGGGTGCGGCAATAGTTGCCTGCGTATCGCGCGATATGGTCGTCTCCGAGTACTCTGCCCGGCAAATCAAGCAGTCGGTGGTGGGCACCGGGGCGGCCGAAAAAACCCAGGTACAGCATATGGTCAAGGTTTTACTGAAGCTGCCGGAGGCACCTGCTGAAGACGCTGCCGATGCGCTGGCGGCAGCGTTATGCCACGCTCATACTCGACAGAGCTTGATCAATATGGCTGGCGCAAAATCTGTTCGCCGACGACGCTTGCGGTGAGTAAATCAATCCACCTTATTGAGATGGTGCAATGATTGGACGCATCCGAGGCACCCTGGTGCAAAAGCAGCCGCCGGACATACTGATAGAGGTGTCGGGCGTGGGCTATGAGCTGCAGGTGCCAATGACTACCCTTTTTCAGCTACCGGAGGTGGGTACTGAGGTCGCGCTGGTGACGCATTTTGTGGTTCGTGAGGATGCACAGTTGCTTTACGGCTTTATCGATGATCGCGACCGACGTCTGTTCCGACAGCTGATTAAGGTAAATGGCGTGGGTCCCAAGCTTGGACTGACAATACTGTCGGGAATGGATTCCAGTCATTTTGCCAAGTGCGTGCAGCGTGACGATATTTCCTCACTGGTAGCGCTGCCAGGGGTTGGCAAAAAAACGGCGGAGCGCTTGCTGGTTGAAATGCGTGACAAGCTTGATGATTGGTTTGGCACAGATGATAGTGCTGAGCTACCTGCTGCCGACCAACCGGAATCAAGCATGTCCTCTGATATGATCAGTGATGCAGAAGGTGCATTGATTGCCTTGGGATACCGACCGCAGGAGGCCAGCAAAATGGTAATGGCAGTAAATGACGATAGCATCGCAAGCAGTGAGGACTTAATTCGCCTGGCATTAAAATCTATGGTCAAGAGCTAGGCGAGATGTCGAGTTGGCGGAGCCACGAATGATTGAAACGGATCGATTGATAACACCGTCCACCGAGAGTCCGCGGGAGGAGGCGATCGACCGCGCTATTCGACCCAAAACGCTCGAGGAGTATGTGGGGCAGCGAGGGGTGCGTGAGCAGATGAGCATCTTTCTGCAGGCCGCCCGAGGCCGTGGCGAACCGCTTGACCACACGCTGATTTTTGGCCCTCCCGGTTTGGGCAAAACCACGCTGGCAAGCATCATTGCCAATGAGATGGGGGTGTCGCTAAAGACTACTTCCGGTCCGGTTTTGGAGAAGGCAGGCGATATTGCCGCGCTGATGACGAACCTGGAACCTGGCGATGTCCTGTTTATTGATGAGATTCACCGCCTTAGCCCGGTAGTTGAAGAGGTGCTATACCCGGCCTTGGAAGACTATCAATTGGATATCATGATTGGCGAGGGTCCTGCGGCGCGCTCCATCAAGCTCGAGCTACCGCCGTTTACCCTGGTGGGTGCTACCACCCGCGCCGGCCTGTTGACTTCGCCCTTGCGTGACCGTTTTGGCATTGTGCAGCGCTTGGAGTTTTACGATGTCGCAGATTTGTCCACTATCGTTGCCCGCTCAGCAGGTATTCTGGATATCAGCCTTGATAAAGCCGGAGCCACGGAAGTTGCTCGTCGCGCGCGTGGCACGCCGCGCATCGCCAACCGATTGCTGCGGCGGGTGCGTGATTATGCCGAGGTGAAAGCTGATGGTCATATCTCCTCAGATATCGCAGATCGAGCCCTGGATATGCTCAGCGTTGATCAACAGGGCTTTGATCATCTCGATCGTCGACTGCTGCTGGCT
>JBCDFM010000194.1:0-8211 GCA_039178015.1 Pseudomonadota bacterium
CTGCCTCCAAACGCCATCTATTTTTTGCCATACGGCCACCGCCAGCACTTTGGGGGGGAGTGAGACACCATTTAATTGCCCCTTGTAAGCAACTTGCTGTTTCAAAAGCGCTACTCCTTCTCCGAGTTCAACCACCTGCCTTTCTCCGATCAAATGCGCCGAAAAGTCGTCCGAGGTGACCGCTTGCGTAATCGCCTCCACATCTGTTTCAGCGGGTAGATAGGGCGTGATCAAAACATGATCTGGCGTCATCAGCACTTTAACTTCATCCCAATCTTCACTACCCAGCGCTTTGCTGAGCGCTTCTTCAGCGGCAATCACCTGTTCAGCAACAGTGTTTGATTCCGCGTTGGATCTAATCGAGAAAAGGCAGAGAGCAATGGCGCTCGTTAGGACCAGCGCTTTCGCAATTGAAGGGCGCATAGTGGACTCCAAGTCAGTGGCGTGATTTTCAATGGCAGAACGTTGGAGAACTATGATACATGCTGTGAGCGATTTTTTAGCAAATAGCTACGCAACCACAGCCAATGTGGCCAAGGAAAGGGCTCAGGCTACAGATAAAAAATGCAGAGACGCACTAGTCTGGAGCGGACTTACCCCGATATTTTTCGCGCTTGTTTGTCACCACAGGCTTAAAACACTCGTGGCCGCACCAGACTGCTTCTGGGAGTGGGTATCCGTCACTGCTGTTATCGTCACTGCTGTTATCGATAAACAGATGCGCATGACTCAGACTGAGCGAATTAGGCAAAGGCTCATCTAGAGGCAAGACGGTTAAAGTAAGCGAATCTTCCGACCATTCTGGTGCAGTGAGTTCCAGTGGTAACTCAACTTCCGTGCCATCTTCCAACGCGCCCACGATCACCGCATTGGGTGGATCAACCTGAAAGTTATCAGTGCCTTTCGGCCAATTAGCGATAAAAATACGGGTATCGGCAACGCCGGACTCCCTGGCGGGCCGATCGGTGAACCAGATCACTTTACGGTTGATACCGTTAAGCACCAACTGATTCCCGTCAACAAGCTCGGCCGAGTTCATGGACATCACGTAAAGCTCGCTCACGGGATAGTTTTGATTGGTGTCTGCTGTTGCGCTCAGGGCGAGGGAGAGCAACAGGGAGCTAAAAAATAGTTTCAAGTGAAACACCTCATCTGAAAGAGACTGTCGCGGCGGAAGTGTATTTCATCAATGTGAACATGTCTCTAGTCGCACAATGGCGACTGCAACCGCTACCCATAGGATGAGCGCTTTCGCAATTGTACGGCGCGTGGTTGAGTCCAAGTCAGTGGAATGATCGAAAATAGTAGAACGTTGGAGAACTAAGATAGATGCTGTTTTGAATTCTTTGGCAAATAGCTGCGCCGCCTATGTGGTTTCATAGGCGGCGGCTAACGCCAGTTTCCACTAGTGTTGAGTGGACTCAGTCTGATCTTTTCCGACTTTCTTCCTGACCACAGGCTTAAAACACTCATGGCCGCACCAAGTGCAAAGGAGAGCGGGTTCGCCATCTCTACACTCAGTACTGTTATCGATAAACAAATGCGCATGACTGAGGCTGAGCGAATTCGGCAAAGGCTCATCTAGAGGTAAGACGGTTAACGTAAGCGAATCTTCCGACCATTCTGGTTCAGTGAGCTCAAGAGGTAACTCGACTTCCGTGCCATCTTCCAACGCGCCTACGATCACCGCATTGGGTGGGTCAACCTGAAAGCTATCAGTGCCTTTTGGCCAATTCGCGATAAAGATACGGGTATCGGCAACACCAGACTCCCTGGCGGGTCGATCGGTGAACCAGATCACCTTGCGGTTGATGCCGTTAAGCACCAATTGATTACCGTCAACGAGCTCAGCCGAACTCATCGACATGACGTAAAGTTCACTCACAGGATAGTTTTGAGTGGTGTCTGCTGTTGCGCTCAGGGCGAAAGCAAGCAGCACGGAACTGAAAAATGGTTTCAAATGATTTGCCTCGATCGGAACAGACTAATGCGGCGAAAGTGTATTTCATCGCTGGGCGGATGTCTCTATTACTGCCTCTAAGCCGGCTATGCGTCCTCCAACCTGGGTGCTGTAACGTTGTAAGCAGCCTCGCGCTCATTGCGGTATAATACGGTCACACTTTTTGGGGGCGATTTGGATTCGACGACGGTTGCGAACCCTGAGGTGCATGCCGTGATGGTAGCCAATCACGTAAATCCAAAGCTGCAAACTATTAGTTGCCAATGACGACAACTACGGTGCACAACTCGCTGCCTAAGAAACAGCCTGTTTAACACCATCTAGGTGCTTCGGCCCTAGCGGTCTTTAGCAAGGTTCCAGCCCCGCGCTACTGACTGTCATACAGAACTGGATCGCTGCGGTACTCGCCCGGGGTACAACGGTTAAATGAACACCGGGATCGCCAACTGCGTCCTGCCCGTTGGGCTGCACAAGGCTAAATCAATAAACGGAATCTAAGCATGTAGAGCCGAAGGCAGAGTGCTGGCGGACGCGGGTTCAACTCCCGCCGCCTCCACCAAAAATGAAAAGGGTCACCCGATGGTGACCCTTTTTCATTTTCGGGGCAGCGGGAGTTGATCACGCGCCTGAAAGGCGCGGGTGGCCGAGCAAAGCGAGGTCTGTCGAGCCGGCCAAGGCCGGTGAGGCGCAACTCCCTCTAACCCTAGCACTCTTTATAAAACACGAGACTCCTACACAACCTCAAAAACTCATTGCAACGCTTTTCCAAACTTCTTGCACTTGGCCTTATAAAACTTATCGCCATACTCCTTCTGCTTCTTGCGCCATGAATTCATCTGACTCGCAGAACCACCTGCACGCCTCAAGTCCGTGTAATGCTCGATCTTGTCTTTCCACTGCTGGCACTGTGACTGACTAACGTCCTGGGCAGCTGCAACACTGCATTGCATGCAAAGAAGGGGCAACATCAGCAAGACTATTTTCCACATTCCCATTTTCCTTCTTAAACCCGCCCTGTCACAAAAAAGCGTAAACCGCAGCAACGGCACTAACCATCCCAAGTTTGCAAAATGTCGACATAATTCAAAATTCGCGTATCTGTGGTTGCACATTCCACCAGATGTAGCTCAGATTACGAACATCAATCAATTCGCCTTAAATTACCTTGTTCGGGAGTGAAAGTTGAAAGCCATAAGATTCTGGCTAATTTTTACCCTGCTTTGCTTATGCAGCTTTTTAGTCGCCACCCGGATAAATCACGGCACCGATGCACGCCCGTTCGCAGTCGCACAGTCCTGGGCCAATCAGTTTCACTCCTGGCTCAAGTCAGAAGCCGAACCTCGCTCACCAGAAAGTGCTCAACCAGCGGCGTCTATACACCACCAGCAAACCCTATCCGTCCTAGACCACACCCACAACGACTCAGCAGTCTGCCAACTCCCCCAAACCAAAGACCGAACAGACGTACAACCCGACCTAATCTACAAATGGGAGGACGAAGAAGGACAGACCCACATGGCCGACACTCGCCCACCCGGCGTCATAGCCTCGGTACTGGACATCGGCCTGAACAAGCGAGACTTCACCTACGAGATCATCGAGGACGGGGTTTCATTACCCATTGATTTTGAGGGCCAGCTGGCAGCCGGATCTAAAAGAATGTACGACACCTGGCACTTCTTTCTTGGGGAGGAGAAACTTCGCCAGTCTCACATAACACTACTAATGGTAGGCAGCGCCGATCGATTCAATGCCTACAGAGGCAACACTTCACCCAATGCCAAACCCATAAGTGGCTTCTACAGCATGAGTAAGAACAAGGCAGTAGTTAAGTTTAAGCCACAGCGAATAGAACAAACCCTCGCAACTACATTCCATGAAATATCTCACCTGATAACGGCAAGTCACCTTGGCCCAACGCCACCCTGGCTCACTGAAGGCCTGGCAGAGTATTTCGAGACAATGAAAGTGAAGGGACAGGTCGGTGTTATCTACCCCAACCAAGCACACATAAAGCTGTTGCAGGACACTTCGATTCCTCGCCTGAGTGGGTACCTGGCCATCGAAAGGCCAGAATGGCATGAAGAGGATAGGAATCGAAACTACGCTATCGCGTGGTCACTGGTGCATTTTTTGATGCAAGATTCACCTGGTATCGATGCGCTTAAGAGCGTGATCCAGGAGGCACAGGCCAATTTTTGTAAACCGTTCTCTGCCAAAGACGCATTGGCTAAGGCCTACCCAGGCGGGCTGCAACAGCTTGAGATCAATTGGCGCCGGTGGTTGGCCGCTGACAATTTCCAGGTACTCCAGACCTAACCTGTGATTGCGCTACCGAGGCGATCCCTGCCCAACAACCCCCTCAACCACCATATCCCAATCACAATCGTCCCCCGCCAACCTGTCACCGCTGTCCTCTCATTTCAGTATCCAAAGCTCGAATCTGCCCAACAATCTGCAACAGCTTCTCTCCCGCCGGCGTGAGCGAATACTCGGTGCGCGGCGGCACCTCGGGAAAACTGGTTTTCGTTAGCAGGCCATAGGATGTCAGTTTTCGTAAGCGCTCAGACAGCACCTTTTTTGAGATGCCGGTCACGTGTCGCTCCAATGCACCCGGTCGGTTGACGCCGTCGCCGACGGCGTGCAGCACGGACACCGACCATTTGCAGCCGACGACATCTTCAAGTTTCTGAAACGCACTGGGGCTGCGGGACATATTTTTTTTCATGTTTGTTTTCGCCAATTTACACCGTTAAGTGCCCACCCCACCAAAGGGTTACCGCTTTTCTATCTACGCCCAGACACTAAAATTGCATCAAGAACATGTTTGACGTGACAACGGGTGATCTGAACCCGTCGAACAAGCCAAATCACTTGGAGGCTGTGAGACATGATTATGCAAAGCGCCCCAGAACTGCAAACAAGCCACTGGTTTAATACCGACGTGCCTGTCACGCTGGCATCCCTGCGCGGTCGCGTGGTGGTAATTGAAGCGTTTCAGATGCTCTGTCCAGGCTGCGTATCCCATGGACTGCCGCAGGCGCAACGCGTTGCAAACATTTTCGAGCGCAAGGATGTTGCCGTGTTGGGGCTACATACCGTCTTTGAGCATCATGCTGCCCAGGGCACTGTGGAAGCGCTGGCGGCTTTCCTGCACGAATATCGCATCAGCTTTCCGGTGGCGCTGGACGCACCTTCAGAGGACCACGCGCTGCCCAGGACCATGAGCGCCTATCGTATGCAGGGTACACCAAGCCTGCTATTGATCGACCGCCAGGGGAGATTGCGCAAGCAAGCCTTCGGGGCTGAGCAGGACATGCAGATTGGCGCAGACATCATGAGTCTTGTCTGCGAAACTGACAAAGCGCTGTCAGATTCGCCCGAAAGCACTCCAAGCGCGGGCAGCTGCGATGAGAAAGGCTGCGCGATCTAAGGGTTAGGCAGCAGCCCGACCCCGATTGCGACGGCGCGAGTTGCCATTGCCTTCTCTGCGCCGGCCATTACCCTTTTGACCCTCGGGCCGACGAGCCTGAGAACGCCGCCGCTGATTGCCATCCCCAGACGGCCGCTTCCTGGCATTGCGACGATTAGCCCCAGTGACTTTGCCCTCCGGCACCACATGCTGAGGCTCAAAGCCTTCGATTTCCTCCCGCGGCAGCGTCTTTCGAATCAACTGCTCAATGCCTTTTAGATCGTCGGCCTCATCGGCGCAGACCAGGGAATAAGCATGACCCGCACTGCCGGCCCGACCGGTACGGCCGATTCGGTGCACATAATCCTCGGCCACGTTAGGTAGCTCGAAGTTCACCACCTGAGGCAGTTGCGCGATATCCAGGCCTCTAGCGGCAATGTCGGTGGCGACCAGCGCCTGCAGCTTGCCGCGCTTGAAATTCTCCAGCGCCCGGGTGCGAGCGCCCTGGCTCTTGTTGCCGTGAATCGCGGCTGAACGAATGCCGTCTTTTTCCAGCTGCTGGCTGAGTCGGTTGGCGCCGTGCTTGGTGCGGGTGAAGATCAACACCTGATCCCAGCTGTTTTCACGCACCAGGTGACTGAGCAAGGCGGGCTTGCGCTTCTTGTCTACCGGATACACAAACTGCTCTACCTTGTCGGCGGTGGCATTAGGCGGGCTCACTTCCACCTGCGCTGGATTGTGCAAGTAGCCGGAGGCGAGTTCGCGAATCTCTTTAGAGAACGTCGCGGAGAACATCAGCGTCTGGCGCTTTTGCGGCAGCAGTTTCACGATGCGTTTGATGTCGCGAATAAAGCCCATATCGAGCATGCGATCGGCCTCGTCCAGCACCAGTATTTCCAGATCATCGAAGCGCACCGCACCTTGCTCATGCAGATCGAGAAGGCGGCCAGGGGTGGCCACTAGCACATCGACGCCTTTGCGCAGCTTGGCAATCTGAGGGTTGATTTTCACCCCACCAAATACCACGGCAGAGCTAAGGCGATCGTGCCGACCATAATTCGCCGTGCTCGCCTGCACCTGTGCCGCCAGCTCGCGAGTCGGTGTCAGCACCAAGGCGCGCACCTGGCCCGGGCGCGGCTTTCGGCCTTTGGCCAGTTTCTGCAAAATAGGGAGGGTGAAGGCGGCGGTTTTGCCGGTACCAGTCTGGGCAGCGGCCATCATGTCGCGGCCGGTCAGCACCAGTGGAATAGCCTTGGCTTGCACAGGCGAAGGTGTGTCGTAGCCTTGCTCGCTCACAGCGCGCAACAGGGTCTCGGACAAGCCGAGTTTGTCAAAAGTCATTGTCAGCAATCTCGTGAAGGTGCTGACGGGAAGAAAGCACTGTCAGCAGGTGCGAAGGCGCGCATCCTACCCTATTGGTCAGATATTGCAAAAGTACTTATTTACGATTCTCACTGCGCGTCGTCGCGCTGCACAGTGTCTACCCATTCGGCGGTTTGTTCGACCGCAGCGGTGATCCAGTCAATAGGGCGCACACCATCGATATTCTCTTCCAGCAAACTGCCCTGATTACCGGTAAGGTAAGGGCTCACCGGCCCGGTGTTGAGCAATACCATGTGATTGGGACCCGACAGGAAGAAGCGCTTGTATCGTGTTGGGAATTGCTCCGCCAGTTGGCCTGTGCCCTCCAAAAGAGCAGCTTGATAAACCGGGCCCTCCAGTTGAAGGAATAGCCCAGAAATAATAGCGTCCTGCATATGCGTAATAGGTGCCATGTAGAGATTGGGGTCGTTTTCAAGGTTCCACTCGATAAATTTCAGCACGTTACCGTCGGCGGTGCAGTCGGTGCAGGAGGCTGGAATCACCGACTCGGCATTCCAGCCGGCCAGCAGGCCGTTGATAAAGTCCGGGTCGCCGTCTCTAACAATACCGAGACCGGAATCCCTAATCACAAGAATATCGATGCCGGGGAAATAAAAGCGTACCAGTGGCGCGGCGATAATAGTGCCAAAACTGCCGCCGCTGGGGCCCACCAGCACGACGCGGCTGGGGCTGGGGAATTCGCGGCTGGCAATATCCAACGCGGCGCTAAGGTTTTGCGCGCCGCGCTGATAGCTCATGGTAATGCCCTCGGTAGACGGGCCGGTCAGGCTGGGCGGCAACGGCCGGTCGACATCGCCGGTGAACAGGGAACCGTCGCAGTACGGCACAAAAACCAGATCGTGCTTGGCCAGCGGATTATCGGGAACCGACTGATTGAGAATGCCGCCGGGGAAGATGGAATTGGCCTCCTCTGTCACGGCACAAAACTCCGGCCAGCAGGCACCGCCCTCATGCAGCCAGATCAACAGTTCATCAGACTGACGCTCGCGGGTCTCAACCCCATAGGGCGTGCCCCGCAGGCAGAGCGGACCGCGCGGTTCGGCCTTCAAGTCCTCCGGCAAGGCGAAATCAAAACGACGCACGCCATTGCCCAAATCGCTCTCGGTGGCCGGTGAAAACTGGCCGACATACCGTGTAAGTCCCTGGTCGTAGATTTCATCCAGGCCGGAGGCAGACAGACTGTCTGAGCCGGCAGAATCGCCTGAATCGCCAGAGCAGGCCGCTAACATCGCAAGCGACGCCATGAGGCAAATGCGTAGCTTATTTATCATTATTCTCGTATCTGTCACCGGAAACAGTATATCGTTATTCATGAAACAAGTCGTTTGGACACCCAAAGCTGGCTAACGTTGAGCGACCCGAGATAGCAACGCATACTTAGCGCCCACCTCGACCATGAAGGAGAAATCAATCCCATGCCCTACGCCGACGTTAACGGACAGCATATTCGCTACGA
>JBCDFM010000195.1:0-8153 GCA_039178015.1 Pseudomonadota bacterium
CCAAACCTCAGCACACACCCGCGTTAGCGCCGCCGTCAGCGTCGTCTTACCGTGGTCTACGTGACCAATCGTCCCAACGTTCACGTGCGGCTTCGTTCGCTCAAATTTTTCCTTCGACATTACGACACTCTCCTCTGAAGACCGTGCATCAGGCTGTGCTGGTCCGTTTAACTTTTCCTAATAATCTTTTAAAACAATGAGTTAGTTGATAAGTGGAGCTCATAACCGGACTTGAACCGGTGACCTCTTCCTTACCAAGGAAGTGCTCTACCGACTGAGCTATATGAGCGCTATCCTTTTAACGTCTAACTCTGGAGCGGGTAGCGGGAATCGAACCCGCATATTCAGCTTGGAAGGCTGACGTTCTACCACTGAACTATACCCGCTGCGTAACACGCAGCTTTCATCCGTTTGGCGGCTTCCGTCCATCTGGTGGAGGGGGGTGGATTCGAACCACCGAAGCTCGCGCGTCAGATTTACAGTCTGATCCCTTTGGCCACTCGGGAACCCCTCCGAAAGGCGGCATATTGTCCGGATGGCCTGTAGGCTTGTCAACCGCTTCTTCTAATAAAATTATTAACTTACGGCTCATTTGGAGGCTCAATGAGCCGCCTGGCTGGCAGCCTAAAATAACGAGTAAATCGAAGCGGAAATTGGAGCTGGCGAGAGGAATCGAACCCCCGACCGGCTGATTACAAATCAGCTGCTCTACCTACTGAGCTACGCCAGCTAAGTCTCACACAGGACGTTGAAAATAGACCCCATTTAGAAGGGCTGCGATTGTAGATAAAGAGTCATGTCGACGCAATATGAGTCAAGGATTTATTAGCGTGGTTTTCCTCGCTATGAGTTGATCGCTATCAGGACAGGTCCGTTATCCGGCGCCCGCCTTGCTGTCGACGCCGGTTGGATTTGCCGGTTTCATTATAGAGCTCTGACTGCAGTGCAGAAGGGTGCCGTCGATCGCCGTCGTCATCTCGTCGATCATCATGCCGGGCATAGCGACAATCACACTGCACTGCATTGCAGGCCGGTAAAGGTACTTTAGGAACGCTCTGCTGAGAGTCCAGAAATCGTTGACCGGCTATCGCCTGCACTGCGCTGCAGGCATGCTCACAGGGCACAATTGAGGTTGAGCGAAATGGGTTTGCCGGCGCCGCGGTTTTCGCTGGTGATTGCCGATCAGTAGTTCTGCCGACGCGGGAAGATTGACCCGCATTGAAACTAGACCCACCGAGATGACTTGCGGACTTGCGCGTGACGAAAAAGAATGCCAGCACAACTAACAGCCCAACAATGATGTATACAAACACCATGCGTTTTCTCCAGCGCGCCCCCCGGCACGGTCCTGTTGTCCGCTGCTCACAGACTAGAACTGCAGACGAAACAACCAAAGTACTTTCTCTACTTTTCCGGTATTTCTGGACTTTTTCAGCAGAAAAAACACCAAGATACAGGTCTCGCCGATGCGCGTGTTGGTCTTCAGCACCCGCTCTATACTAGGAGCCCCGTCGTGAACAGCGGCTCTAAAATACATCGCCTATAACCCGAAGTTGATATTCGAATCTGTCTACTCATTCTTCTCATAATAAGAACATCGCCTAAGTGCAGTAATCCACGATACTTTATTGCATTGCTCTACCTTTTCTCTTTACTCTCATCTCGCGTTATCACGTGACGCATCAACATGCACCGCGGTATGCGGTGCATAAACTGATACCGGCTGGTTTGGAAGATGATCAGGTAGCGCCCGAGGAAGGTGGCCATTATGTCAGAGGCAGGAAACAACAGAATCGGTGTTGTGGTCGATGTCAGTGCCGATTCGATCACAGCAAAACTGACAGGTGGCGAAGAGGCACCCTTCGGTAGTCCCGCCTCAGCAAAAACCAGCCTAAAGGTTGGTCAGATCGGGGCTTACCTGCTGGTTTCACAATTTAACTCGCAAATTCTGGTGATGGTGGAACGCAGCTACCAATCCATTGATGACACGGGTAACGACACACACGTGATTGAGCTCACTCCGCTGGGCGAGCTGAACAATGAGGGAGAATTTACACGAGGCGTCACCAGCTTCCCCACCAGCGGCGCAAGTTTGTTTCAAATATCGCAGACCCAGCTCAAGCAAATATTTGCCAATCACAGCGAGGTTGGCTATCGCGTGGGTCGCCTTACGTCCTTCAGCACGATCGAAGTCTTTATCGATGCATCGGCATTCTTTGGTCGTCATGCCGCGATACTAGGGCAGAGCGGTGCTGGCAAATCCTGGACCGTGACCAGCCTGGTTCAATCTGCGCTGCGCAGCATGCCTCAGGCCCACATTATTTTGCTCGACATGCACGGAGAGTACTGTGATCGAGAGATCGATGGTGTCAAAGAAACCTCACCGTTTTCCGCAGCCAACGTTCGCAGCTTAAAAGCGCAGGATGTGGAGTTTCCATACTGGCTATTGGCGTACTCAGAGCTCTGCGAGCTGATCACGGATCCGGCTGATGAGCACGCATCTATTCAAATCGCTTTTTTGCGCTCGATTTTAATCCGCCTCAAACGAGAGACAAATGCGCATTTAGAACTGGGCCATATCACCGTGGACTCTCCGGTCTACTATTCACTGGATGATCTGATTGAATTGATCAGCAAGGCTAACGCAGAGACCACCAACTTTGGTAAAACCAAATCCCCGCTCTATGGCAAGTTTGATCAGTTGCTGGTTCGTCTCAACAGCTTGCTGAACGATTCGCGCTACAACTTTCTGATGAGGCCTGCAACACGCAATTCTACAGAGTCGCTCGCATCTCTGATGAAAGACCTGGTTGGTCTAGGACAACCCAATGCGAATGTGACGGTGCTTGATCTCAGTGCCGTACCCTTCGACGTGCTACCTATGGTGACGGCACAAATCGGGCGACTCGCATATGAATTCAACTTCTGGAATCCATTGTGTCGCGAATTTCCGCTATACCTTATCTGCGAAGAAGCCCATGAGTACATCCCACGCGAGGATATTCCACGCTATCGAGAAGCGCGTCGGTCCATGGAGCGCATCGCAAAAAATGGACGCAAATATGGCGTTGGTCTCTGCGTTGTCAGCCAGCGCCCCAAAGATGTATCTGAAACAGTTTTAGCACAATGCAGTTCCTACCTCTGCCTCAGAATATCGAATCCCGACGACCAGGATTACGTAAGATCGATGGTGCCAGAAGCCGCGCGGGGTACGTTTGCTGCCTTGACCTCACTTGCCAAGGGCGAAGCTGTGGCAATGGGTGAAGCTGTGCCGATGCCTGTTCGATTCAAGGTGAACGTACCCACACCGCCGCCCAATTCAACTGACGTCGACTATGCGGGCAAGTGGCGCGACGGTGGTGAGGAAATCAGCGTAGACAAGTTAGTCAGCAACTGGCACAGACAGCTTCGCTGACCGTTTCATCTAACTGAGCATCAAAGACTGCCCAATCGCTCGTCCCACTGCGTCACAATGGCTTGCACTGAACCGTCCGCCTGGGCCTTCTCCAGCGCTTTATTGAACTGGGCAATGACTTCTTTATGGCCGGGTTTCTCGCGACTAATCGCCACATGTCGCTGCACATCGGGCAGCGGAATATCCAACACTTCGAAGCGTGTCATCTTGTCGCTCAGGTACTCATTCAGTTGCATGATAATGGTGCGCCGATCTCCGATGACAAAATCCACTGACCCGTTGAGGAGCTTTAGCAGATTTTGGATTAAGTGATTCTCTTCCACCAACGTCAGATTCGGGATAGCCGCGAAATCGACCCCGTAGGCATAGTCAACTCTGACCCCCAACCTACCGCCGGCCAGATCCTGCAGGCTGTTATAGGTACTGGGATTCGTACGCAGTTTCAGAATGATGAGCTTGCTGCTGAGGTAGGGTTCACTGAATAACATAACCTCGTCGCGTGTATCTGAAAACCAGGCCGCCGCAAGACCATCGTAGACGCCCAGGCTGGCGCCCTCCAGCGCACGTGACCAGTTGTCGATCGTAATGACCGGTTGATACTCAGTGCCGGCAAAAACATGGCGCACCAGTTCCAGTGCTAAACCCTGGTCCGGCAAGCGCTTGTCGGAATAAGGTGGTGAAGTATTGGCCATCAGACTGATGTCTTCCTGAGCAGAGCCAGAAGGGCTCCAACACAGTGCCATCGCAAGGATCAAGTACACAGACTTTTTCATCGAAAACCCTTTCGGCTAATCATGCATGGATCGAGAAGTCCGCCAGAATAGACCGCAGTCAGAAAAATTTCCATGCCTGCGACACTAATCACAGTTTTGTCCAATCATCTGTAGACATGTAGCCTTCATAACGACACGCTTTTGCTATCCATCATTCCTGGAGTGTTACCGCCATGATTCGCCAACTGTTGTTTCCTGTTGGAGTAGCCCTGCTATTGGGCGGTTGTCTGCAAGTTGAGCTGGCTGGCCCCGTTGCCGGTGCCGACATCACGATAACCAGACTGGGAAGCAATACCACCGTAGCGTCTGGTCTCACTACCTCAGACAGCGACTCGAAGAAGCTCGAGATCGGTGAGGAGGCCTGGTCAAACCTGAAGACCAACGGTAAGGCACTACTGCTAGGCACTGTCGAGCTACCGGATATGCAGCTCAGTAAAAACGCCTACTCTCTGGTTACCGCCACCGGTGGCGTCGATCAAGACGCCGATGCCAATGGCACTATCGATCCCAGTGGCACCGCCCTGCAAGTGCCCGTCAGGGCTATCATGAGCGGCGAGCAACTGTCTCGCCCCTTTGGTCGCGTAACCATGCTCAGTGAGGCCATCTATCGGGTGCTGGAGCCAGAGCTACAGGATCTAAGCAATGCCCAACTCAAGGCAAGACTGAATGAACTGGCAACAAACATGGTCGCCGACATCAATAATGATGGACAGTCCGACTATGACGATGTACTGCTCTGGTCGCATTTCTTCCAGAAGGACAAGTACAAGGGCTCCCCGGAGTTCTTGGCTCGAATGCCACGTACGTTTCACGATTCACGTTACGAAGACGATATCGCCACTTACGACAGCATGAACCTGGTGGAAAATGCGAGCTTCACAGCCTACGAAACGAGCGGCGTGAAACAAAGAGACCTGGTTGCCTGCGCCTTCGCGGTTACGTTCAGTGATTTGTGCAACCTGGGCACCCTGCCGTTGATCGGTATGGACACATCCAGCCCAACCATCGCCGACATCATGGCGCGCTTAGTCACGTCCGATGACTGGATTGCCCAGCGCTTCGAACAGGTTTTATCGATCATGCCGGAGGACATCATTTCCCTATTTCGAGGCGTGACCGTGATTTCCATCGGCCGTGAAATCAGACCTTCGTTTTACAACTCTGCGATTGGCAGCTTGAACCTGGATGCGGACTTTTTTTGGCTCTTGCCTTCGGAACAAGAAACCGTTTCCACCGATCCCGATTTCAGAGCGGAGTTCGCCAACCAGGTAAACTTCGCTCACCTGTGGCGATATGTAGAAGACGGTCGTGATGCTTATGAAGCCTACTATGTCTTTTCGGACCTCGGCTGGCGCGAGCTATCCGATATTGAGCTACCGGTGGCCAACCTACTGCTACACGAGCTCGCCCACGCGAATGATTTCGTGCCATTAGAGGTCATGCAGAGCCTGCCGCGCAACGCCTCTCTGGCTGAGCTCATCATTCCGACGGTCTCAGACCAACTGCAGCAGCTTCGACCGCTGAGTTCGGACGTCCTCGCCGGGCTCGCCAGCGTGTTGTATTTTGGGGTAAGCGCCACACCCACGGAGGCTAACTATACCGCCACACAAGTCGGACAGATTTTCGCCCCTGACCCTGTTGCTCATCTTTACGGGTATTCGAACCAATACGAAGACCTGGCGATGCTGTTTGATGAAGCGATGATGTACCTGCTATATGGCGTGAGGCGTGACGTCGCATTCACAACGGTTCCAGGATCAAATGCAGCCGATAGATCGTGTAATGCCTACCGTATAGGCTGGGGCATGCGCGGCAGAATTACAGCAGAGAATGTATTGCCTGGAGCAAAATTTGTAGTGGAAAAACTACTCCCAGGTAGAGCTTATGCAACCCAGCTGGACAGACTGCCCAAGCCCGATCTACTCACCACTGGTATGGATTGGTGCAACGGCATCAATCTCAGCAGTAACCCAAGGTCGCAAAGCGCCATTGCTCCACAGACGTTCCAGGCACAGCTACGCCACATCCGAATCCAAAATTAGCGCTTTTTGGGCAGGCTGCCTGACAAAGCAAGAGCATTCACGCTAGGCTAGGCCCTTTGAAACTTATCCTCGAGGGGGCCTTATGACAATAAAACGCTATGACTGGCCGGCTGGCGAGCTACTGGAACTAGAGCACCATTCCAAGGTACTGGAGGGCAATCCGCTTGGCGACCCTCATGTCCGCAAGCTTCATGTCTGGCTGCCACCCCAATACAGCAAGCGACGCAATCGGCGCTTCCCTGTGCTCTACGACCTGGTCGGATACACTGGCTCGGGCCTCGCACATACCAGCTGGAAAAACTTCAGTGAAAACGTGCAGGAACGGGCCGCGCGGCTAATCCACGAGCGCCGCATGGGGCAGGCGATATTGGTGTTCCCCGACTGCTTTACCGCGCTGGGGGGTAATCAATACATCAACTCCAGTGCCCTGGGCCCGTATGCTGACTATCTCACCAAGGAAATCATTCCCTTTGTCGATGCTGAGCTGCGCACTCTGGCCACTCGAGATGCGCGAGCGTGCTTTGGCAAATCATCCGGTGGCTACGGCGCTATTGTCCACGGCATGAAATACGCAAAGTACTGGGGCGCGATTGCCGATCATTCCGGCGACTCCTATTTTGATTTTATCTATCATAGTGACTGGCCAAACACCCTTAACGAATTGGCCCAGTACCGGAAGCCGGCACGCAAACCCGGCGCCTACGATGTCAAAAAAGCTACAGCCAAGCTGAAGCCAGGCATCGATGATGGCAGAGTCAAACGGTTTCTCGAGGCGTTTTGGGCTAAGGAAAACCCCAGCGTCAGTGAAATCATGTGCCTGATGAATCTTGCCATGGCGGCGAGCTACGACCCTGACCCGAAAGCGCCGAATGGTTTTCGACTACCTGTGAATCTGGAAACCGGCGAGCTGTTACCACAGCGCTGGAAGCGCTGGCTCGCCCACGACCCGGTTAACCTGGTGAAAGACTATAAGTCTAATCTGAAATCACTGCGCGGCATCTTTATCGATTGCGGCTGGCGCGATCAGTACCACATCCATTACGGTACCCGCCAACTCTCCGCGCAACTTAAAAAGTACGGTATTGATCATGTCTACGAGGAGTTTGCTGACAATCACTCTGCAATAGACTACCGCATGGACCGGAGTCTGCCATTCTTGACGCGCGTCCTGGAAAAGGCGAAGTGACGCGAGGCGGTTCAGTCTATGTGCTGAGCCATGACCTCGAGGCCTTCAAAGACAAGATCAGGCAGATAACTGCCACCCTTGCCCGCCAACTGCATCACCGTTTCACCGCCACCGCCGGAAAAAAACAATTGTGCGGGTGCAATACTCGCTCGATCAACCGCCAACACGGCAGCGCCCACCTGTGCAAGGGTCACACCGTGGCGTACCGCCTCGGCCGTAGAACGGCCCGGCGCTAAACTGAGGTTTGCTTCTTCGGCGAACCTCACCCTGTCCGTTTCACGCAGAAGTGCATGCTCCATCAGCGCAGCACCGGGAATAATGTAACCACCGTCGTGACGACCTTCATCGGTGATGAGGTCACAGGTCATTGTGGTGCCGACATCGATGACGCAGCCTCTGCCCCGCAGGCGTCGCCACACCGCCAGCATACTCAGCCACCGATCAACACCCAACCTGGCAGGCTCGGCATAGCTGTTTCGAAAACCATCGCACTCAGGGATAGAACGCGCGAACCAGGGTGTCACGCCCCAGCGCTCCAGCATCAAATTGGCCTGCCTCTCCTCGGATTCAGTCTTCAAGACGCTGGATATCCATATCTGTTCTATCTGGCTACTGCAGGCGAGAAAGTTCTCCAAGGAATCCGGATCATCGATACGGTATCGGCCGCGGCGAGTCGCGCTACCCTCTTCAAGCAGGCGCCATTTGGTTGAGCTATTGCCCATATCCAGCTGCAGACA
>JBCDFM010000196.1:0-8146 GCA_039178015.1 Pseudomonadota bacterium
CTGCTTTGTACAACGCTGCGCTGGGTATGGGTGCCACACCCCTGCGTGCCTTTCGGGACGTGATTTTTCCCCTCATCAGACCTGGTGTTATCTCCGGTGCATTGTTTGCCTTTGTCGCTTCCTTCGATGAGGTGGTAATCGTGTTGTTTTTAGCGGGGCCTGAGCAGCGCACCATACCCAGGCAGATGTTTTCGGGGTTGCGCGAGCAGATCAGCCCCACTATTTTGGCGGTGGCCACGCTATTGATTTTGGTCTCTATCCTACTGCTGATCACGATTGAGCTGTTGCGACGCCGTTCTGAGCGCTTGCGTGGCCAGGTTCACTAGGCCTTAAACCATCTACCGCATTGCATTCTCGCGATGCAAGCTGATCACCAACAACACAGCTATGCTAGGGTGTTTCGCAGCTATTCACCGCTACAGCCATCGTTTGATAGTTTTTAACGTCAAGATTTGAGCACCTACATTGGGATGGGTGCTTTTCTTTTGAGCACCAGATACTTTCGTTCGAGGTTGAGTTGCGGTCCACGTGTTTCATTTTTACATCGCTGCCATCGCAGTGAATATACATAATGCGGACTGGTTTTCAGCACCCTATATCGATTTTGACGGGATAAGTAACGACGATTTCACCAGTATCGCAGGTGCAATGCCAATAGGTCGGTTCGGGGTTTTGCTTACAGGTTACTATCATGTCAGGCGAGCTGCAGTTCAGTTCTATCGGTTTTCTCGGTGATTCCTGAGTGCCGCAGTAAGTCCAAATATCCACCGCCCCGGTGTGCGTTTCCTCGAAGACACAGTGAACGCCCTTTGCTACATCACAGTATCTGGGCGGTTCAGATTGCGCCACGACGCATTGGCTTTCTAGGACTAAGCCAAAACTAAAAATCAGACACAAATTTCGAGTCATTCTGCCTTCCTCACGAATCTCGCATATTACAACGCTAGACATTCTGCACATCCGGCTCAATGGTTCAACGGTAGGTCACCACCAGATAAGCCTGCAGCACATCTTGTCCGGCATTGCTGATGCAGTGATCCAGGTCTGCCCGATAGGCGGCGGAATCGCCCTTCTCGATCATGGATTCACTGTTACCCGAAATGATTTTCGCCGAGCCAGCCGATACCGTCAGCAGCTCCCGCGTACCCTCAAAGTGGGGGGCACTGTCCATGCTCGCACCGGGCTGCAATAGCACTTCATAGAACTCCATGTTCTTTTCCATGTGCAGCGGCGACAGCGTACGAATTCGGCACTCGTCATCATCACGAAACAGATGGCCCGGGTCGCTGCCGCGAATGACTTCGATGGTCGAACCCGCTGAAGGGTCGTCGACTAATTCACCAATACTGAGCCCAAAAGCCTGCCCTATGCGGAAGGTCACCGCCAGTGTGGGATTAGCCTGCCCACGTTCAATCTGACTCAACATCGAGCGAGACACACCGGAGGCAGAGGCGAGCTGGTCCAGCGTAAAGCCGTGGGCCTGGCGCAGTTCTACCACTCGCTCACCGAGTCGCAGGGCGGCTGGATCTGTCTGTTCGCTCGCTTTTGGCATCTTTGTCGCTTATATCCCCGGAGAAATCCATTATATAGGATTATTTTCTTGTATCTCGGAATCTAAAATTATACTATATCGGAAATTTATCCACTATAGCGAATCTCATGAAGGCATTAGTCAAAAGTGAGGCCAGCCCCGGGCTATGGTTAGAGGATATACCCGACCCCGAATTGGGCATTAATGATGTGCTGATCAAGGTCCATCGAACGGCAATCTGCGGCACCGACATGCATATCTACAACTGGGACGCCTGGGCTCAGGCCACCATTCCTGTGCCCATGACAGTAGGGCATGAATTTGTCGGCGAGATCGTCGAGGTGGGCTCCAACGTGAATGACTTTCGCCCAGGCCAGATTGTATCGGGGGAAGGACACGTTGTCTGCGGACGCTGTCGAAACTGTATGGCCGGCCGACGCCATCTGTGCAGCCAAACCTCCGGTATTGGCGTGGATCGCCCCGGAGCCTTTGCAGAATACCTGGCATTGCCCATGTCGAACGTCTGGGAGCACAAGCCGGGTATTGATTTGGATATTGCCGCCCTCTTCGACCCCTTAGGCAACGCGGTGCATACCGCACTCCAGTTTGATCTGCTTGGAGAGGATGTGCTGATCACAGGTGCCGGGCCGATTGGTGCCATGGCGGCTGCCGTCTGTCGTCATGCCGGTGCGAGACATGTCGTGATTACCGACGTTGTCGATTCGCGACTGCAGAAGGCGAAGACCTTAGGTGCAACTCGCACTGTCAACGTTACTAGAGAATCACTAGCGGATGTGCAGAAAGAACTGGGCATGGCCGAAGGCTTTGATATTGGCCTTGAGATGTCCGGTAATCCCGAAGCGTTTAACGCCTTGATTACCAATATGTGTCACGGCGGCAAGGTCTCAATTCTGGGTATCCCCTCTGACAACACGGCTATCGATTGGAACAAAGTGGTATTCAATATGCTGACCTTGAAAGGCATCTACGGTCGCGAAATGTATGAGACCTGGTACAAGATGTCTGTGATGATCGAATCGGGTCTCGATATCGCGCCCGTGATTACCCACCGTTTACCGTTCGCGGAATTTCAACAGGGCTTTGATGTAATGAATAGCGGTGAGGCCAGCAAAGTCATCCTCAATTGGGAGCCATAGATGAGCCAGCAATTTCAAGAGTTTCTCGCTGAGGAGTTGGCGGGAATCAAACAGGCGGGGCTCTATAAAGCGGAGCGTTTGATCAAAACACCGCAGGGTGCACGGGTGGGCGTTGACTCCGGTGATGTGCTGAATCTGTGCGCTAACAACTACCTGGGACTGGCACAGCATCCGTCAGTCAATGCTGCCGCAGCCGAAGGGCTCAGCGAATGGGGCTTTGGTATGGCCTCCGTGCGTTTTATCTGCGGCACCCAGACCTTGCATAAAACGCTGGAAGACCGACTCAGTGCGTTTCTCGGTACCGAGGACACCATCCTCTACCCCTCCTGCTTCGACGCTAATGGCGGCCTATTTGAAACGCTGCTGGGTGCAGAGGACGCGGTGATCTCCGACGCACTCAATCACGCCAGCATTATCGACGGCATTCGCCTGAGCAAAGCGCAACGCTATCGCTACAAACACAATGACCTCTCCGATCTAGAGGCACAGCTCAAGGCGGCGGATGGGGCAGGTGCGCGCTTCAAATTGATTACCACCGACGGTGTATTCTCGATGGACGGCACCATCGCCAGACTGGATGAGATTTGTGATCTCGCCGAGCGCTTTAATGCACTTGTGCACTTCGACGATTGCCACGCCACCGGCTTTCTCGGCGCCCGCGGTCGCGGCACGCACGAGCTGCGCAGCTGCATGGATCGGGTGGACATCATTACCGGCACCTTGGGCAAAGCCCTGGGCGGCGCCTCCGGCGGCTTTACGGCTGCCAGTCACGAGGTGGTCGATATACTCAGGCAGCGCTCGCGCCCGTATCTTTTTTCCAACACGGTCGCGCCACCCGTTGCCGCAGGGGCAATCAGGGCCTTAGAACTGATTGATGAAGAACCGGAACTGCGCTCACGCCTGGATAACAACAGCCAGCGCTTTCGCGAGGGCTTGACGGAACTGGGTTACACCTTATTGCCGGGTGAGCACCCGATCATACCAATCATGTTGAACGATGCAGAGAAGGCCACAAAGCTGGCGGAGGCACTGCTTGCGCGCGGCGTCTACGTGATTGCTTTCTCTTACCCGGTTGTACCCAAAGGGTTGGCCAGAATTCGTACGCAAATGTCTGCGGCCCTAACGGGTGCAGATGTGGACTTTGCGCTGGATGCTTTCGCGGCTGCGAAGCACTCAGCATAATCGAGCCATGCGTCCGACGCATCACAGCGCCATATTCGCTGTTTGAATGAAGTCGCTTTCACCATCAAAACAGCGATAACTGGCGCTATAATAGCTATCGGACCGTGATCGTCTCCCCTAGGATCACCTACACTGGCGCCGGCGAAGGGTAAGCAGCATGACCGATAGTCTCAATACCACACAACTGAAAGCGATGGACCGTGCGCACCACCTCCATCCTTTCACCGATTTTAAAACCTATAGCCACGACGGAGGCCCGATTGTCTCGCGTGCCGAACACATCTACATCTACGATAGCGATGGCAAGAAAGTCCTGGACGGCATGTCGGGCTTGTGGTGCTGCAATTTGGGCTACAGCCAGCACAGCATTAAGGATGCGATCTATGCACAGCTGCAGGATCTTCCCTATTACAACAACTTTTTCAAGTGCGCGAATCAACCGGCCGTAGAGCTGGCTAAAGCCATCGTGGATGTCACACCGCCGCAGTTCAACCATGTGTTCTTCACCAACTCAGGCTCTGAAGCCAACGATACCAATCTGCGTCTGATCCAGCGCTACTATCGTTTACTCGGCAAACCCGAAAAGAAACATATTATCAGCCGTCGCAATGCCTACCACGGCTCTACCATTGCCGCGGCGAGCCTGGGAGGTATGCAGGCGATGCACGATCAAATGGACGGCCTGGGTTATATCCATCACATCAGCCAGCCAAACTGGTTTGCAGAAAAAAGTGATGAGAGTCCAGATGAGTTTGGTCTGCGGGTGGCGAAAGAACTAGAAGAAAAAATCGGCGAGCTAGGTGAAGAAAGAGTCGCCGCCTTCATCGCCGAACCCATCCAGGGCGCAGGCGGCGTCATCGTGCCCCCCGATACTTACTGGCCAGAAATCAAACGTATCTGTCACGAACGCGACATTCTTCTGGTGATGGATGAGGTTATCTGCGGTATGGGTCGCACGGGACGATGGTTTGGCTGCGAAACCTACGATCTGCAACCCGACCTGCTGACCTTCGCCAAGGCGATTACCAATGGCTACATGCCATTGGGGGGTGTGATGGTAGGCGACAAACTCACGGATGTACTGACATCAGCGGAAGGGGATTTTGCGCACGGCCTGACTTACTCAGGTCATCCGGTGGCCTGCGCTGCCGGTTTGGAAACGCTACGCATCCTGCGAGAAGACAACATCATCGAGCATGCTAACGAGCAGATCGCGCCTTACTTACAGGCACAGTTACGCACCTTCGAGGACCATCCCATTGTTGGCGAAGTACGCGGTGTTGGTATGTTTGCAGCGCTGGAGCTTGTACGGGACAAGACATCGCGCGAGCCGCTGGCAGAAAAAAATGCCGGTGCAGTTGCCTGCAGAGATGCAGCGATAGCAGCAGGGCTTATGGTGCGCCAACTCAGCGATGCCATCATCATGGCACCGCCCTTAGTATGTGACCGGAGTGAAGTTGATCAGATCGTTACCATGCTGGGCAGCGCACTAGACAAGACCGCGCAGCAATATGGAGTAAGTTAGGTTTGTTGATTGATACTCCTTACCCGTTGACGCAGTGAATAGCTTGTAGCGAATCAGCTTCTCTTTAGTAAATAACACTGAATCTTGATCTGGACATCTAACTCAATCTTGGAACGTGGTTTCGTCATGCCTAGAGGTCTCTAGATTTGCTTAACAGCCTACTGACAGATAAGGTCGACTCCAAGCTTGTGAGATCCAGACTTTTTCTGCCAAAGGAAAACCAACATGAACGCCAAAGAATCTCTTGAAGATGCAATCGACGCAGTATTCGCCGCGCAACAAAAACATCAGTGGGTGCAGCGAAAAACTACGGCCAAGCAGCGGATTGAAAAGCTGAATCTGCTCAAAGCGGCGATCGCCGCTCGTGAAGAAGAGATTCAAACAGCGCTATACAAAGATTTGCGCAAAGATGCGAATTCAGTGAGTAGCGGCGAGATTGAAGATATCTACCACGAAATCGATGACACGATTGCACACCTAGCGCAGTGGATGGCACCAACAACGATTGAAGCCTCGCCCGCCCTCGGCGACGCGACCGCCAAAACCATCTATGAGGCGCGCGGGATTGTCTTGCTGTTCGGCCCCTGGAACTTCCCGTTTGTGCTCGTGTTTCGTCCGCTGGTTCAAGCCTTATCCGCGGGCAACTGCGTCATCGTCAAACCAAATGAAATGGCGCCCGAAACCAGTGCGGTTACTGCAAAAATCATCCAAGACGTCTTTCAGCCTGAGGAAGTCGCCGTCTTTGAGGGCGACGTCAGTTTGGCAAACGCCCTATTGGAATTGCCAGTCGATCATATCTTTTTCACCGGCAGCCCCGCTGTCGGCAAAATTGTGATGCGCGCCGCAGCGCAGCACCTGGCATCTGTCACGCTGGAGTTGGGGGGCAAGAATCCGGTTGTCATTGACCGGCACGCGGGTATCGCGGAAGCAGCCCAGAAGATCGCTGTTTTGCGTAACCTCAATAGCGGTCAGGTGTGTCTATGCCCTGAGAACGTCTATGTGCATGAAAGCCAATACCATGAATTTCTCGCTGTCGTGAAAGCAACCTACGAAGCCATGTTCTATAAGGATGGTGTCCTGGATCAAGACGTGCAAGGCAGAATCGTTGACGAGCGCAATCACAAACGCGTGACAGGCTATCTCGACGACGCACGCGCCAAGGGCGCTGAGGTCGTTACCGGCGGTGACGCCATCGACAGCTCCCTTGGAATACACCCCACTATTCTGACCAATGTCCCCGACGATGCCATTATTTTACAAGAGGAGGTGTTTGGCCCGATCCTCACTGTTTTCACCTATTCTGACATAGGCGAGGTCTACGATACCCTGCACCAGCAGGCGAAACCGCTCGCGCTGTACATCTTCTCCGAAGACGAGAGCTTTATCGAAGATGTTCTTGCCAATACAACATCAGGTGGCGTCACCATAAACCACTGCGTGATGCACTACTCCGAGCCCCAGCTACCTTTTGGTGGAGTGAATGCCTCCGGCATGGGGCGCTACCACAGCATTCATGGCTTCCGCGAACTCTCCCATGAACGGGCCGTACTGCAGATGGAGTAGAAACATAACGAGAGCAGCTGCAGTCGACTGTCCCCGCAACCCTCAATCTCTGAGACTATATGCTCGCGGCAACGACTCAGGAAAATACCGAAGCGCGTTCTACTTTGTTGCTGCGCCCGTTAAGACAGCGGCGCTTCATCCCAAAGACGTTGACTGTCAGATTCGGTCCAGGTATCGACGTTCACGCAATATCAATCAGCCTCAAAACCCTTCAGAACGTTTACAACGTTGATACCCACCTCCTCTAGGTCATACCCGCCTTCCATCACAAAGTGCGTAGGTATACCGAGATCAGCAACCATTTCTCCGACGCAGATGAAGTCGTTAGACGTGAGTTTGAAAAAGCTAATAGGGTCATTCTCATAGGTATCCACCCCCAGAGACACCAGTAGATACTTCGGCGAGTATGTCTTGATTATAACTAGTGCGTCCGCTAAAGACTGGCTCCACTGAGCAAATGATGTACCCGGTGGCATCGGATAATTATGGTTAAAGCCGGTCCCGTCACCAGACCCAGTCTCGTCTTGATAGCCCAAAAAATGCGGAAAAGCGTCAAGCGGGTCGCCATGTAGTGAACAGAACAGTACATCATTGCGTTCGTAAAAAATATCTTGCGTGCCGTTGCCATGGTGGAAATCAATGTCGAGTATTGCCACTCGACTCGCGCCTTGATCCAGTAGGTATTGTGCAGATATCGCTGCATTATTTAAGAAGCAGTAGCCACCAAACATATCTTTCGCGGCGTGATGCCCGGGCGGGCGGCAAAGCGAAAAGATGCCTTGTTCTCCCTCAATCAACGCGCGAGCACCGGTAAGGGCCACATCTTTGGACGCAAGAGCCGCTGCCCAAGTCCCATCAGTAATAGACGTTTCAGCCGCCATTGCGTAGTAGCCTACCTTGCCCTCGATGAAACGGGGCACCCTGCTCTGCATTCGCCTTGCAGGCCAGACGTTAGCTATAACTTCACCTCTGTAACCACTGTGTTGCCAATCTTCCCAGGCTGTTTCTAAGAACGCGACGAAATCGGCATCGTGCACCGCCAACACCGGGTCCAAAGAGAAGGAATCAGCTGGTTCTATAGCACCGAGTTCAACTCGCTGTATCGCTTTAACAATCATGTTCGCCCTAGACGGGCTTTCAAACGGCTGGACTAATTCTCCGCCGTATAGTTCTGTCTTTGCATCACGC